>DKUR01000098.1 GCA_002490775.1 Lachnospiraceae bacterium UBA7199 | reverse complement strand
AAATTTTTACCTTTCAGAGCTGATTCAATCTCTATCAATAAAAGTAATGCTTTCTGGATCAACTTTATGTATGGTTCCGTCTTCAAATTCTACAACACCATAAAGCGAAGAAAACTGTCCTGCACTCATACCAATAAGATAGGCATTGGACACATAAGCATCATTTTCCCATGTATGGAAATATCCTTTATAAATTTCAGCTTCCTTTATGACATTGATTTCTTGTTCGCCATTTAAAAAGCGCTTTCTTTCTGTTATTTTTCCAATTTTGACAATACATGGTCTTAATTCATTCTTTTGCATTATCCTGCCTCCTCCTTCTACGCTACATATCCTACTATCGTATATTAAATTAAAATCCATCTGGAACTATCCTCTCAAACTCTATCACCCATACCCAGGGGTTAGCCTTCCACCCATAAAGAACAAGGTCTTTCTTTTTAATTGTAGAATCCCATGTGTACATAAAGCCAACATATGGCGGCTCTACCCATCCAGTGTTATAGCAATCAGTACATGCATATGCAGTTCCTCCACATCTGCAACGAACCCCTTTAAATCCTTCTTTAATCGCCTGCTCTTCAGTGATATCCTGCAACCGCTCTACCCTTACATCTATCACTCTAAGGAAGATTCTTGCTGCTTCCTTTGGCATACGGATGGGTGGGCTCCAGCCAAATTCACCAGCATGTCCATCATAATCAGCTTTATACACATATTTGTTTGATTCGTTACCATAATCATGCAGCGGATTGGTATTCCATGTTTCCCGGACATACAGAGTATCTCCCGGCTGATAAGGTGCATATTTCTCTAGGTAATACTTCCTAGTCATCCAACAGCTTGAGACACTGTAATCTTTTATATGCCCATTCGGCTCATCATTTTTGCTGTAACCATCAATCCATAAGCCATTTCCTTGGTGATATCCTTCTTTATTCCTAAATGGATTAGCCGGTTTTATTACCTTCCTTGTTACCGTCCTTCTTCTGTCCAATATTGCCCTAACCATATCAGTGTTGAATAATATAGGTTTTGCAATCTGCAATAATTCTGATTTTGTCATAGAGATTCCCCCTTTCTATAGCCTGTCCACAATAGATGGTTATCGCTTTCATTCTGTGTCCTCCCGTTCCTCAAATACAATTTCTTGATCGCCTTTTTGTTCTTCCTGCAAAACTTTTATTACCTCAACGTTTTTTAGTGGAATGCAGAAGCTGCCTTCTGGTTCCCATTCTTTCCAATGATCAGCAAATTCCTTCAGCGTGTCGTACAGACACATCCCTACTTCCGTTTCCGCAATAAACATAGTTTCCATTATGGCCTGATCGTCTTCTGGCTTCCAGTTATGTAAATACCAGCTTCCGTAATTGTCCCAATCCCATAATGCCAGTATTAATGTACACCCGTCTATCGGCCAGCCTGTACCGCTTATTTTTCCCTCAATTATTTTGGGTTTATAAGTTGATCTTAAATCTATGGCTTGTCCACAATAGATACAGTATTTCATGTTGTATTCATTGACCAGCTCACCGTTAAATTCATTGCGGCAGTTTGGACATATACCGAATGCTGTATCATCAATTACTTTCTTTATTTTCTGCTTTTCCATTGCCTCCCGGCATTCCTCGACTGTGCCAAGTTCTTCATACTCTGCCAGTTTATCTGCATGGTTTCCATACAAAAACTTTGTGGAACCGTCTCCCATTCCCGCACTACTTAACGCCCACTTTGTTTCTCCGTTCTGTCTAAGTGGAATAACATTATGTCCGTCTCTTTTTTCTGTCAGTCTATTCATATTTACCTCCCTAATTTGGCTTGTTTACCGCCTATACAATTTTTCAAGAACGATATCGCATATCACCCCATTATGATTGTCCGTCCACGGACTTATGTTGTTTTCCTCATATTGCTTTAACTTGTCCTTGATTTCTTCCTCTGTTATGCTCTCTGCAATCTGCTTATATGTTTCCTCGTCCACATCTTCCAATTCTTCATAGGCACATAAATGTGGTGTTTCGTATGGCTCCGTACAATAATCAATCAGCTTGCAGTTTCCACAATGGTCTTGTAATTCTCCTATCTTCATCAATTTTCCTCCACTAAATATCAGTTTAACTACTTAAATTGATTGATAAGCATATCTTCGATATCTACCAACTTAACTGCCATTGCTTCTGTTTGCCCAAAATCCACCGAAAAACTTTTCTTTTCCAATTCTGCAAACAACAATTTTAAATCCTCCAAAGTCAAGTTTTCTTCTTCCATTCTTACATGTTCAAAATGAATGCAATCATGGTCATTACATCTAATGCATTGTTTATTATCTCCATCATAACGTCCAAAACAGAATAAATTTTTCATAACACACCTACTTTCTTACTCTATTTTAGTTTAGCTTCTCAGCTCATCTACTCTTTTGACCGTCTCTTCCAAATAATCAACAAGTTCTCTAACAAGCGCTCCATATTTGATAAATACCTCTTCTTTACTTTTACTGTTATTTGCAATCAGCAGAAGCGTCTTATGTGCTGCCGCCCCAATATCCGCAACTATGCGCTTTTCTGTTCCGTCCATTTGTAAAATATCTACGGTTCCATTTTCGGATTTAATATTTAGCATTTTTTCTCCTTCCTAAAGTTTAGCCGACCTATGTTTTGATAAATTCCTCTATCTGCATCTGCCGGGCTGGTTCAAAATTCATCCATAAAACTTCACGTTTTTTACTGCATACCTGGGAGTAACAGGTTGTTTCTTCCCTGTGCCAGCCTTTCAGCCTGCTGTTATATAATTCGTTGTCATAGCCGGATAGAAGAACAGGGCCTTTATGAGCTAAAGCTGCATCCAGCAAATCATGCTGCTCTTTATCCTCCATTTCATACCTGTACTGTTTCCCATGTCTGGTACCTAATACATACGGAGGATCGCAATAAATCAACACTTTGGGAGAATTAAACCTTTGGATTATTTCCACTGCCGGCCGGTTCTCTATCTGCACTCCCCGGAGTCTTTCTGCCGCCTGTATAATCTTCTCCGGCAGGTTTACCCAGTCAGTAGCTGCATAGGCCCTTTCCCTCCCCTGTACATCATTTTTCCAGCCTACTTTTTCCCCTGTTGTTCGGAATCCATGCCCCATATTGAGACGTATGTAAAAGTTGACTGCTTTCTGCAGACTGTTCTCTGGTACCTTGGCAAAAGCATCCTCGTAAACCTGTCTCGCATAGGGTGTAAAATAAATTTCATGGGCAAGCCTTTCAGGATCTTTTCTAATCCACTCAAACAGATTTACCACATTTCCGTCAAGATCATTTACTGTTTCTATATTTGACCTGGGCTTATTAAATAATACTGCTCCACTCCCAAAGAATGCTTCAAGGTAACTATTGTGGGGAGGAAAGAAACTGATAATCCATTCTGCTATGCTCCATTTGCTCCCTGGGTATTTCATGACTGCTTTCATTTTATTTTCTCCTGTAATTCAGGACTGTCGAAAATATTGCCTGCTTTCAACGCATAATCCTTTAAATCTCCAATCGGCATATCAGGATATCCTTCACATTCAGCGTAAAACCCAACTGAATCCATATATGTCCTGTCCGCAGGGCAGTACGCTTGATATGTTCCGTAGCGTAATATCATTAAATCGCCGCTCGATTGGCTTTTAAATATATCCCCCTCGTAGGCAGTTTCTGAATCCATATACTCTTTTCCTGTACATTGGCAGACAGTTTCGGGAGCAACCTCAAAAGCAAAAAACATAAGGCATCCTTTTTCACCTACCTTGTCGCTTTCATTCACGCTGTTTCCTTTGGCGTGAATAAAGTATTGTCCTGTTACGTAATCAATTACCGGACATCCTTCTACCCATTCTCCGTTATCCGTTCTTTTTGCTTTATATAAGATTTTGTTCATGTCCTACCTCCACTAAAATTTAATCGCACCATTCCGGCAACACCGGATATAAATAATATTCCTTTCCGTCTGCCTCATACTCTATCTTTCCATCCACTACTTCTTTTCCATCCAGTACATTCCTGTGTGACTCCGGCAGCCGCTTACGACATATACTGTCCGCATTTCCCGAAAATTTCTTTGCACTAAATTTCATTCTTTACCTCCGCTAAAGTTTAATTTAACTGTCTTTCATTACAATTTTTTCATTTATTTTTATTCCTTTTTCAAAATACTTAAACCTTTTTTGCATCATTCTGTATTCTTTGGTTTTTCTTTTGTCCAGAAAGCTTTCTAATATATCCTTCTTTTTGCTCAACAACCTGGTCACCAGCCATTCAATTTTATCTTCCTCCAGCATGATTTCTGTGGAAAAATCTCTTATTATGGCCATCCCTGTTTTTGGATCAACAATATCGGCATGGTCGTCTTCTGTGTATCCATAAAATTTTTCATCCATGATCTCAAGCTCAAAACCATCTTTCCTCTCGATTCCTATGGTATTTGACTTTTTTTGCATTGTATAAAATATTATTCTCTTCATATTCTGGCTCCATGTTTAAATTATCTGTTCTACTTGTCCATTGATTTTAATGCAGCTTCGGCTTCCTCATAAGTGAGAAACACATCTTTCCCAATATCGTCACACAAATAACAGAACTCACCCCCGTCTCTCCAATCTTTGCATTTTATCTGTGTTAATAAAATATTATTTCCGATATCAAACAGACTAATTTCTATTATCTCCATTTGTATTATTGGAATGCTCGCTCCTTTTTTTATACGAAATGCAGTGTCCATCACTGCACATGGAAACTCCTTTAACCGTCCCTGCTTTTTCAATTCTTTCCACCTTATCCACATATCAGCATCTTCATCTGTCAGTAGCCTTGACCTGTATGACTTACCAAAGTGCTGTTGTCCATACTCTGTAAGTTTTTCAACCGCCAGTTCAAGAAGTCCGCCACATTCTCCATAGACTGATTTTAATTTTTCTTCTAAATCCTCATAACACTTTAGTTTCTCCACAATCTCCCTGTATGGATGGTTTTTCATTACTATTTCACCCACGCCGCTGTTGTTTTTTGGATAACATACAGGAAATCCATTTACTAATTTTTCCTTTGTCAGCCTGTTCATATTTTTCACCTTTCGAATTTTCTATCTGTCTGAATATCTTTCTAATATTAGCTCTGCCAATAACATTTAATTGGTCAGAATCCCGATAACCAAAAGAGCCATCACTAAAAAGAATATGTATTCCTGCATATTTTCTTGTAACTATGCCTTTTTTACAATCATCCTTTGTTTCTACGATATATCCAACTTTAATCATGCTTACTCCTTCCCTTATATCCAGACTCACCACTTTATATTTTATTTTGCATTATTAAAATAAACTTAACTGTCCGTCACACTGCTTTTTCTTTGGCACCCTTGGCTGATAGCCTTTCTCATTCTCGCCAAATGCATCAACAGGATTATAGGCAAAGTCATGGCAGCGGTTTGGGGATTTTGCAGCCGCATCACTTATGCACCTTTCCTGTTTTGTGCAGTAGTTGGCATCACCTACAACCATCCATGCACAATATCTGCAATACTGTTTCATCCTGCCACCCTTCCCACATACGCCATGTATCCATCTGTAAACAAAAGGTAATCAAATCCGTACAGGCTCATATATCCTGATACTTCGTGGAGTTCTTCTCCCGGATAATCATCCTCTAACTTTACCCTTGCCCCTATGGGGTAATCTTTTATCTGTTTCATCTTCCCTCCTATGCAAACTTAAGCTGCCCTGTCTGCTCCTCCTCTATCCTCATGTTTGGTGTCCTTTCCGACCTGCACATTTCAGGCAGGTTTGCCCTTACCATTGCTGCAGGCAGTGGGGGACACACCGAATTTCCGCATCTGGCCACCTGCTCCGACCTTGGATATGGCTTTCCCTCATAATCATGGTCTATAATGTAATCACCGGGGAAGCCCTGGCACCCATACAATTCCCTTGGTTCCAGCATCCGCAAGCCGATATCCACGATCTGGTACAGGGTTCCTTTTATCTCCACAAGGCCGAAGCGATCATGCGTCGGTATGGTGTCAAGAGGATCTTCTATGTTTTGTCCGGTACCCTGTCCATAGTACTTGATCAGGAATGCCCTGACCTCGCCAAAATGGCCATCACCTGCGGTAATCGTGTGGAGCGGTTCTTTTATATCCTGTCCGGTTTCCTGTCCATAAAATTTGCTTAGAAATGATGTTACAAGTCCGTATCTGTTGGAACTGTCCACCGTCATGACAGGATCTTTTAATGACTGCCCCCTTACTTCCTTTCCCGAAGTCTCTGAATGATACTGGATCAGAGTGGCCGCCACTTCATAATTTCTGTTTGCGGTGGTAATTGTCGGAAGAGGGCTTCTCACATCTGCCCCGACATTATTTTCATTGTTGCACATGATACAGGGGGAGAGCACCGGTTCCACAAGGCAGTGCTCATTCTTACTGACTATGGTTGTAAGCGGCTCCTGTATGTCCCTGCTCCTGTCTGCTGTGAATCCGGTCTGCCCGATCTGGACTATGTATGGCTCCACAATTCCGAATCCATGCTTTGACGTGACCACCCTTAAAGGCTCATTCATGCTGCTGCAGTAGTTATAACTGCTTCCGCTGTGGTTCACCTGTACTATAAAGGGCTCTTTATTATCCAGTATGAATTTTTTCACTCCCCTTGCAATCCGTTCCATTGTTTTGGGGGCCAGCGGCCTGACTGCCCTGATTCCGTATTTTTCTTTGATTTCTTCCGCTGTATCAAATATGGACGGACAGGGAAGGGAAAAGTCTATCTGTGTGTATGCCCCTGCATATGGCTTTAAAAATCCTTCTTTTGCCTTTATGCTGTTTCTCGGTGCATGGGTGGGCTCCGGCCACACAATGGGCTTTCCGTCACATCTTGCAATCATAAAAAAGCGTTTCCTTATGGTGGGCGCGCCATAGTCTGCCGCTGTAAGCTCGTTAAATTCCACCTGATACCCTAAAGTTTCAAGCTGTGAGACAAATTTCCTGAACGTAAAACCTTTTTTCGCCTTTATGGGATGGCGCCTTCTGTTAAGGGGCCCCCATGTTTTGAACTCTTCCACATTTTCCAGCATGATCACCCTGGGCCTTACCAGTCCGGCCCAGCGCAGCGCCACCCATGCAAGACCGCGTATATTTTTATCCTTTGGCTTTCCGCCCTTTGCTTTGGAAAAATGCTTGCAGTCAGGGGAGAACCATGCAAGCCCTACAGGGCGTCCTGCACACACTTTTATGGGATCAACGTCCCATACGCTTTCACAGTAGTGTTCTGTCCAGGGATGGTTTGCCTTGTGCATCCTTACCGCCTGCGGATCATGGTTGATGGCTATGTCCACGCTGTATCCTGTGGCTGTTTCTATTCCGGTGCTGGCACCGCCTCCCCCGGCAAAGTTGTCAATGATTAATTCTCCGTTTATCATTTATCTTATGGAGCCTGCTATAGCGTTGCCCCGGCCGGAGGCTGGCTCCTTTCTGTTTATTGTTTTATTGATTCTATATTGTTGCTTTCCTGTTTTTCTTTTGCACAAGGATCATATTCTGCAAGCAGTTTTCCATTCAAATCCCAGTACTGCTTTACTTCCCTGCATTTGTCCTCTTCATTCAGCCCGGATCCCCTTAGGGAGCTGGTTTCAATTACTGGTATCACCCTTGCCCTGTCCGTTCCTCTCGGCCTTGCACCTGTTTCCATAAAACTCTCCTTTCTGCCATGATGAAGCATGGCCTGATTTACTTTTTTATGATGGGAATCTTTAAATTCCTCCCTGATCTTTTAAGCCTCCTCACCGTCTCCCCCCACTCCCTGTCAAAACGGATAATGAACTGGGTGGTGAATGTGGCTCCTTTTTCAAATTTGATTTCCCTTACTGCCTTTTCCGTCATGCCCCACACCCTAAGCAGACTGTCAGACTGCCATTTGTTTTCAGCCTGCGCTCCTCTTCATAGTATTTACGGACTTCCCTCACAATAAAGTTCTGCAGCGCCTCTTCCAGCGTGCATCCGTAAGACCGGCAGTGGCGGTCCACATAGCGCCGGAAATCGCTGTAATGCCGGTAGTCATGCATAAGCAGTTCATTTTCTCCCATAGCCTTATCCTTTCCCTGTCAGTTTGACAGTATTTCTTTTTCCAGCTGCTCAAAATCGTAATCATTCTGTGGAAAACTGTTAAAGCTGTTTTTAGCTGGTGCTTTCGGCCTTTTGTCAGGCACATAGTTGGCATCCAGATAATCAATGTATCCGCTGTTGAAGAAGGTGCTGCCATTCTTTGGCCGCAGCCAGTCACTGTTTTGTTCCAGATAAGCCTTGTATCTGTCAACAGCCCTGTTCATTTCCTCAAAGCCGATCTTAAGCAGTCTCATTTTTGCTGTATCTGATACCTGCCCTTTGCCCTTTTTACAGGGATACAGTTCCCATAGTTTTTCAAACAGTGCACAGGCGTCAGCCTTGCACATATTGTATTTATTCTCTTCTCTACTCTTCTTTTCTCTACTCTGTTCATTTCCGGCTTCATTATCTGCATTTCTTCCGCCGGAAATGGAATTTATGACTACATTTTTCTTATTTTCATCAACACTTATTAAAAGGTACTCTTTGATCAGTTCAACTTTTTCACGCTTGGACACTGCATTCAGGTATCTCTTCTGCACCCCGCTGGACGTAAGGATACCGAATTTATTAAAAAGCTGTTCTGAAAAAATGTTCCTTCTGATGCAGGCTGACACGATCTGCTGTATGAAATTTTTGCTGTCGCCTGACAAACCATTTTCTGACGTGAAAAGCAACAGCGAATCTTCTGACCATTCACAGTAATAACCAAACCCTCCGTATATTTTCTGGTAGAGTTTAACGACTACCGCAAAGCCCTTTAGTCCAAATTCAGCCTGGATCAATTTAACCTTTTCTTCCATGTAGCAGTCGAGTTCAAAGTAGTCAAGTCCGACCTTATATCCTCTCCCTGCCATCCCTTGTCCCTTTCTCCCCTGCCGCGCCTTTTCCATGCATGGCAGGGGAAGCCTTTTTATGAGATCACCGTGAACTGGTCTTTATAGTCCGCCAGTTCAAATTCAAGATAGTTCTTTATATTCTGCATGGCTGCATTCTTCCATGCTCCTCCGTCCGCTTCAAACAGCGCACAGGTTATGCCTCTTTCCTCCGCCATTCGGAAGATAAATTCTGAAACAGGCTGCTCCACTTCCATAAAGGTTCTGTATGGCCGGAGCTTTACTGGGTTAGGTACCACTGCATCTGCTTTAGAAGCGATTCCTGTCCTTACAGTTGCCTTCTGCGTCACTCCGTTGTCGCCATATTCCGCTACGCTTCCCTGCTCCACGGTTCCTGCAAATTTTAGGATCAGATCCTTGTCTGTTTCAGGATCATTTAAAAACTTGGACTGTACGTTGATGCAGAACGTCTCATGGTCAATGAATTTTTCATAGTTAAAGCCCGGCACCTGGGCGGTGACATTTACCAGATATTCCCTGTTTCTGTCCTCATCCAGCTGTGAGAAAAGACATACCTCCACAGGGCTTTTTACCTGTACGATCATCCGCTCCGCCATAGTGTCAATATTTCCTTTTATGTAGTCCACAAGGCTGGTAAGGGTGCTCATTTTGATACTATCCGCTGTAGGTATGTACTTTGACAGGCGATTCAGCGGCACATTGGAATAGACCTGCTGGGTTCCGTCCGGAAGTGTGATATTTTCTATTCTTGCCTTGTTTGCTCCAAGGCCTACAAGATAACTTAATGCTTTTTCTAACATACTTTTCTACCTTTCTGCCTAACTGCCGGCAGCCTTTCTCATATCAATTACTTTGGTTTCGGAGAGGATTTCTCCGGTTTCTGTGTCCACGCTCTCTTCATCTGTCTGCTGGTATGCTGTGCCTGTCTGGGCGCTGTACTCGTCAAGGCTCATCTGCCCCCTGATCTGCCTGCCATACTCCTGTGCATAGGTCTTTCCTGACATCAGGTCTTTTCCGATTGCCATTCTGGTGACTACAGGAGATACCGGGGCCAGCTTCGTGTCAACGGATACTTCCACTGCTGCATCATCCCTTCCCTCATTCTGGACAAAGGCGATCTTAATATTGATCTGCCTTTTGTTCTTCCAGGGGGTATTGGGATCCTGCATGTTTTCAAGCACCTTCCGCATGGCGGCGTCTGCCTTTTCCTGAAGGGCACCGTTTGCTAAGTCCTTAAGGCTTAACAGGTTCATTTTCTCTTCCAATTGCTTCCTCCTCTTTTGTATCCTTAGCCTCTACAATAAAGCCTTTCTTTTTCAGGCAGTTAGGGCATACATCAATATCAATGCCGCCATATCCTGCGCCCTTCATGCGTATGCCTTCCGACTTAACTGTAATCTTGGCCAGATCATCTTTGCTTTTACTCTCCCTGCAGATATCTCAGGTATAAACTGTTGTCTGTGACATGCCTGTATCCTCCTTATACTCATAAATAACTGGTTAAAAATAAATTTATAAATTCTTCCCTTGTCCCGTAGTGCTCTTCAAAGTACCGCTGGGCTGTCTGCTTCAGCTTAAGGTCAAGCCCTGTATTGGGCGCTGCGTGGACGCTCTGGCTTCCCATGTTGTGGTACTCTGGCTCAAGGGCTGCAAGAAATCCATACTTTTCACACAGCTTCCTGCGCCCTTTTCCGGGGAAGATATGGTGTATTGCTACATTTGTACTGCCTGTCACAAAACAGACGCTTAGGTCGTCCTGGATCACGCTGTACAGCTTTTTCATTTTCCTTCCCCTTTCCATAATACTTTCATCCTCTCAATTTCATCCGGCGTCGCAGTGGGAATGCCAAGTTCTTTTGCTTCACAGATAATTTTATCTATGAAATGGCTCATTTCAGCGCTGTCATACTCGCTTGAGCCTTTGATTTTAAGATAGGCGCTGAATTTTCCATCATCCTTATAGAATTTCCAGTGTCCTCCTATCCTTGACATGTCCACGCCGGACTTTACAGTCACCACTACATGTCCGTCTTCATCCTCATAAAAGTATCCATAGTCCTGGAGCATCTGCTCATAGACATCATCCTTGCTGCTTCCAACTTTTTCTGCGATTCTGCTGCACAGTACCCAGCAGTAGGCATTGGCATCAAGGGACCTCTTTTTCCGGTATTTTTTAAGGGAAACGGAAAGCTCCTCAAAAGCCCTTAAGTCCTGCATCTGCTGTACGGACACATCCTGAAGGAGCAGGCTCGCAACGATACCGTTTGTTTCCAGATCCCTTGATATTGAAATGACGCTTCCTTTACATTCCATGATCATTCCTTATCCTTTGATTTTCTGTTGTCAAATTTGAATGCCATCTTATTAAGGGAATCATTTTTTATGGCAAGCGCCTTTATTTCTCCACCCTCCACTATGATCTGTGTCACACGGAACTTATCATATGTGGTATACTGTCCGCTTCCTGCTTTCTTTTCTTTCAGTGTTACAAGACCAGGCGTAATCCAGATGAAAGGGGCGGTATAAAGCTCCCTTCCTATTCCCCAGTTGAAGCATGCCCTTTTAAAGGCATCAGAAGCCTGTCCTTTTTCTTTTTCCGTATAGCTTTCTACACCTACGTCCTGTTTGGTCACCCATTCCTTTTTTGCTTCATCATAAATGGATACATTGCAGAACAGGTTTCCGTTGATAAGTTCATGGTTCCGCTTCCAGTTCTCTGCGCCTACCGTTTCATCAAGGATTTTCATGTCGCATCTTGCATCTTTATAAAGTAAAAGGCTGCATCCTTTTTCTGATATCGTATTAATGCGGCATTCAATATCATCTGCTGTTAAATTTCTAAAAGATTTCATAATCCTTACCTGATTACCAAGTGCTGCCCTCTTTCTTTCAGGCAGGCAAAAGGTAATTTCACTCCTTTCTCAAGTGCTTCCCTGATCAGCTTATTGTCCGGTTCCTTTTTAAGGTATTCTTCTGGAATATCTGCATCAGGAATGATTTCCATAGGCTGCAGGCCTCCATTCTTCTGAATGCCGAAGCTGAACAAATCCGTTTTAAATTTTGTCTTTCCTGTAATCTTCATGGAATTAAATAATGTTTCTTTCAGGAACTCCGCACGGTTTTCACAGGTCTGCTGCCTTGCCTTCAGACGTTCCTTTTCCTTTTTGAATTTGTCTGCTTCCGCTGAAAGCTCCTTAATGATCTTGGCATAATTCTCGGCTTTGATTTCCAGTTCTCCTTCAATCCCCTCCAGCGTATCCTTAACAGCCTGCTCTTCCAGATTTTCTTCCTCTGTAAGCATTTCCAACAGTTTTAAATAATCTCCTGTAATCTCATACAATGTACTGCTCACTGCTTCCCTCTCTTTCTGCCTGTTCGTAGGCTTCCCTTTCTCTTTTCAGGCGGCTGCCGGAAGGAACCCCGTATTCGGATTCATTCCAGAAACCGTCAACTATCATGCTGTTTTCGATCTGCTCAGGCATTTGTTTCCACCTGCCCTGCATTTTTTAAAAAATGCTTTTTAAAATAGTCAAGCTGGTTCTGTAAATCCTGTGCCTCATTGCGTTTTTTCTGGATTTCCCTTTCAAATTTTTCAATTACACCGTCTTTGGTCAGCCTGAGTTCTTCACCATCCGCATAGATAATTTCATATTTATTTTCCATCCCTTCATAAATATGGATGAACTCAATGTTTGGGGAAGATGACCAGCTTCCTTCATTAAACACAGCAACCACAATGGTGGGCTTTTCTTTAAAATTGGCAAAATCCGTAATAATGCCGGGTTTTACCTTGTAGCTGTCATAGTCTTTGCATAACACCTTTACGTTGTCGCCAACACAGAAGGTATCAATCCTCTTTGCAGTGCGCAGGTCAACTTCAATCTTCACTCCGTCAATCTCTACAATCCTTTTTTCTTCCATCTTTTTTTCCATCTTCCTTCCCTCCTATATGTATCTGACATTCAATGCCTTGTTTCCTTCCCCTGTGCTGAACTCCACGCTGCATCCTACGCTAAGCGCTCTGGAAGGAATCCTTTCCCTGTTAATGTTTCCTCTGGATACGTAATACCTTCTCCCGTCATCACCGAGGATAAACCCCCAGTTCTTTGCGGCGGAATAGCTTTCTACTTTTCCCATCATTTTTCCGGCACCTCCGTTTCTTCCACGACAATCCCGACCGTATGGTCAGGCAGGGGTATCTTCTCACCAGGGCGGATGTTGTCAGACTTAAGGATCCTGATCCCTTCATCCGCAAACGCCCTCTTTAAATCCTTGTTCAGTTTCATTGACTTTTCCTTTCCCATATGCCATAATGGACACAGAAACAGCATATGTAGTGTGCTTAGGTCCTGTAGCTTTGGTCGGTGGCAGGACCTGTTTTCTTGTCTTTCTGCTGCATGCTCCTGATCATCCGGTCAATCTCCCTGTCCCTTCTGTATCTGATGCTGTCAAGGCGGCTGTATAAGGCCAGCAGGATGCATCCGGCCAGAAAGGTTATGACTGCGTTTACAGGGCTTGTCCCTGTCTCTACTGCGCCTACAATGCCCCCTATTCCCATGACCGGCATCCAGAAGGCTGCTATTTTTAGGATTAACACTTTTTTACCTCACTTTCCTTCATAGATATAAGCAATCAATTCTTCTTTGGGTATTTTTGTCATTCTAACGATCTGCTTTAAAGCATTTACGGTCATAGTCTTGGGCTCCTTATAATACCTCTGGACCGTTGACCGGCTAATTCCAGTTTTTTCAGAAATTGACTTCTTGGTAATCTCTTCTCTGGTTAATGCCAGCTTCATGTTTTTAGAAAAAATGGCTTCATGATTGATGCAAAAATTAGATTTTGGCATGAAATACCTCCTTTCTGTCCTGTTTATTGGACATTTTTTTACAGTATCTTCACTGCTTACTGGCCAATCTTATTATCAGACTGTTATAACTCATATTTCCGCATAAACAATATGATAAATATGCCTATGACAAACCCAAAAATGTAAAAAATATCGCTCCGTGATCTTTTATCTTTCTCACCTCCCTTATGTTGAGATTTTCCATATTCTCCTTTATAATTGGACTTCAGGGCACTGGCATACCCGAGTATTGAGAAAGGAGAAATTGCTTTATGGAAATAATTAATCCTGATATGTTAATTCAGGTTTCCAAAGAAATCACTCTTAAAGCACTTGACAAAAATCTAATTCAGGTAGATGCTAACGACTATAAAAAAACCGCCCAAAACATAGCCAAATTCTGCAATGAAATTTCAGATGCTTTATCAGAAATACCAAATTAATTCAGAGTAAAGCCCTTGCCATCACAAGCATTGCGAGAGCTTGAATTGTATTGGCATATTCTCCAATGACAACATCATCCTTCTTTATCTTTTCACACACCGCCTCAATAGTACTATCCACTTTCACAGTGAGTTGAATTTTGTCTTCTATCTGTTTTTTTACTTCCTGAATTGCTATCTCTCTCACCTCCTTATGTTGATTTGTCTCATTCGTGATATTGTGATTGATTTTGCTTCTACATGCTCCTATAATTAACTTATCGCAGATTATGAAAAGGAGCGTCACAATGAGTAAAACACCCTCAATGCCACCAATCATCCCGATACCGGAAATTCCCAAGCTAAGCGAAGAAGAACTTAAAAATATTGACTGGGAAAAAGTAAAGCAAAATCCGGCAATGCAAAAATATGAAAAGCGCATCACAGAGCGAAAGCAACGGAAAGCCGCCGAAGAACTCAAAAGGAAGAAAGAACAACGTTCCGAGTGGTGGAAAACAAACGCAATCGGCATTATAACGCTCATAATTGCTTTAGCAACTTTGATAGTAACAGCGATAAAATAAAGAAGGTCACTTCATTAATAAGTAAGGTTATCTGAATAAGCTTTAATGAAGTTTTTAATTTCGCAATTTCCTTTTTACATGCATCACATACTATCACACTCTCACCTCCTTATGTTTGTTCAATTATTTTGAATATTTTGGGTAAAAAAATATTCCATTATCTCCTCATTCTGAATTTCAAGAAGTTTTGTCGCTTTCGTGATTTCAGGTTGTTTCCAAAATACCTTGCAATTCATCTTAAGACTTAATGTCCTTTCCGACCACTTCATATCTAATGCAAAATCTTTCAGCGTACCATACTTCTCTACAATTCTTCCACGAAGCTTTCTATAGTCGTATGCCAACTCTTCACCTCCTTTGTTCAATATTATTGAACATCTTGATATTATCATGTCGCACACGTCTTGTCAATACGTTTTGTTCAATTATTTTGTATTTTTTGTTTTTTTTTATTGAACTTTTGTTTAATCCATGATATAGTACATACAGAAAGGTGGTACACAGTATGAAAAGTGAAAGCACATCTATTCGGTTGAATCGAATAATGAAGGAAAGAAATCTTAGGCAAGTAGACATATTAGAGAAGTGCAAGCCATTTTGTGAAAGATTTGAAATAAAATTAGGGCGTAATGATTTAAGTCAATATGTTAATGGGAAAGTTGAACCAGGACAAGAAAAACTCACTATCTTAGGGCTTGCTTTAAATGTAAGCGAAGCATGGCTCATGGGATTTGACGTTCCCATGGAAAGAGTCGGAACAGCACAGGAAGCTTCTCCAAAAATCATGCAATATTATGAGATGCTTAATGACGTAGGAAAGCATGAGGCTACCAAAAGGGTTAAGGAACTAACTGAACTACCAAGATATGTTCAGGAAGATACTACATATTATATAAATGCTGCTCATGCTGACGATTATGCAAATGCTCCTGAAACATTGAAAAAACAAGAAGAAAATATTATGGATAATGAATTTTAGTTCATTTCATTTTATGTATAATATGTTATTATAAATGAGGTGATATTGTGATTACATATGAACAATTATTAATAGATGCTGACAATAATAATATCATTACAAAGGAAAAGAACCTTCCAATAAGCAAAGGAAGGATTAAAGGAAATCGGATTGCAATAAAAGAAGGCTTGACAGAAACAGAAAAGAAATGTGTTATGGCAGAAGAACTGGGACACTATTACACTGGATATGGCAATATATTAGACCAGTCCTTAGTTTCCAATAGAAAGCAGGAACTACATGGAAGAATTTACGCATACAATAAGCTTGTTGGACTTATGGGTATTGTGGATGCTTACAAAAACCATTGTGCAAGTATTTCCGAATCGGCAGAATTTCTTGGCGTAACAGAAGAATTTCTACATGATGCCTTAACTCATTATAAAAACAAATATGGAAAATGTGTAACTATTGATAATTATGCTATTTTCTTTGAGCCATGCATTGCAGTACTTGAACTCATTTAATTTGCAATAAAAGTATCTACTTTTATAATAAAACTTAGGAGGAAAATAAAATGGCAATGATTTACTGTAAAGAATGTGGAAAGGAAATCTCTGACAAAGCTGAAAAATGTCCGCATTGTGGATGTCCAGTACAACCAAAGTCTCAAAAAAGCTCAAATGGAAAAGTATCTGGTTTAAGTGTTACAGCGTTGGTATTCTCAATTCTCGGATGCACTTTTGTAATTGGTATTATACTTGCAATTATTGATTTATGCAAAAAAGATGGAAGAAAAAAGACTTTATCAATTGTTGCGTTGGTAATTTCTGGGCTTTGGCTTGTCATTGGCGTAGCTAATATGGGAAACAACGATAAACCGGAAAAAGTTGAAAATACCAGTACAAATACAAGTATTGAAACAAACAATGTTGTCGAAGAAACGTCGAAAGAAAGTACGGAACCTACAAATACAGAAGATGAAAACAAAGAAACTACTTTCACAAAAGGTGAAATCGCTGAATTAAATGGAGTTCGAGTAACTTTGACTGATTACAAAGAAAGTACTGGAAGTGATTTTAACACTCCAACTGACGGAAATGTGTTTTTAATGGCAGAGTTTGAAATCGAAAATAATACTGATAAAGAATTGGCAATTAGCAGTATGATGAGCTTTGATGCATATGCAGATGATTATTCTTTAAATTATTCTTTTTCTGCTCTTTTAGAAAAAGACGGAAATCAGCTTGACGGAACAATTGCTGCTGGTAAAAAAATGAAAGGATGGATTGGTTGGGAAGTTCCACAAGACTATCAAAACATAGAAATACATTTTACAGACAATGTATGGAGCAATAATAAATTTGTATTTTTAATTGAGAAATAATTTGAATTATAATAAAAACCGCCCCAGTGCGCCAACACCAAGGCGGTAAGTACGAATTATACCGGGAAACCCGATACAATATCATGGCTTTTAAATTGTATCATTTTCCCGGAGCAAAATCAAGTTTCCGGGCATTTTTATGCCCAAAAGGAGGATGATATTATGGCTACAGCAAAGAAACTTCCATCCGGAAAATACAGATGCCTTATTTATATTGGGATGGAAAATGGAAAGAGGAAATACAAATCATTTACTGCCGACACAAAGAAAGAAGCTGAAAGAAAGGCTGTGAATTATCAATCAGAACTTGAAGATAAACAGGACACAATTAATACAATGGTTGAATGTTACATCAAATCAAAAGAAAAAGTATTATCCCAAACCACATTAAAGGCATACATAAGCATAAAAAACAACCTGATGGAAGAAATAGCAAACCTTAAGATAAAATCCCTCAATTCGTCCAATGTTCAAGCTTGGGTAGGTTCCATTTCCATTGGACATTCCCCAAAAACAGTAAAAAACGCATACGGTCTTTTATCTGCTGCCTTAGAATCTTACGCTCCTGAAATAAGACTATCTGTAAAACTTCCACAACAAGAAAAAAGAAAAACCTACGTGCCTACAGATGACGAAATAAAGGTTCTAATGGACTATTTAAAAGAATATGACTATGATATGTATGTCGCATGCAATCTTGCTGCTTTTGGAACAATGCGACGATCTGAAATATGCGCCTTAACTGCTGATGATGTGAAAGGAAATATAATTTCCGTCAATAAAGCTCTTGTTCTTTCTACTGACGGAGAATGGATAACCAAAACTACTAAAAACATATCCAGCACACGCGAAATAGAAATGCCGGACTTTGTAATTGATTTACTACCTAAGGAAGGAAAGCTTGTAAAAATCAATCCCTCACGTGTATCTGACAGGTTTATAAAATACTTAAAGCGTCTTGACATGCGCCGGTTCCGTTTTCATGATCTTAGGCATTATTCAGCCAGCATCATGCACGCAATAGGCGTACCGGATGTTTATATCATGGAACGTGGAGGATGGAGTTCCGATCATACTTTAAAAAACATTTATCGTGGTTCTATGGATGATTTTTCAAGAAAATTTACTGACATGACAAACGAACATTTTTCTACCATGCAACATGAAATGCAACACACAAAATAAAGAGCCTAGTATATACTAGACTCTTTCACTGCGGAAGATGGGACTTGAACCCACACGAGCGCATTGCTCACAAGATCCTTAGTCTTGCTCGTCTGCCAGTTCCGACACTTCCGCTTGACTTACGCCACGAATGATATGATACCATCTTACACGTAATTAGTCAATACCCTATTTCTACTTTTTTCTTCTCTCGTTTGCTGCTTTTTTCAATTCTTCCAGGGCTTCTTCAAAGCGCTTAGAATACATAGTAGGATTACCCTTAATTAAGGCTCTCTGATAAAAATCCTTTAACCTCTTAAACTGCAGGCGATGCTCCTTTTCTACCATGTACCTGCTGCGCAGTTCAATAATCTCATCCCGCACATCTTCCACAAACTCAGTAGGATTCATCTTAATCCGTTCCTTAAAAGCCCCGAACCTTTCTTCAATATTGCTCATTAAATCATCTATGCGCATGCTGTTTTCCAGTTTCCGCATCTCACGCTCTTCATTGGCAACAGCAATGATAACATCCAAACGTTTTTGGATGCGCTCCATTTCCTGCTTTGCCTTTTCCAGACCAACCAAAATGTCCCGCAGATCCATAGCCGCCTTGAAAGAAAGCGTAAAGTCAATGATAATATAGACTGTTACGATTACAGTCACGATATTTACTGCCATCGCCGGAATCAAAAAGATGATTTTTTCAACTCCTTTATGCAGAAATTCTGTCATTAGAATCGTTAAAAATCCCCATGCTATCGTAGATGACAGGCAAATATGCCCTTTGTAGTTAAATTTCTGATTGGAGTAATCCCAATACCTTACCTTAAACAACGCTTCCATCGCAATGCCAGTGACCAGCTCTAACACTGTAGCTCCAATACAACCCGCAATATACGTCAGAAAAATATTATCCTGAAAAGGCATGGAAACCACAAGCATCATGATTGCACCACTTCCATAAATAGGAAGAAATGGTCCTCTCATAAAACCCCGGTTTACAAATTTTCTGCTTTTTAAAGAAACATATGTGGATTCAAATACCCAGCCAAAAAAACAATAAAAATAAAAGAAAAACAGCCACTGAATAATTGAATAGTGATACATTTCCAACTTCCTTTCTCATCCTTTGTCATGTAAAACTGATAATTTCCTCTTTGGGCGCTTTTGTTTTTTCCACGCTGATTGCTTTTAAAACCGGCCCTTCTCCACCATAATCTGCAAAATATTCTTTCGCCACCTTTGCAGTGACCTTTACCCACTGCTTATCGCTAAGCTTATCGCTTTTTTCATACTCACATGCAAACCCTAAAAAGGCCATATCATCCGCACAGCAGGTCATTGCCATGCGCCCCGGCACAAAATAATCCTTTGGAAACTCTTTAGGCTTAAGAACCATTGCTGTAAACTGCACAGTTTTTCCTATATACCGCTCTAAATTTTCTAAACTGTCAAGGTACCAGATTCCATAGCCCTCATTATCTAATGCAATCACAGGATCATTTAAATCATAGGGAAGATCTTCTTCAAAAATCTGGCTGACCTCGCCTTCGGAATCTTCAAAAATAATATCCGCCTGCTGATTTATGGCCTTTACATTCCTCTTATAAACGCTTAAATCCTCCACACCATCACAACGGTTAAAGATAATCATTTCTGATTTACGAAGCATTTCTGCCAGCAGTGATCTCATATTTGTAAAGTACATGGGAAATGTGGATGCATCAATCGTTGTAATCTGCTGCTCAATTGTCCAATGAAAGGGCAGCTTCATATTTTTGAAGTTCCACATACCATTATATTCAATGATAATGCGCTCCGGCTTATGTTTCTTTTCAAGCTCTATCAAATGGGACGTATTAAACGCCTCTTCCTCATCAATTACTTCCATGTCTGTACGGCTCCGTTTTAAAAGCACCTCGTCATATTCAATTTCCCCTTCTTCACAAACAATAAGAAGAGTTCTTCCCTTGATCTGAAAATAAGGCTGTCCCAGGGTATAACAAATAAATTCTGTTTTACCGCTTTCCAAAAAACCATTGATTACATAGACCGGCTTCATTTTTTACCCATACTCCTTCTTTCTTATTATTTTTCAAACAGCTTTACTAAATTATCTTCCTTAAGCTTTGAGCCAATCACACAAAATTTTCCTGTCACATCAGCTTTACCATCACGCACATTGCTCTCTCCGGGCACATAGTCAAAATATATCCATCCTCCTTCCGTTCCCGGAACCATACCTTTAGCGCGAAGTACAAACCCATACTCTCCTTCCTTTTCAAGCTCTTCCAGAATATGCTCAATTTCAGCTTTTCCATATGCCGCAGGTGTTTCCATCCCCCAGCTTGTAAACACTTCATCTGCATGATGATGACCGTGGTCATGTTCATGATCATGACATCCACAAGTGCAGTCTGCACCATGCTCATGTTCTTCTTCATGATGATGCTCATGGCTATGCTCTTTATCATGGTGATGCTCGTGGCCATGCTCTTTATCATGGTGATGTTCGTGACCATGTTCTCCGTCATGATGATGGTGATGATGCTCTTCTTCTTCATTTCTATGTGCCTTCAGTTCTGCCATCATTTCTGCTTCCAGATCCTTGGCTCCTTCAATTGCCGCCAGAATATCCTTACCATCTAAATCCTCCCAAGGAGTGGTAATAATCGTTGCTTTCTCATTGTGCTCTCTGATCAATTGGATACATTGATTCAGTTTCTCCTCAGAAATATTTCCCGTACGGCTTAAAACAATAGTACCTGCATGGGCAATCTGGTTAATAAAAAACTCTCCAAAGTTCTTGATATACATTTTACATTTTGACGCATCTACCACTGCAACTGCACTGTTTAATGCCACTTCCTTTGTGTCAATTACATCCTGTACCGCTTTCATAACATCAGAAAGCTTGCCCACCCCCGAAGGCTCAATCAAAATCCTCTCCGGCTCGTAGGTATGCATAACTTCTTTTAAAGAAGTTCCAAAATCACCTACCAGGGAGCAGCAGATACAGCCTGAATTCATTTCCTTGATCTCAATTCCTGCTTCCTTTAAAAATCCTCCGTCGATTCCGATCTCGCCAAACTCATTTTCGATCAGTACTACCTTCGTATCGCTTAATGCTTCCGCCAAAAGTTTCTTAATTAGTGTGGTTTTGCCTGCTCCTAAAAAGCCAGATACAATATCAATTTTCGTCATTTAAAAACCTTCTTTCTAATTCTTCAGCATACAATGCGCTGATTTACTTATTCTGTTAACCTATTATTATAATAACTTAGCCTACATAAGTCAAATACCAACAGTTTGCCGCAACTATGCATTTACAAAATATGCTCTCTCCACTCTGCCTCTTTAAATCCAGGACACACATAATCCTCTGTTACAAGTAAGGGGCGTTTCACCAGCATACCGTCTGTGGCAAGCAGTTTTAACTGTTCCTCCTCAGACATACTGCCAAGTTTGTCTTTAAGCTGCATCCCTTTATATAAATTCCCACTGGTATTAAAAAAGCGTTTTAACGGAAGTCCGCTTTTTTGATGCCACTTTCTCAATTCTTCCACAGTAGGATTTTCCTCTTTAATGGGACGTTCTTCATATTCAATTTTATTTTCTTCCAGCCATTTTAATGCCTTCTGACAGGTACTGCACTTTCTGTATACAATCACTAACGGTTTCATTTTTCCTCCATTCCCAGGCGTTCTACGCAAGGTTTTTATCTTTCCTAATAAATATTTTCTTTACAGCAGTTAATTATAACAAACTTTTCCTTTTACTTGAAGGGAAAAGCCGAAAAAAATTTATGATACCCCTTCCTGCTGTTTACCTGGAAACGTCAAAAAAGCACTCTTTATAAAATAAGAGTGCTTCTGCTTTTCAATATTCTAATATCTTTCCTTCCATCTTGAAAGGGTGGAAAAGTACTTCATTAACCCTTCCTTTGCCTCTTCCACCGTTTTACTGCGCCCGCCCTCTACCTCAAAGGGTGCGCAAAAGTCCGCCATTTCTTCCATAGTGCAATTTTGTACAAATTCACCGTCTTTATAACAATAACAGCAATAAGTATCATTTTTACTGCCATCTGCATTTGTTCCAAATTGCTCTTCTTTCATCGGCATTCCACAGCTCTGACAAATTTTCATATCCTTCGCTTCCATCATATCCATCTTTATATCCTCTTTTCTTTTTATTTTGGTTTTTCAAAGAAAGCAACCGCGGTTTTCAAATCTGCTTTCCTTTGATAGAATTACTATAACAGATGTAATATGACATCAGCGTGTCATATTAAAAAACAAAAATAAATTTGTTTTAAAAATATTTGGACTGCATCTTTTTTAATCTCCTGATAACCTCCTCTTTTACATAGTCCGGCTCTAAAACCTTTATTGAAGCTCCAAAGGAAAAAATCAATCCATAAACCCAATCATCAACAGGATAAGCAGCATGGATCAAAAAATCTCCATTTTCCAAGACGGTAATTTCATCCTCTTCAAAACGGTCATAAACACAGTATGCCTCACTTTGATCAATCAAAAAGGTGCATTTTGTTAAATTATTTGCTTTTAGCATGTCATCATTCTGGTCTGCCTGACAGACTGCATCATCTATTTTCTCACAAAGTTTCTTTCTGTAAACCTCTTCTCTATGCTTTTGTGGTGAAAAAAACTCCTCTGTCATTTCCACCCGCTTCATCCGCAAAAGCTTAAACAGCCGCATGGCTTTCCTCTCCTGGCAGTAAGCTCTCAAATACCATGTATATTCTTTGAAAAGCAACTGGACTGGCTCCACTAAACGTTGTTTCATTGCTCCATTTTGTCCATAGTAATCAAAGCAGAGAACTCTGTGGGACAGAATTGCTTCCTTAATTGTTTCAAACATCTCCTGCCTTTTTCCACTCCAATCTGAAAAATCAATTGCAACCCAGTTTAAAGCATCTGTATGAAAAAAATCTGCCAGCTTTAAGGTAAGTTCTGTTTCCTGAAGGCTTGTAAGGGCTGTTAAAATCTGGTTTTGTTCCTCTTTCGTCACCAGCATTTTATTGAGCACAAACTGGCTCATCAGGCTGATACCGCCATTTTTCCCCTTTTTTGCGTAAACAGGTATACCTGCCATGCTCAAATTTTCCACATCACGATAAATGGTTCGGACAGACACCTCAAACCGCTCTGCCAGTTCTTTTGCAGTCACTGTTTCTTTACTCATTAATATGTAAATAATGCTTAACAATCGATTCAGCATACTCTATCGCCCTTTTTCAAATCATAATAAAAAATATACTGCTGCAGGGTTCCCGCATAAGAAGCATATCTTTCAAAAGGAAATCCGTCTGCATACTGCTCTTTTAATACCTTTTGGATATGGGTATCTACCGGGAAGGCTTCCGTTTTATGCAGTGCAAACAGGCAGATGCAGTTTGCCACCTTTTCTCCCACACCAGTTAACTTACAAAGCTCTGTCATTGCTTCTTTATAATCCATCCGCTTTATGGCATCAAGATCAACTTCTCCAAAAGCTGCGCTCATTGACGTTTTATGAATATATTTACTCCGGTATCCCAGGTTACAGGCGTACAATTCTTCTATAGAAACCTTTGCCAGTGCCTCCGGGGTTGGAAATAAATAATATTTCCTTCCGTCCTCCAGCCTTTTTTCTTCTCCGTATCTTTGGCATAAGGTCTCAATACATTTCCTGATTCGTTTCATATTGTTCTGTTGTGATACAATAAAGCTGATAATCATCTCCCACAAGTCTTGGCGGAGAATCCGTATACCGCTGCCATAAGCAGCGGCCTTTAAAAGATAGGTATCCTCGGGATCAATCATATCCATAATTTTCCCATAGTCTTCTTCCAAATCAAAATATTCCCTCCAAACACGCTCAAATTCCTCTGGTGTACAGTCAAAGAAAAGCTGATTTTGTCTCTGTTCCACTTCAAGATACTGCCCTAAGGCTGTCAGGGCATATTTCCCATCAGAAATTTCTTCCAGTCTGTGCAGGCGGAAGCATTGACCTGATTCGCAAATTTGTCCAATTGAAAAATTATCTTTTGTTATACTGACCATTTATTTCTCCCTGCGATCTATTTTCTATCACATCTTATTTACCAGATGATAAGTTAAATATACGATATCCACTGATCCTGCGAATACAGGAAATTCCCACCAGATCTGCCAAAAACCATCCAATTGGAATTGCCCACCAGATTCCCATGACGCCGATCTGCGATATGGGGGAAAAAAGATACGCAAGAAGAACTCTCGTTCCAAGGGATATCACTGTAAGCACCAGCGACATTTCCGGCCGCTCCACACCTCTGTAAAATCCATACAAAAGAAATAAAAGGCCAATTCCACAGTAAAACGCACCTTCTATTCTTAAATATTCTGCTCCAGTCTGTATGATTGCAGTTTCCCCTGCATCTATAAACAGGCGCATAAGTGCCGGTGCCAGCACAAAAATACCTGCTGATATCATCAGGCAAAAGGATATAGACACTACTGCTGCCTTTTTCATTCCCAATCCAACCCGGTCTGTCCTTCCTCCTCCATGATTCTGTGAAATAAAAAGAGAAAATGCATTTCCAAACTCCTGGGCGGGCATATATGCAAAAGAATCTATCTTTACAGCCGCCGCAAAAGCCGCCATCACCACAGCCCCAAAACTATTGACCAGTCCCTGTATCATTAAAATGCCAAAATTCATCACTGACTGCTGTACACAGGCTGCCGTAGAATGGCGCACCACTTCCCACATTGCTTCCTTATCAATAAAAAGCTCTGCTCTTTTTGGCCGAAACTCTGTTTCCCGGCACCATGCATAAATTCCAATTCCCATGCCCGACAGAGCCTGGGCAATAACAGTTGCCAGCGCTGCTCCTTTTACGCCCATTTGAAAATCCACTACGAATGCAACATCAAGAACAATATTCAGCACTGCCGCTGCCCCTAAAAAATATAGTGGAATCAATGAATTCCCCAATGCCCGCATAAAATATGCAAAATAGTTATAAAGAAAAACAAAGCCGATCCCCCAGAAAATGATCCATATGTAATCTCTCATCAAGTCGTAAACCTCTACAGGAACCTGCAGAATTCGAAGAATACCATCAAGAAACACAAATACAAGCACATTTACCAAAATCGTAACTGCTGCAATAAACAAAAAAGATGCTGCCATTCTCTTTTTCATCTGCAAAATATCTTTTTTCCCAAAGTATACGGAAAAAACTGCGCCGCTTCCCATACAAAGGCCAATAATAATAGAAGTCAAAAAGGTCATCAATGTATAGGCGCTCCCCACTGCTGCTAATGCATCAGGGCCAAGACACCGTCCCACAATCAAGGTATCTGCTATGTTATAGCACTGCTGCAGCAGGTTTCCAACAATCATAGGGCCTGCAAAGAGCAACATGGTTTTGGTTACATTTCCCTGTGTTAAATCTTTTTTCATATCAATCGTTATTTTATCTCCGGAGTTTAAATTAAATTTAGTTTTAATTTTTCTTTAATCATCAAAATTTCCCTTTCATGCCCTTCATCATCAAAAGGTGTTTCAAGATAAACAGGCAGTCCTTCCAAAGCCGGGTGCTTTAGAACGTTAAGAAGCGCTTCCATTCCAATCTCTCCATCACCAATTGGTGCATGGCGGTCTTTATGCGCACCAAAAGGCATCATACTGTCATTTAAGTGAATTGCCCGTAAAAGGTCAAGCCCCAGTATCCGGTCAAATTCCTCTATGACGCCTTCCAAATCATTTACAATATCATATCCTGCTGAAAAAACATGGCAGGTATCCAGACAGACTCCAATCCTTTCAGGATGCTTTACTCCGTCATGAATTGCTTTAAGTTCTTCAAAGCTTACTCCAATTTCTGTTCCCTTCCCTGACATGGTTTCTAAAAGCACCGTAATACTTTCTTCTCCGGTAATGGCCTGATCAAGCCCTGCAATAATGTTTCTAATCCCGGCATCAACCCCTATTCCTGTATGACTTCCCGGATGAAATACAATATTTTCAATTCCAAGTGCATTCATTCTGGCGACATCCTCCCGCATTACCATACAGGCAAATTCATAAGTCTGCTCCTTGGCACTTGCTAAATTCATGGTATAAGGTGCATGGGCAAGAATTGCCCCAAAATGATACTCCTGGCGAACGCTTTGAAATTTTTTTATTTCCTCTGCATCATAATTTCTATAGCCAGATCCGCGAGGATTACGGCTAAAAATCTGCATGGTATTCGCCCCCATTTTTCCTGCGTTTTCAGCCGCCTTTGCAATTCCATCTGCGATGGACATATGACTTCCTATAGTTAACATAACTTATTCTCCTCAATGATTACAAGATCCCATGCAGATAAGACAATGCTATCTCCTTTTTTTACTTTATTTCCAGTAAGGAGATTGGTGCCTTCCTGAAATGCATAGAAAATCTTTTGTTCTTTCTCTGAATAATTCAAATAATACCACACCATTTTCCCAAAATCATTCTTTCCTTTACGGATAATAACTGGAAATCTGCTTTCCTTTTCATAGCTTATTCCGGCATCTGTTAATGCCCTGTGAAAAATTTCCGTCAAAACCTCTTCATCCGTCATACAGCCAATATAGTAGGCTTTTCCCTTTCCATAGCAGTTTCTTGTAACAGCACTATAACCTTTCCAGTTATAATGATCATAAACCGCCAGGGAATCTGCGCCTGTGGGAATCAAAAGCTCCATAAATACCTTTGCTTCTTTTCCTGAATGAATATGAATATCCCCCTTACCGGCAGCGTCCATATCACCTGCCTTGATGCTTTGAGGTTCACTGCCAATCAGCTCTCCTGAAAGCAGAACATTTTTCGGGAAAGTAAACTGATGATATTTAACTCCCAGACACTTCGTCAGAATATGGGGCTGAATTTCATGGCTGATTTTAACATTTTCATTGGCAAAACCCGATTTAAAAGTTGTCACCAGCACGCCCCCATCCTGCACATACTGGCTGAGCCGGTTAAGCAGCTTATCATCTGCCGCATAAAGAGCTGGCACCACAATCATTTTATATTTGCTTAAGTTTTCTGACTCCGGCCAGACAAAATCGCATTCCACGTTCATTTTATATAAAGCATCATACATCCAGCGCACCACATCATTGTAGGAAACTTGTCCGTTATCTGATGCCATTGCATCTATTCCGAACCATTTAAGCGCTGTCAATGCCTCATTACTGACCAGCACTGCCACGTCATTTTGCTTTTTTAAATTGACCAGATGACTTCCGATTTCTGAAAACTCTTTCCCGATCCTGCATGCTTCCAAATAGGTTTCATTTTCCTGAAAATCATGGCTTAAAAGTCCTTTCCAATAGCTTTCTACCGCATTGTGAATGGAATGCCAGTGCCAATACATTACACTGTTTGCCCCAGAGGCAATATGGCTGTATGCCTGCAGGCGGAGTTGTCCTTTATAAGGCGTCCATCCCGGAAATCCCTGCGCCTGGGTTTCTAAAATCAAATAATTATCCTGCTTTAAAGACCGGATCAGATCTCCTCCAAAAGCAATTTCTATTCCTGTCAGCTCGTCCTGGGTAGGATGATAAATATCTGCTCCTGCTATGGTAAGGTGCTTTGCTGTCTTATATTGGTCAATATCCGGCTGAACGCCCCAGGAATATCCCTTCCATGCAAAATCCAGATTGTGGGTTATAAATTGATGCGCTTTACGGTACTCATTTACAATTCCAGCCTGCCAGCCTAAAAATTCCTCTACCAAAGTTCTCTGGAATTTTTCAAATTCTGCTCCCAGACTTCCGTTAATCGTTCCTCTCACATCTGGGAAATCTTCCCATGCATCAATGCGGTTGCTCCAATAATCTAAGCCAAATTCTGCATTCATTGCATTTAAGTCATCATGGAATTTCCTGCGAAGATATTTTACAAACCTCTCCTGCACATTTTTCCCGGCAGTTCCATAATATTTTGTTTCATTATCTAACTGATAACCAATAACACACTTTCTGTCTGCTACGTGTTTCATCAATTCTCTGATAATCCTCTCCCCATAGTAAAGGTAAACGGGATTGGTAATATCCATAATCTGCCTTGGGCCATAAATTCCCTGCCCCTTTATGGTAGTGGCTAATACCTCTGGGTATGACTTTACCATCCATGCAGGAATTGCATAGGTAGGTGTTCCTACGATCACCCCGATCCCGGCCTCCTCCATTTTATCCAAAACCTTTTCCACATGAGAAAAATCAAACATGCCCTCCTGTGGTTCGCATGTACTCCATGTGGATTCTGCAATCCGAACCGTATTAATTCCTGCCTTTTTCATCAGGGCTATATCTTCATCCAGCCTCTCACAGGGCATATATTCCTCATAATAAGCGGCTCCAAAAAGAAGTTTTTCCATCTGTAATCTGCCTCCAAACATATTCTCTGATAGCAATACTGCTTCTATTATATGATGAGATCCTTACTTTTACAATTGGCAAAAGCATTCCCTCTTTATAAAAAACAAATGACAAACTTTACTAGCCATCCTTATAGTAATGAAACAGCACTAAGTGAAAAACTCCACCCAGTGCTGACTCTTTCAAATACTTAAATATGAAATTTTAATTCGGTTAACCTGCATAGACAAGTTATATTTCACTTAACAATGCCTGCAGTATCATAATATGATATTCTTCATCCATGATAATTCTATCTAAAACTGCATTTACGCATTCATCCTTTATCATCCTCATATGAGCCCGGTATTGGTTGATTGCTGCTGTTTCGGCTTCAATATCTGCCCGCAGCATATTACCTAATTTGTCCGGTATATCCAGACAGGAAGGCGTCCACATTTTTGGTCTTCCGTTTTGCGAAACGGCTGTAAAATTCACGTCTCCTCCAAGCAAAAAAATTAGTTCACCTAATTTTTGCAAATGAATCATTTCTGCCATTGCCAATCCCAAAATTGACTTTGCCACAGGACACTGGGCGCAGGATAAGCGGTTTTCATTATTAATATACTGCGTAATTGCCGACATTTCAGAAGTTACTCCACAATAATCATTGCTGAGCAGATTTGCATACATTAAATTTGGCGCTTTTACTTTTATTTCAGGGTAGGGGTAATCCACCATAATTGGCTTTACATTTTCAAACCCGCAGGTATTCGATAAAGAGTCTGTTGACCTATCCATCACATTCCCATATCACTGCATCCGCAGTTTACTGCATAATCACAATCCACAGAGGCTTTACCCACTTCCGCCCTTGCACCAAAGATAACAGGTACTTCTACCCTTAATTTCTGACTGATAGTAAATTTACATACATCATTTGTTTTACCCGAACAGCTATCGCAGCCAGATGATATAATTGCTTTCCCCAAGCACTGGGTTTTAGCATTTCCTGCCTCTCCAAAGGTTTTGATTGTCACAGGAATACACACATTAACATCCTGATATCCTACTGCCGAACAGCCCACCCTGTCCATTTCCTTTTTTGCTGCTCTATCCATTTCTTCATACATAATTTCACCCATTCCAAGTCCCATTTCCATTTCGTTGTCCATGTTAATCTCCTTTCTAACTTCCGACGTTTCACTAAATCTTAAGAACATAATGGAATTCTTCATATTTGGTCTCATTTACAATATATGAAGCCAACTTGAAATCGTGTCATTTTATTATATTTTCTTTTGCCCCTGAACCGACAGCTTTTTAGTACTCTTTTTCCACGCTATCTATTCCATACATATCCATAAAATCCTCCAATTCTTTTCTGTTGCGGATAAGTGCTATCTCCTCAAATTTCCCGGTATGTATGTTTTTAAATCCGGCTACCTGTTCCCCGTTACAAATACTGCATTTTAATATCGGACGCTGATTTTCTCTGTCATATTCCTTTTTTATAATTTTCTTTTTTCCAAACATAAGACCACACCTCTCTTTTATATATTTTTTATTATCGGCAGGAATCAGCTTCTTGTATCCTTCCTTCTCCCATGCTATACTAACCTTAATATAAGTTCTTGAAAGGAGGGAAGCTACATGTATTTTAAAAAGCTGCTGGCTGGCATCGCAACTGCTGCACTGGTATCTACTCTTTTTGTTTTACCAGTTTCAGCACATGGGCATCACCGTCAGGCTGTGTCCTCCACCGACTGCCCGGTCTGCACCTTTGAAGGATGCACGGAAACAGGGCGGCATACACATGATGGACATGACTATTGCGGTTACAACCATGCTGATGGCTATTGCGACGGTTCCTGCGTTACTGTTTCACGCCGGGGACATGGCAGACGCCACTGCCATAGCTAAATCTTTCATCATCTTACATCAAAATAATGTTCCCTGTCCGGTTATCCGGCAGGGAACAAATTTTTATTAGTTAATCAATTAATCAGACTCCGCAGTACCTGAATCCTTTCCCTCGGTCAGCATTTCATAAGTAACACCGTATTTCTCTGCAATGTCATTGGCATAGGACATTCCCTCCGGTGGTGCAACTTCAACTTTAAAGGAGCGGTTGCCTCCCTTTGCTTTTACAATAAGGGACACTGCCCTTTTTTCCTTGTAGAGACTATTAATTTGTTCTATATCGTACGCAAGCTTATGCATGTGTGTATTGTAAATTGTACGGATTCCCTTAGTCAGAATTGCTTTCACCGAATCTTTTGCAATAAAATATCCCTCCTCAAAGGAAGTTGTGGAAAAGGTTTCATTGAGCAGTAAAAGACTGTTTTCGGTGCAGCAGGAATAAATTTCCCGAAAGCGTTTGCACTCTTCGCCTAAACGCCCAAGATCCAGTGTTTTATCCTCATCCGCTGGAAAATGCGTATAAATGCAGTCGACCGGATGAAAGGAAAAAAAATCTCCTGGAACATAAATGCCGCCCTGGGCAAGCACAAACAAAAGGCCAACCGCCTGCGTAATCGTTGTTTTTCCGCCTCGGTTTGCACCTGTCAAAATATATACAAGATGCTGTCTGTCAAAATCCAAATCATTCGTAACGATTGATTCTTTTTCTTTTAAAACAACTGATGCCAGTTTCAGGTTATAAATTCCTTTTGCACGCATTATGTGTTCTTCCGCCGTCTCCTTCGCAAGCGTGCCTTTGCAAAAATGCATTCCCTGACCGCTTAATTTTTCTATATATTCTGCAAAACGGACATAGTAAATGAATTCCGGCATTAAATCAGTAATATCGGTAATTGTAACAGATACATATTTATTTAATATATTTCTCAGTTTTTTCACAACAACAGACAACATTTGATCAGTAATACGATTCATATATCTTGGAATGTCTTCCATCATATCCCCTTCAGGAACAGATGCTACCCCTCTTCGTGAAAATACATCCTGTTTTTTGAAACCATTCGCAGCAAAAGGGTGATACTTGTAATCCTCCTCCCACTCTGTGCCAGAATTTATATGATCCTTCATTGCAATTTTGTCACAAAAATTGCCAATGATATTTGACTTGGTAAAGTACTTGTTATTAATAGAAATCAGACCAATTCCATCTGCTTCAAACCGCTCATTCAGATTAATCCCCACCGTAACGCTCTTTAAATCCGAAGTAGATGCCTTTAAAGCTGCAATATCCTTCTGCAATTCACTAAATCCATTATCCTGATAAAGTTCACTCACATATTCCTTTAAGGAAAGCAGGCCCTCCGAGCGAATATCCGCATCCGAAAGACTTTTATAAATAGCCTCCACACAATGAATATAATCTTTCAGTTCATCCAGACGATGCATCAAATCCCATATACTTGCAGATTCTTCATACTTTTTGTTTATACCTCCATAATCGCGTAAAAAATTAATCTTATCCAAAATTTTTAAAATTTCATCCCGCATAACCTGGTTATTACAGATATCTGAAAAAACATCACTCCTGTAGCGGGATACTTCAGGATCATTCGTCATTTTAGAAAGAATTGACAAAAACAAGGTCTGCTCTTTCTTTTTCTCCGTTATCTGCTCGCAGATAATAGGAATCCCCAAATCATGAACTGTAACTTCGGAAAGTTTTTTATATTCCGGGTTACATCCTATCGGACATAACAAGCTTATTGTCTCATTCTTTTTATTCATAATATTTTCTCCCCCTGTTATAGACCTGTTTCCAAATTCGTCACTTGACTTTTCCCCTAAAATATCTATTCATATATCTTAGCAAAAATTTTTTGCAACATTTCCTTTGATTCATTTTCGCTTTTCCGATAGGCAAATGGGACTTTCAATATCTCAAGTGGAATGCACTTTGAAGTATCTGATTCATCTAAATGAATATCATACCGCACTTCCATTGTCTCTATCTCTTCATTTTTATGAAGCGGATAAATAAGATACAGTTTCTTTGCACCGCGCTTTGCTGCATATACAGCCATCTGCTTCATGTCGCTGTCACTGATCTTCAATTTACGATTTTCTCTCACCTTATGAAACCGTTCTATTTCTTTATATTTTGTATCAATTACCACCACAGCATCTTCAAACTTTACCAGAATATCTTCTTTTAATAAAAAAGCATTTCCCAAAATCTCACCATCTACAACCAGCTCCGCAAGATACTGATCACTTGTCTGAGTTTTTACCTCTGCCTTCCCTGCCAGCATTTCTTTTATAAATCCGCCAATAAATCCTTCAAACAATATTTCTGCCGGAAAAAGAAAGCAAAAAGTTTCCGTCATTCCAATTTGATTTGAACTTATTTTATTTAAAAGAAACATCTTGCTCATGCTGAGAATAATTCTATAATTTCCATGCAGCATACTTAAATGAATCTTATCACAGTCATATGGCTTGCAATTTACATTTGCCACATCACCTAAAATCATTAAAATATTTCTGATAATTTCTTTATTTGCAGTCTGATTTGTAATATTTAAGAGAAAAAGGCAGGTACATTTGATAATTCTGTTTAATGCATTGTCAAATATAAAGCTGGAATAGGTATAGCTTAGCTTGTCCAGCTGTCTCCTTGGATATTTTCGCAATGCATAATCCTTAAAATCAATACGCCCCTTCACAAAGGAGCCTGTTTCCACAACATCTTCATACTGATGATACCGCAGTCTGCTAATTGCCGCTTTCACATAATGCACATAGATCGTTATAAACAGCTCCATAAGATTTTCTGCCTCAGACAACTCACCTTTCATAGAAACAAAAGGAAAATTTAATTTGTCACAGTATCCAAGCCAATATACCAGATTGTTGATAAGGTCTTCTATTTTTAAATCATCAGTATCAAAATCATCCTCATCTTCTTTAAAAATCTTTGGAAATATGTTTAATTGTTCCCCTTTAAATATTATTGTTCCAATGTAATTCTGCAATTTTATTGCATCTTTTTTATCAAAATCTATAAACTGCTGCCTGCTGGTAATCTGCCTGTCAGTGTAAAAAATTGACCTCTGCTGCCAATTTTCCTGCAAAAAACTTTCCAGCTCCTTCAATGCCCCTTCTTCCTGCCAGGACTTGGGCAGCTTTTCCATTTTTATTTTTGAAAACTCAAATCCATTTATCATTCACTTTCCTTCTTCATTATGCAGACTCTTCCCAACGCCTTATTGTCAATTTCAAATTCTGTACCGTCAATACATTCCAACGCTTTTCTAACTTTAGCCTCGTCGTCATAAAAATACTCATATAATAAAGGAATAATATTTCTATTCATTATCTCACCAAGCTGGGATATAGTTTTCCCCATAAAATAAGAGTGCCCAATCAGCAAATCCGTACTTCTTAATTCTTTTCGTAAATAGCTATTTAATTTTACCAGTACTTCCTTTAACTTATGATCTCTAACTAGCTCTGCATCTGGCGCCATTTCAATAAAATCAAATCTTCTCCTTATCGCTGTATCAATAAGCGAAATTGATTTATCCGCAGAATTCATTGTCCCAATAATATATAAATTGTTTGGGACCGCAAATTTATCTCCAAAAGGCAATGTTGCAGACATTTGGTTTAGTTCTCCCCATCTTTTATCCTCTTCCACCAATGTTATAAGTTCTCCAAATATCTTCGATATGTTTCCACGGTTAATTTCATCTATTATGATTACATAGTTATTATCCTGATCCGGCATTGCTTTATCAGCTATATTCTTAAAGATGCCATCAGAAACCTGAAAACTCACATTTCCTTCAACAGGCTTTGGCCTTATGCCCTGTACAAATTCCTCATAGCCATAGCTCTGGTGAAATGTGGTAAATACAACCTGTCCTTTTTTTATGTATTGTTCATATTGCTTTATTTTTTCTCTTCTTTCTTCGTCACTAAGCTGATTTTTTTCTGCCTCTCTGTTTTCAATGATTGCAATCGCATACTCTACGGTTGAATATGTTTTCCCTGTTCCCGGCGCCCCATAAATAATCTGGTTTAGGGGATGGAGCTTTTGATCACGCGGTCTTCTTTCTATAAATATTTCATCTTCCATTTTCTCTCCACTTATGGAATGATTATCCAATGTACCTGCATCGGCATTCACTACCACTTCATTATGGATATTTCTCTGCTCCATAATTTTTTTGAGTTTCTCATCTATTTCTTTATTTATTTTATTGCCTGCTTCATTTGCCATTAAAAGCTCTCCTCTTTTGTTATTTCATCTATAATTTCCTGCGCATCTTTATTTAATGTTATCCTTATGCTCTCTTTACTTCCTTTCACACAAACAAAACCTGCATACTCAAAATTTCCAAGTACATACGAATGTGAAAGCATATTTTCAATAACATCACCTGACTTAAAGCTAAGCCGGCCTGAACGATAGTCTGTAATCAGTCTGTCAAGCTCTGCTTCCTCTTTCGGGTTATCATCATTATGAATGACCGTATTTAATATGTACCATTCCCAATAATTTAAATGCCCGTACTTCTTTAATGCCTTTAGCGTTGCCCGCAGCGGATGAAGAACCCTTCCCTCATCCTTATATGAATAATCAACAAGTATTTTCTGATAGCATAATTTATAAATAGATTTGATTTCTTTCAACAATTCTGCATTATCTGTTTCCTGATTTTCCCTCATCAGTTTTTCCGTTTCCAGAAGTTCAACCAAAGTACGACCATTTTCCGCATAGATTTCTTTTGCATTTGGAACTTTATCTGCATTTAAGGCGCCTTTTTTTAATATTCCAAACTCCTCCATCATTCATTTGATGGTCCGTACCTGTCCTGTAGCAATCCCCAGCTTACTTGAAATGTCCTTTTGCAGGGCAGGCCATTTTTTTCCTGCGACTTGTTTTTCATCATTTAAAATTGCTATTATATCCAGCATTTGCTCATGCAGTTTATCCGATATTTTTCTTCCTTCATATTTCCATCCGCTTAAGTACATTGGCATTACCTCCTGTAAAATACATCCCTATATTTTACTATGATAATAATAAATTTGCTTTCAGGCTGAGTTTACTTTTATTCGTAAACATATTATACCATGTCCGCTCAAAATTACAAAGTTAAATGCCTGCGTGATGTCCGAAAAGCACGAAAATTTAATCTATAACCAAAAAACGATTTTCTTTTCTTGGCTTAATTTGGGGATATTCACCATCACAATATCCCAATATCACAAAGCAGCGGGCTATGTCTGTATCGGGAATCCCCCACTTGTTCAACAGCCCCATTCCAACTTCATTATCAAACGTTTCTTCCCCTCTTGCAATAATACATGATGCAATTCCCAAATTTGCAGCCTCAAGCACCATATTTTCAGCGCAGCAGAATGCATCTGGAACACTATATAAAAAGTTCTTTGCACCAAAAATAACGCATACTGTGGGTGCTTCATAAAATCCGTTTTTTATTGTCGGATCATCAATGTTACTTGGCTGTTCAGAGGAAACATAGCCTCCTGCATTCGGTGCATATAATCCTGCCTCAATGATTTTTTCTAAATCTTCCCTGTCAATCTGCTTATCCTGATATTTACGGATCGACCTGCGCTTTTTCATTAATTCTAAAATATCCATACTAACCTCCATAATTTACCTTTACACAATTTTTTGATCTATACTTAGTGTAATTTGTAGCAATCCAAAATAAAAGTACGCACTATTTTATTATATAGTGATTATTTTCTTAGTTAAGGTAAAATTGGGGCAGCCTGTATCACCTAAGGATTCAAACTACCTGTCCGTCATATAACAGAGATAAAAGGTGGAAATATTGAACAGCATCGTAAGAATTCCCATAGCAGTAGCAACCCCCGCCCCATGATGCCCATCTTCAGGAAAAAGCATAGAAATAATCTCCAAATACATTAAAGATTCCGCCAAGTAACAATTGCTAAGATCACTACGCCAATCACTGCAGCCATAAAATACTCATTGGACTTTTTCTGATTCTGTCCGGATTGTCCCCTAAGTGTGCTGAAAAGTACAGAACCTCCAATCCCCATAAGCAGTCCCAGACTATAAATAATATTCCATACCGGACTGACAATGGACAAAGCCTTCGTTCCTTCCGGTCCCTGATATTGTCACACCATAGCCATATCCACTACACCATAGATGGACGAAACCAGTGCGCTTCCAAATGCAGCAGCCAGATACTTAAAATACATTGGTTTAATTTTACTTGTAAGACAATCCATAAAATTTCATTTTCTCCTCTAAATGAATAATATGCCCTCCGAGCAAGTTATTTGATAATGTCCCAGTTCGTTTTATTGTTGCTGATGAAATACGTGTATAAATATACATTCCCATGTTTAAAACATAATAGATTTATGAAGTCTGTCAGATAATGGCAGACTTTTCTCTTATGGAGCAACCTATTTATAGACATTGTAATATTTAAAAGAAATTAAATATTTTAAAGATGATTTTTTATTCCTGCTGATTATTGAAATGGTTAGCATGGCAGAATACAATGAAAGGAGGAAGAAATTTAATGAAAATACAATAGAAATGCGAGAGTGATTGTGGTATTATATCAGCAATATAAAAGAGAAATTGATGTGTAGCAGAAAAGGAGCATATATGAATGACAGACCTGCTTTAGATAGAAATTTAGATAGCAAAACATTTCGTGACTTTTACTATTTGAAAGAAGAATTGGTAGACTTTTGCAGAGAAAATGGACTGCCTGTTTCTGGCGGGAAGTTAGAAATATCAGACAGGATTGCATATTTTCTTGATACCGGAAAAGCCATGCCCGCAAAGGCGGTAAAGAAAATCACAGCAAAAATATCAGATATTACGGAAGATACAAAAATTGAGGCAAACTTTGTTTGTTCGGAAAAACATAGAGCATTTTTTAAAGAGCATATTGGAAATAGTTTTTCATTCAACGTAGCTTTTCAAAAATGGTTAAAAAACAATACGGGTAAAACTTATAAAGAAGCGATTGCCGCTTATTATCAAATTCTTGAGGATAAGAAAAAAGGGAAAACAAAAATTGATAAGCAGTTCGAGTACAATACATATATTCGGGATTTCTTTGCAGACAATAAGGGAAAATCTTTAGAGGAAGCAATTAAGTGTTGGAAATACAAAAAGCAATTACAAGGACATAATCGTTATGAAAGAACAGACCTTGTAGCAATAAAATAAGAATTCCCATTTGTCTAAAAAACTACCACCAAAACCACAACTGAATAAGCAACATATCACAGCGTCAGAGCGTATAGAAAACAGTCTATGCGCTCTGTTTTCATGCAAAGTTGAAAATTTATGAGTAAAAACAGTAAGACAGAGCGAAAAAATGGTCAAAACCATGAGAATAATAATATAAAGGCACTTATTCAATTTTGTATCATTTTATTCCAAACAGGGATATTCTCAAAATATAGAAATTTCACTCCTGATTTTATGCACTTTTTACAAAAATGCACAAAATTAAATATGGTTCAGATACAAAAACAACTATGCATTGGGGCTGGCTTGCATACGTGTCATAAAGTAGATAACAGCTAAAAATAAAGGTTCTCCATACATTCAAATATTAAAAAGTACAACAGTAAAACTGTGAGTATTTTTTAGGATATCGAACACATGTTTGCAAAATAGAGGGCTTTATGCCAAAAAACTGTATGTTTGGATATAATTTTGAACTGTGGGTACAAGGCCTGCTGACATCAATGGGATTTAATGCAAAGACAACAAGGGGAAATGACAATGGTGTAGATATTATAGCAACCTTTGACAAGCAGGATTATCACTTGAAATATTACATACAATGTAAATTTCATAACAGACCGGTGGGAAAGATGCCTGTACAAGAAGTTTACACCGGATGCAGATATTTTGGAAATGACGGATATCCAGTAGTAATAACAAATAATCGTATGTCAAGTGAAAACGGCGACCATAAATGCGAGACTTCAAGTATATATATCATAATCAGATACTTAGAAATGATAAAAACGGAGTACATAGAAAAGTTAGCCGAAACATTAAGTAATGTTTAAAGAGCCGAAAATAAAGGGCACCCAAAAAGTAAGGGTGTCTTTTATTTTGCTCTTTAATGGGAGTGAAATATTCATTTCCGTATAAATATAAGCTGTGTATAGTGGAAATAGTCAGTAGCAACAAATAAACGAATTGGGAGTTGATAATATAAAAATTTTTCCGCTTAACTCCGTTATAAGCGGAGCGATGCTCCATTGCCCTTTGTGCTGCCCTTAATTTCTTTTCTTCAACTGCTGCCTGTCTTACCCTAATCTCCTGCATTGTTTTTTCAGACCGATGTCTCAGTTCTTCTTTCCATGCAGCACCGCTTTCTGCCTCCCATTGCTCCAGATCCCTTTGCACTTCTTCCTGTTTTTCTTCGTTCTTCAGCATCAGGAAACCATTAAAACACGATGGATATACAAATTTACTCTTCTTATTCTTTTTCAGAAAATCCACTTCCAGATATTTATCATCAACACACCTGATAATGCCTGTCCCAAAGGATTTGTGTACTACTGTTTCTTCCACTAAATTTTCTATTTTCAACATGAAACACCTCTCTTCTACAGTAAAAAGCGCGCATTTTTGTTCATTTCGTCATTTTGCGCATGTATTTTGGTTTAAAAATTGTGCATTATGCTAATCATCATTACTGATTGACCTTCCACCCAACTGCTTATAAGTTGCGGCAATGACAATGACAGATATCACAAATGTTAAAATATCAGATACTGGCATGGAGTATAATACCCCATCCAGCCCATAAAAAACTGGCAAAAGAAGTGCAAAACCAACACCAAACACAATCTCCCTCACCATAGAGAGCATTGTTGATGCCACCGCCTTCCCCATAGCCTGCAAAAAGATAAATGCAGCTTTATTAACACAGGCAAACACCACCATGCAAAGATAAATCCGAAATGCCCGGACTGCAAAGTCTGTATAGTAGGAACTCTCATTGGAGGCACCAAATATGCCAATCAGCCCGGCCGGGAAAAATTCTACAATCATAAATGCCAGAACACCAACTGCTGCTTCTGCTGCCAGCAGTTTCGTAAATAGTTCCTTTACCCTTTTGACTGCCCCTGCACCCATATTATACCCCACAATCGGGATACATCCTGCTGCCATGCCTACCACAATGGAAATCACGATCTGGAAAAATTTCATCACAATACCCACTACTGCCATTGGAATCTGCGCATACTGCGTCTGTCCAAATATATCGTCCATTGCCCCATATTTACGGATCATGTTATTGATGGCTGCCATTGCCACTACAAGAGAGATCTGTGACAAAAAGCTGCAGATACCCAGAACCAATGTCCGCCCTGCAATCTCCCTTTTTAGTTTAAAGTCCTTTCCAGATATCTTCACAGTCTTTGTATGGAACAGATACCATATTGCCAGAGCCTCTGTCACAACCTGACCGATTACCGTTGCAACCGCTGCTCCCATCATTCCCCACCGGAATACAAAGATAAAAACCGGATCAAGTATCATGTTAACCACAGCCCCCGCAAGCGTTGATGCCATAGCATATTGAGGACTTCCGTCCGCACGGATCACTGGATTCATTGCCTGCCCAAACATATAGAATGGAATGCCGATGGAAATCCAGAAAAAATATTCCTTTGAATGGTGGAACGTTTCTTCATTTACTGTCCCTCCGAACATGGCAATAATCTGGCTGCTGAATATAAGGTAAATCCCACACAGCACAAGACTGGAAAGAATCGTAAGCAGGATGGAATTCCCTATGCTCCTGCCTGCATCCTGTGGTTTGTTTTTACCCAGGCTCAGGCTCACAAAGGCACAGCAGCCGTCACCCACCATAACTGCAATGGCCAGAGCAATCACAGTCAATGGGAACACCACTGTATTCGCAGCGTTCCCATAAGAGCCAAGATAAGATGCGTTGGCGATGAATATTTGATCAACAATGTTATACAGGGCACCCACAAGGAGCGAAATAATGCAGGGAACAGCATATTTCCCCATTAGCCGTCCAACCGGTTCCTCCATCAGAAATGAATTATTTTTTGTTTCCATGTCTGTCTCCTTTCATTTAAAAACAGCGCATAGCTCTGGCTGCTGGGTTTACGCCAAAGGCTACACGCTGAATATACATAAATATACTATTTTAAACAAAAAACGCATGACCAATAACTGGATTTACGCAGTTTCAGCCACACGTCTTTGATATTATACTGTTTTTCTTCCAAAACTTCAAAGGAAATTTTGCACAAAATGAATTTTGTTAATTAAATCAGTTCCATGAAAAATTTTCCTTTCCCGCTCCCAATTCAAAATGATACTTTGCAATCCCCAGATCTATTTTGGTATAAAATCCCTTGCCTGTTTCCGCTAAGACACGATTGCCATTTAACGTAAATTTATATTTTTGCTGGTTCATTGCTGTAGGTGCGAGAAGAGAGGCTTTTACTCCTTTTTGAAACCACTCCGGAACATTCCCCTCCGCCACGCTTACTTCTCCCTCCATCTTAGATTTGTGTGCCACCCCATCCGAACTGCCATAACCGATTGCGATAACAAGGCAAAGCTTCTCTCCCGGATTTACCACAAATGCACCCTTTATCTTTTTGTACGTCATAGCTACCCAGCAGGTATTCAGCCCAAGCTGCTGCGCATAAAGTACCAGCCTTTCTCCATAATATCCAACTTTTTCCTCCAAATCTTTTTCCTTTGGTCCGATCATTGCAATATAGTTCGTAACACCGGAAAATTTTCCATAATGTGCCATAAAGCTTTCAAAAGCCTTCGGCTCATTTAACACAAGTTGTAAATGCAGTCCGCCCTCTTTGTTGCACTCCCTAATTTCCTGTTCCAGCTTTTCCTTCACTTCACCTTCAATCTTTTTGCCATTGTAAGACCTCACAGAATGTCTCTGCTCCATAGCTTCTGTTAAATTCATTTTTTCCTCCATTCCGAAGCGTTTTACGCTGAGGAGGCGAGCAAAATGTCAGGTTTTGCTCTGCCATCATGGAATTTGTGACGCTTCGGCACAAATTCTTGGTTGGATAAATTGCTCATCAGAGAATTTATTCAACCTTCTCGTCCTCCTGCCAATTATCTTTTTCTGATCTGTCCGGCACGTTTTTCAAAATCTTCCTGATATCTTCAAATAACATGCATAATTTATCAATTTCATTATCATCCATGTCCAGGTAATAATAATATTTCGTACCTTCCTTTCGGACTTTGACAAATCCTGCATCTTTTAAAATCTGCATATGATGGGAAACTGCCGGTCTTGACAGATTGGTTCTTTCGGTTATATCAATTACCCGGTTGCCCCCGCACTCTCCCTCAAGCATAGTCATTAAAATATGCTGTCTTGTCTCATCCCCTATCGCGACAAGGGCTTTCCGGCAAGCTTTAAGTTCCTGCTCCAATCTTAATATATCGTCCTTCGTATTCATAAGATAACTGCCCCTTTGCTTAAACATTTGAACAGATTATATCACATAAATTTCAAATAAGGTCATCTGTAAAGAAATTCGAGACAGATAATTAAAAATGACAAACATTTTTCAAAGTCAGCACTACCTTATCATAATTTTCCGGCTGTTGAGGAAAATATTTACAATCTCTATTTTCAAAAAAGCGATGCGAATTTTCCATTTATGTAAGCTGCTTTCTTTTCCTATCATTTCTCATGTACAGTGCTTCAGCTTTATTTAAAGTTTTACTGAATTTTATTCTCTGTTTTTCAAAACTTCTATTGGAAGAATCCTGTTTACCTTTTGCATCAAAAACGGCATACTTAAGAAATACAGCACAATAATTAATACAAACAATCCCACATACATCCACCAGGAAAAGGCAAGGTTCAAATTAACTGCCACATTGGATACCATATAAGGATACAAGGCATCCATTATTACCTTGGCAAGGGGTATTCCCACCAGCGCGCTGACTGCCACTACCATCAGGTTGCCATTTAGATACAGTTTCCGTATTTCCCTCTTCCGGTAACCAAACACCTTCATCATGGAAATTGACAAGGCGGAACGATCCACCATGACTTTCAGCATCAAGTACATCACTACAAGAAAGAGCAATGCAGACGCGATTGAAAGCATAATGATCATAGGCCACATCAGTTCCATAAATACATCGGCGCTCTTTTCCACTTCCCCTTTGGAAGAAGATGCATAAAGCCTGCCGGAATCAATATCCAACACATGGCCTGCAAATACAATATTATAATAGTCCTCATTTTCACCCATCAGCTCCCGCATACTGTCTATCTCCATAAAAGCAAAAATGCCTGCTGAATAAGGTACTATACCGTCTACAATAAAGGCATAGCTTCTGTCATTTTCCTCATCCTCAAGGACCAAATCGTCTCCTGCCTTTAATCCGAATTTACTTGCCAGTGCTTCCGAAATAAGCACAAACGTCTGTCCTTCACTTACCGATGCATCAAAATAAGGATTATCCTCATGAATGCCAAGCAGTGTCACATCCAGATTATACCCAAGCACTTCCCTTTTCAGGGTTACGCCGTAAGCTTCTTCTCCGCCCTCCGGCACAGCCTCTTCGGGATATTTATAAGTATACATATATTCATATTTTGTGTCTGCCACAGTGTCTTCTCTCACATGCTCACAAAGCACATAACAGTTCAAGCTGATCATGCAGACAAGCAGAGAAAACAGCATACCAAAAAAAATCGTAAATGCTGTACGCATTTCCCGCAAAAACTGCCGAATCTGAAAGGTTCGGACAAATCCCAGTTTTCCCAATTTGATCTCTCTGCCCTTTGCTGCCTTTTGTTCCCTGCGGATCAAAGAAAGCGCAGGCTTTTTTAGCTTTCTTCGAATCACAAAGAGATTCGTAAGGGCTGCTGCGGCAGGAGGCATCAAAATTCCATAGATCAGCAAATAAGGTTCATACAAAGCGGCAAATTCCGGTACGGAAAAATAGTTGTACACATCCTGCATCTGCGTACGGATGCCGAAACTGCTATACCCAATCATTGTTCCTATTATGCCGGAAACAAAGGCAATGACCACCGGAAGAAATAAATAGTGGGCAAGCAGCTCCCTTCGCTTTACTCCAAGAGCATACAATGTGCCGATGACTTCAGATTCCTTTTCAATGGTATGCACCACAAAGACAGAGATCACATAGGCAAGCAAAACTATCAACAGCACCCCCGCAAAGAGTCCTGCCATCTTGTTGATGATCACATCATCTGTTGCTGCTCCGATACGGATATTATCTTTTGCCACAAGAAACTGCGTCAGTTTGGAAAGTCCATCTGCTGACAGGCAAAAACCCTTCAGTGTTTCCTTTAACTCCTTATCAGTCAGTTTGCCATTTAACAGGTATGCATAGACATATTTTTCCGCCTGAAGGCTTTGCGCCTCTTTTTTCAACTCTTCATAATCCGTCACACTGACAAAGCCGATTCCAAACTGCCCGCTGTCAACTGTACTGTCCGAAAGATTCCTGTAAGGAGCTTCGTAATCCGGCACTGTACCGATTCCACATACGGTAAAACTGTGGGCGCCGATTGCAACCTGATCTCCCACAGAAATATCATGTTCTTCACAGTAACGCTTTTCCAGAAAAACTTCTCCCTTCTCTCCAGGCAGCTCTCCAAGATCAGCCTGCGCCCTGTCAATTTTTTCCCGAATGGCAGACACACGAAGAACGGAGTCATCCCCAATTTCGTAGTCCAGATAGAAATGTGCTTCCACCGTAACTCCTTTTTCTTTCAGTTCCTTAAGTTCCGCACTGCTAAGGGGAGCAAACAGTTCAAACTGTCCATCCTCCACATACTGCTTTGCCGCTGCATCAGCACTCCTTACTATAATCGTATCCGCCGCTGCTATCAAACTGACTACAATATACATACCAAGCACGATCAGCAGCCCAAGTGCCAGATAACGTGCCAGATTTTCTTTAAAATCCCGAAGGATACGTTTTCTTAATATTTTCTGCATTATAGATCCTCCAATTCCGCCGCAGGCACTTTCTTTACATTGCGATGATTATTCTTAATTTGTCCATCCTTTAAAAAGATGACCTGATCCACCATGTTTTTGATAGAATTGTTATGTGTAACAATGAGCATAGTCGTTCCATATTTCCGGTTGACCTCCTCCAGCAGTACCAAAATATCTCTGGACGTCCCGGAATCCAACGCTCCTGTAGGCTCATCGCAAAGCAGCAGCTTCGGATTCTTAATCAGTGCCCTTGCAATGGCACACCGCTGCTGCTGACCGCCGGAAAGCTGGGAAGGAAATTTGTTCTGGTGCTCCGTAAGTCCAAGTGTCTCCAAAAGTTCAAAAAGATGCAATGGATGGGGGGAAAGATATTCACATACCTGAATATTTTCCTTTACCGTGAGATTCGGCACAAGATTATAAAACTGAAAAATAAATCCCAGATTTTCGCGTCTGTAATCAGAAAGCTTTTCCTGAGACAGGCCGCAGATTTCTTTTCCATCCACCTTGATTGAACCAGAATCAGCCAAGTCCAATCCACCAATACAATTTAAAAGTGTGGATTTTCCTGATCCGCTCGTCCCCTGTATGACACACATATCGCCCTTTTCCACCGATACAGAAATCCCTTTGAGCACCTCCATAAAGCTACCGCCTTCTCCGTAGCTTTTCTTTACATTGTTTACTTCCAAATACATGATCTTTTCCTCCATCCTTTCATGCATACCGCTTACATAACATTGTTATGTTCGCTGCCTTATAAAAAGCTATATGCTTTAAAACCACATAGCTTTTCTTTCATATTCTATCTACTATGAGACAATGTTCCTGCCCAGCCGGCAACAAGATAAGACACAATCTGTTCCATATATCTCATTGCTTCTTCCTCGTCTTCCACGTGAGTGAGCAGATGTACAAATGCGTCAATCTGCATATGCGCCGTCCAATGCTGGAAATATCGATCAGGAACAGGAATGCCTGTCTTTTCATGAATCTGCTCCATCAGCATAGTATAATGATTTTCAAAAACCTCAACAAAACGGTCGGTAATATTTTCATATGCGCTTCCCTGACTTTTGGTCAGTAAGATCAATACCAGATCATAATGCTGATAAAGATAATGCAAAATTTCTTTTGCAGCCCGGATATCTTCTGAAGCGTCTCCCTCCATTGCTGTCTGTGCATTCGTATCAATCTCCATGTACAGATGTGCCGAAATCTGCTCCATCAATCCGTTTAGTGTATCTTTTACCAGTGTCGAAAGCAAATCTCCTTTGTTTTCAAAGAAAAAATACAACGCTCCTGTGGTCACATTTGCCTTTTTGCAGATACTCCGCAGAGAGGCTTTCATATAGCCCTTTTCCAGAAATTCCTGTTTCGCACATGCAAGCAGTTTTTCCTTTGTCGCCTTATCTTCCGGCATCAAAACCCTCCTAACATAACATCGTTATCCAGCAACTTTAATTTAGCAGGAAGTACCACTATTGTCAAGTGTAAACTTCCTGCTTTCTTCGTTGTGTATATTTAGTCATTTAACGAGAAACAAGACAATACTTCATTCAGTTATTCTGCAAGTTCATTTCTGTAAACGTCAATCTGACTTTCCATTACTTTATTGATAAAATGCTGCGTAGAAATATTTTTTGCAATGATTTCAGAATGAATGAAATAGATTTTGTAAGTGCAGGCATTGCACAATGCCGGCTATTATGGAATCCTTCTCATTCACTCCTGTATATATCCAGTGTTGTGTTGTAAAGCATAAAAAATCAGTATATAATTAAGGCATCTAATACTGGAAGGAAATACAGTATGTTTTCGTATGAAGAAATACCAAAGTACAACAAAACAGATATTCGCATTTACAAATATATTGTTTCTGATATTGATAAAATACAATACATGACCATTAGAGAGCTTGCAAAAAAAGCTTCAAGTATCTACGTCTACCGAAAGATTTGCTGGAACTTTCGGATTTTTTTACAAGGGCAAATTCAAGTGCCTTTGAAAAAAATTATTGTTTGCGATTGGCGTTCTTAGAAAAACTGATTTGATAATTTTTACAGGTATGGGATCATCGGGAACGTTGGCAAAATATGGAGCATTTTGTCGCAGGACTAGAGGATGTATTTTATCCGATAGAAAACAGGTTTTTTTCTACCATGAAGCATGAAGGTAATACTATGACTGAATTAGAAAAATGTATGGCGGGAGAATATTATAACTGCCATGATAAAATCTTTTTAGATATAAAAAGTCATGCGAGAACATTATTGCAGAAATATAATGCCCTTGCATATGAGCAGAAAGCAGAAAAAATTAATATTTTAAAACAGTTGTTTGGGGGAATTGGCACAAATGTATCTGTCGGGCTTCCATTTATCTGCGATTATGGAAGAAATATCTATGTTGGAAACAATGTTTCCGTGAATATGAATTGCACATTCGTAGACTGCAACAAAATAACGATTGGCGATAATGTGTTGATTGCTTCAAATGTGCAGCTTTATACAGCAACACACCCTGTTGAACTGTCAGAAAGACTTACACCAAACTGGAACATGGAAACAGAACAGTATTTTTGCCGTACCTACGCCTTGCCTATAAAAATTGGAAGCGGCTGCTGGTTGGGCGGGGGCGTAATTGTCCTTCCGGGCGTAACAATAGGCGATGGTTCTGTTATAGGGGCTGGAAGCGTTGTCACAAAGGATATACCAGCAAACTCACTGGCAGCAGGCAATCCTTGTCGTGTAATCCGAAAGATTAACGAAGGAAATATGTAATGTTTAAAGTAGTTGCTTTTGTGCCGGACTGTCATCAAAAGGCACAATTGGGATTGTGGGAAAATTAAATTGGAATATGTTACGTTGAATAACGGCGTGAAAATGCCGCAAATAGGCTATGAAACATATCAGACACCACCAATAGAAGCGCAGCCGGGATAAAGCCGCTTTACCCGGCATAAGCCGGATAGAGAAAAAAGCGGTCATGCAAAAAGGACATAACCGCTTAGGCGTTGGGTTAATACACAGCAGTCAGATAGGGGATTTTGTCTGTTAAATGACGTTTGCTAATTTCTGGACTGCTTCCTCTTTCGTGGCAGCAAAGAAAACATCTTTCCCCTGATTACTCTCATAGATAAAGTCTTTCAGCGGTTTACTTGTGTAATGGGAAAAATCGCCATATATCGCAATCTTTCCGCCATAGTTGATATACTTTTGAAGGATTTCTCCTGCCAAACCGCTGCTTAACACAAAGAAATCCTCGGTTATTAACTTTTTATCCACGGCGATATACTTCGTGCCTGCTTCATATTTGGCAGACATAAGTAAATCAAGCGCAGAATCGACATCAACAATCACTTGACTGTCGCTTGAAACAATGGCAGCTATCCCGCCGCCGCATTCAATTTTTTCAAACTTCATGCCTGTACCTCTCTTTCCATGAATTGCAGACAAAATCCCGCATTACCGCCGCTGGTAACGCTTCAGACATTATAGCATGGAGTGGGAAATATATCAATCCTTTGAGTTCCCCTGTTATTAACTTGTGATAAT
>DKUR01000112.1 GCA_002490775.1 Lachnospiraceae bacterium UBA7199 | reverse complement strand
ACATACTCCTTACACTTATTTTCAACAGGGCAGGCAAGAAATAGACTTTTCCCTGTCTCTTTACTGACGCCGATATGTATATCCCAATCTTTTAAAATATCCATTCCAATCAGAATATTTCCTTTTCTGTCATAATTCAAACATATCTTATCTGCCGATATCTTTACCCCAATATCATAAAATGGCGCTTTAAAATTATCCAAACGAAAACTTGCTTCTACACTGAATGAACCTCCTACCCCACAGAACGTAGGCGTCATTTCAGCCTCTATATACTTATTCATCATATACAGCCATATCCTCCAATTCATCTTTATCATTATAAATAGGCGTTATCGGTTTAGGCTGCATAAACCAACTGTCATACTCTTTATTTTGCACGTCTCCGCAAAACACAAGTTTCCCTATCTTGCTGTCTGCATCATCAAATAATAAAATCATATACTTATTATATATTTCAGTAAGCTGCTCTGCTTTTGCCATCATGCCAATATGCAAATCCTTTAAAGTGTATTTTTTCTCAGATTTAACCATGCTTTCACCCTCCTTACAAATGTCTATTTATCAAATGTATCAATCAAGCCTATTCACAACATTCCGATATTCTGATTTCAGTTCTTCTAATCTCTTCTTATCAGTATTATACACCACAAAATCCTTTTCATGTAAAAAATATAAAATAGAATCAGCACATCAAATTCCATCTGGCGGTTCAGTCTGTCCGTCTTTCCCCGGTATTCCTCCGGCGTTATGCTGCCTGCCGCATATTCTTCATATGCTCTGTCTTTGGAATCCTTCACCTGCTCCTGTTCTGACTGCAGACTTATGGTAAATTAGTGTCAAGTCGTCAAATTTGCAGTTACAAGATTAAAAACAAGCCTGTCCCAATCCTTTTTACCGCTTTCATAGCAAAAAAAGGACTAAATCAGCGGAAGCCCATGATTTTACTGGCTCCCTGCTGACTCAGCCCCTAATACTCCTTCTTACCTCATATCCCCGCCAGCACATCAAAGGTTCCGGCAATATCCAGCCGGCCGTTCCCCCATTCCCGATTTGGATAGCTTTCCCCTGGCGACCTGTCCGCCCCGCGGATCAAATAATTTTTAAGTTCTCTGCTCTCTGCCCTTAACTGGTTTTGCTCTACAACCGCCCATTCCATAAACAGTGCTGCTGCCCCTGCCAATAGTGCTGCTGCCATACTTGAGCCGGTTCTTTTCCCCAGTGCTGTACTGATGCTTACTCCCGGAGAGCAGATATCCGGTTTAATTCTTCCCATTCTGGTATATCCCCGTCCTGATTCCAGCCAGAAACTGTTATTTTCATCATTATAAACAGTTGTCGTAATAACCTCTCTGACATTGGAAGGTTCCGTTAAAGTAGTGTAAGGAGAAGGTCTTAGGAAATAAGTATCACTTTGCAAAAACTCCGTTATGGGAAGCCATATATGAAAATCGCTTCTTCCACTGCTGCCAGTGACATTAACCTGTATCGTCCATACCCCAGGTGTTGGTGCTATAAATCTGAAAAAGATAAGTTCCTCTCCTGAGCCAGGTTCCACCAGCACATGATCCACCTGAATTCTTGCCCTCTCGTAAATAAAAACAAATTCCCGGCTGCTTTGTTCCCGAAAGTCTACCCGCGGAGTCACCTCTCCCCCGGGACTGCGGATAGAAATTGCATGTTTGGCTGGAACACTCCCCCACAATTCTGCCACAAATCCACTTGTGTTTTCATCTACTCTAATCTCCACATTGTCAACTGTCTCTGTCAGTCCTTCTACAGAAGTACCGTAATAATGGTGGCCGCTGTTTCCCTCATTTCCGCCACACACTACTACCACTCTGCTTCGTCTTGTGGCAACCTGGTTTAAGTAGTCTGCCATAATAGAATGGCCTTCATGATCTCCCAGATTTGTTCCCAGCGAAAAACAAATCACTAATGGACGCACAACAGATACCGCATAACTTTCCAGATATCGTAATGCCACTAAGATATCGCTTTCCGCATAGGCTGCGGTTTCCTGGGGAACCAGATAAAAATCCTTTAAATGCGGCTTTGCTTCCCGCAGCTTAACCACAACAATATCTGCCTCCGGGGCAGCTCCTATAAACTGAAGCCCCCCGCCTAAGCGGCTTCCGGCCGCCACACTGGCAATTGCTGTTCCATGCCCGTTTTCATCATAGCTGGGAACTATTTCCCTTGGATTTTCGCTTTTAAGCGCCCGGTCTATTTCTTCCTTCTTATACTCTGTACCGTAAAGTATCCCCTCCGGCGTCTGACCGTCCTGTATTGTCTGATCCCATATTCCAAGAATACGTGTACTTCCATCTTCCTTTCGAAACACATCTTCCTCATAGCGGATTCCTGTGTCTATAAAACCAATTACAACTCCGCGTCCTGTCAGGCCAAGGGAGCTTTCCTGAACCTGTAAAATTCCACTTTCCACTAAGGGGGTAGGATCAAAGGGCTCTCCTTGCGGTATCTGCATTAAACCATACAGCTTGGGAATTGCCGGATAGGTAAAGTTGCTGACACTGATAGGAACTGTTTTTGCCCTGTCAATGTAAGCTACTCCAATCTCACCGCTTACCGGCTGGTAAACAGCTCCAGGAAATTCACTTGGAATACCTCCTGCTATCCGGAAATCTGAAATCACATCATAAAAATCATTAGAAACAATCTTTTCACGATCCGTCATCTGCAAATCCCATTTGTTATTTTATTTTACTATATGACGGATTTAGAAAAACTGTCATTTTCTGCTGATTTTAAATATTCTTCCGCTATGCCTTGAATTGTAGCAAACCTCCATCCCACGATACATCAGTTCTCTCCCCGAAAAGCTGAAAAGTTCTTTCCCTGTTAAACCATCCTGCACCTGATAAACCGCATTTTCGCTCAAATTCTTTAAATAAATAATGTCAGTATTACATGCTGTGGCGAACCGGTAACTAAACACAAGGTGTTCATCCGTTTCTTCCTTATGATACTGCAAATAATAAAAGCCAGTCCGATCTCCCACATTTTTAGGATCACCACACAGATACAACACGGCTTCTTTATAAAAGCTTCTGTATTTTTTGTAAAAAGCCACATACTTACGGAAAATTTCCTTTTGCTCTTTTGTCAAATCAATAAAATTACCGCTTAATCCTACCATTCCGGTCATTGTAAGCTGACAGGCAAATTCAGGATCAATCCGTTCGTATTCGTCCCACCCTGCTCCCGGATGCTGGGTTGTAATCAGGGTATCTGTCTTTTCTATTGTGGTACTGTCATACAGGGATATCTTCGCACCCGGATTTACCACCAGCCATTTAATCATCCGGTAATGTGGCATTCTCAAGCAGCATTGCTGATAAGTAAACTGCATATCAAAGCAATTCACATTGTCACTTAGAAAATGGCCGTCATAAGTCATGGATGTATGCAGATCATTTCGCTCACCGCCTGCTGCACAGCCCTCAAAAAAAGTATTGGGGTAAGCTTTTTTGAGCTGATTTAAAAGACGATACCATGCCTGATAATATCTGTAAAATTCCGTAAAGCTTTCATCCTCTCCAAGCTCATAATTAAAATCCATCTTCATCCAGCAAAGACCATATTTTTCAATTAGTCCTGTAATTTGTCCATAAATATAATCATAAACCTCTTCTTTATAATAAAAGTTTCCCAGTTTATCGTACTATAGAAAACTGCCTATAATCCAATAATTGTTGCTGAAAGCTCCC
>DKUR01000076.1 GCA_002490775.1 Lachnospiraceae bacterium UBA7199 | reverse complement strand
ATAACACGGGCATCAAAATATTCTGTGCCGCATTTTTCAAGCTGTTTTTCAAAAATTTCCTCGACCTTGTCCATATTTGAAAGATCGTACCCAGGAAATTTTGTTGCCAAATAGTAGCTGTCCCGGGGATATTTTCCCAAAATACGTCCCATGACAATTTCTGACTGACCGTCATGATATCCCCATGCCGTATCGTAATAATTTACTCCATGCTCCATTGCATAGGCAACCATTTCTTCCGTTGCCGCCTCATTAATATCCTCGTAGCTCTTTCCTACAGGCAGACGCATTGCACCCATTCCTAAAGCAGATAACTCCAGATCCTGAAACTTTTTGTAAATCATTTCACGCACCTCCTATTACATGGATATTTATCTATTTTCCAATGCTCCCATAATATCCTTACGCATATCCTCCACTGCTTTTCTGGAAGCTTCTGCAAAATGCTCTGCCCCAAAAGAAGCATACTTTTCCTGCTGATAAGCAGCAATAATCCCTCTTGATGAGTTTACAATAGCGCCTAAGCCATCTTCATTAAAGAAATGCACCAGATCTGCACCTTTACCGCCCTGGGCGCCATAACCGGGCACTAAAATATAGCTCTTTGGCATCAGCCTGCGGAGAATCTTCCCCATTTCGGGATAAGTGGCACCTACCACTGCCCCCACATAGCTGTAGGAGTCTCCCATATGATCCTCGCCCCACTTTGCCACCAATTCTCCAACCACTTCATAAAGCGGCCTGTTATCCGCATCTGCAAGCAGCCGGTCCTGAAACTCTCCACTGCTGGGATTTGAGGTTTTAACTAGGACAAATACCCCTTTCTTTTCTTCTTTACATACCTTAATAAAAGGCTTTACGCTGTCAGAGCCCATATAAGGATTGAGGGTTGCAAAATCCTCATCAAATCCATAATAAAACTTGCTTCCTACCTGCACCTTTCCAAGATGGCCTGCAGCGTAAGCTTCTGAAGTAGAACCAATGTCACCTCTTTTAATATCGCCGATTACAATCAGACCTTTCTCTTTCGCATAGTCAATGGTTTTCTTATAGGCCATCATTCCGGGAATGCCGAACTGTTCATACATCGCGATCTGAGGCTTTACCGCAGGAATCACATCAAAAATATTGTCAACAATCTCTTTGTTAAACTGCCAGATGGCTTCCGCTGCACCCTCTAAAGTCTCTCCAAATTCATCAAATGCTTTTTTCTTTATCTGCTCCGGAACAAATTTCATTGTAGGATCTAAACCCACAACAATAGGAGCGCCTGTCTCTTTTATTTTGTTTACCAATTGATTGATCATTTTCCTTTAACCTCCCTCGATTCAAATACCGCTTTTCCTAATGCAGAACTGAGCCTGCTGTGTCATAAATGCCTTGTAAGTACATTTCGCTTTCTCATAATCCACAGGAAATAGCTGCCAGATTCAGACTGTCTGCAAACTGCCTGATCCGGGATGCATTCACATATTTTTTGAAAGAACTGCCATTTACCACTACCAGCGCAGGGGCCTGCATAACTCCGTATCTCTGGGCCAATTCCATATTTTCTTCCGCATCAATCAAAACATATTTATAGTCCTTTAAATATTCCTTGGCCAGCTTGCAGTTAGGGCAGGTTTTTGTGGTGAATAAATAGGCGATATTCTGCGGTGCCTCTACCAAAACCTCTGCCTTGGGCTTTTCATAGTCTGATAAAGTAATCACGCTTGTAACAGGTTTTTTTAAAACTGACCTGGAAATATTGTAAGTGGTACGGTTTGCATATTCCTGCAATTTGCCGTCATTCCAGTTCTGCACCGGGCGATAATATCCGGTAATCCTGCTGTATATTTCCGTTGTTTCTCCACAGTGAGGACAGGTTCTTTGCTCCCCTGCCAGATAACCATGCTCTTTGCAAATAGAATAGGTAGGAGACAAAGTATAATAAGGTAGCTTATAATTTTCCGCAATGGTTCGGATCAGATCGGCTGCTGCCTTCCAGTCAGGCAGCTTTTCCCCTAAAAATGCATGGAACACTGTTCCTGATGTGTAAAGCGTCTGCAGCTCATCCTGAATATCCAGCGCATCAAAAATATCTTCCGTGTAATCCACCGGCAAATGGGAGGAATTGGTATAATACGGGGTATCTCCAAATTTTCCTGCGGTCTTAATGGAAGGCCATTTCTTCTTGTCATGTTTTGCAAGACGATAAGTGGTGCTTTCAGCAGGTGTCGCCTCCAGATTATAAAGATCTCCATACTGCTCCTGATAATCAGAAAGTCTGCTGCGCATATGATTTAACACTTCTTTTGTAAATTCCTGCGTGCGTTTATCCGTCATATCCGCCCGGAGCCAGTTGGCATTTAATCCTACCTCATTCATGCCAATCAGTCCAATGGTTGAAAAATGATTATCAAAACTTCCAAGATAACGCTTCGTATAGGGATAAAGCCCCTCTTCCAGCAGTCTTGTAATCACATCACGCTTCATTTTAAGTGACCGGGCCGCTAAGTCCATCATTTTATTAAGACGTCTGTAGAAATCATCCTTGTCCTGTGAAAGATAAGCAATCCTTGGCATATTAATGGTAACAACACCAACGCTTCCAGTGCTTTCTCCTGAACCGAAATATCCTCCGGTTTTTTTACGCAGCTCCCGCAGATCAAGCCGCAGGCGGCAGCACATGCTCCGCACATCACTGGGTTCCATATCAGAATTAATATAATTAGAAAAATATGGGGTTCCATATTTAGCAGTCATTTCAAATAACAGCCGGTTATTTTCTGTGTCTGACCAGTCGAAATCTCTGGTAATGGAGTAAGTGGGAATAGGATACTGGAAGCCTCTTCCGTTGGCATCTCCTTCGATCATAGTCTCAATAAAAGCCTTATTGATCATATCCATTTCTTTTTTACAGTCTTTGTATTTAAAATCCATTTCCTTTCCGCCAACAATCGCAGGAAGCTCTGCCAGATCCGCCGGCACAGTCCAGTCAAGAGTAATATTGGAAAAAGGTGCCTGGGTTCCCCATCGGCTGGGAGTATTTACCCCATAAATAAATGCTTCAATGCATTTTTTCACTTCCTTATAAGAAAGCTGGTCCACCTTAACAAAAGGCGCAAGATAAGTGTCAAAGGAAGAAAACGCCTGTGCACCTGCCCATTCATTCTGCATGATTCCAAGGAAATTCACCATCTGATTGCACAGCACCGATAAATGAGCTGCCGGCGCTGATGTAATTTTGCCTGTAATGCCGCCAAGTCCTTCTGTGATCAGTTGTTTTAAAGACCAGCCTGCACAATATCCGGTGAGCATGGAAAGGTCATGAATATGGATATCTGCATTTCTGTGGGCATCAGCAATCTCCTGATCATAAATTTCAGAAAGCCAGTAATTGGCTGTCACCGCACCGGAATTGCTTAAAATCAAACCTCCTACTGAATAAGTGACTGTAGAGTTTTCTTTTACCCGCCAGTCTTCTATCTTAACGTAGCTGTTTACCACATCTTTATAATCCAGAATTGTGGACTTCATAGTACGCATTTTTTCCCGCTGTTTCCGGTATAAAATATATGCCTTTGCTGCCTTGGCATAACCAGTCTGCTCTAAAACCTTCTCCACACTGTCCTGAATTTCTTCCACATGAATGCAGTCCTCTTTTACCTTTGACTGAAAATCCGCTGTCACACGAAGCGCCAGCAGATCCACCACATCATTGTTGTACTGCACATCTGTGGCATTAAACGCTTTCATTATGGCATCACTGATCTTTGTCAGTGTAAAATCTGTCACGTCGCCTTCTCTTTTAATGACCTGAAACATTGATTACCCCTCCAATATTATGATGCCGGAACTTTATGCATCACCTTGTCTATACACAAAAAAACAGTGCGTAGTAAAAGTGTAACATTGGGCATAATAAAAGTCAATAAAAAACACAATATATTGTGTTAACATAATATGATTAACATAATATATTGTGCTGTTATTTTACATGTCTTACCCTGCAAAAACCTTGCTTTTGCCTGACAGCAGCAGTTATCTGGTCTTTAAGAATATGTATTCCCGCTTTGCTTCTTCATCATCAGGATAAGTTTTTAAATAACTTTCCATAAGAACGGAAGCCTTTTTATAATCTTTTAGTTTTTCGTATGCGACGATTTCATTCATCTTAAGAACCTGCATCATACCATTGTCTTCTATATTCATAGCACTCTGAAAGGCATTCAAAGCCCCTTCATAATCACCGGTCTGCATTCTGCAAAGCCCCAATTGGTTTAACACCTGTGGGTTCGCTCCTGCGCTGTCCAAATAGGTTTTGTACACACTGATTGCATAGTTGTTATCGCCCAGCGTCTCATAGGTTTTTCCCAGAAAAAGCACCGATTCAAATCCACCCTCATCACGTGCTTTTTCCAGATAGGTTCTGGCGTTTTCATAGTCCTCCAGATAATAGCAGATTCGTCCTTTTTCATAATTAGTCATGCCTTTTGTGCCTGCATCCATCGCTTTTTGCAGGTATTCCTGTCCAGTATCCTTATAGCCTTCCGATGCCAGGATACTGTAAATATCAATCATTCTGTCATAATTGGAGGAATCCAATACCGTTACCTTATCAAAATTTTCCTTTGCACTATTTAAATTTCCCTGCTGGGTGTAAATCACTCCCCGCAGATAATAGGCATCTTTTTCTTCCGGCTTTAATGCTATAATTGCATTATATACATCAATTGCCTTTCCCATTTCCCCCAGTTTATAATAAGCAGTAGCAAGGTAATAATTAATGTCATAGTCTATATTTTTTATTCTTCCATCGCTGCAGGCAAGTGCCGCCTCAAAAGCTTCTGCTGCCTCGGTATACATGGTCTTTCCCATATAAGCAAGCCCTTCTCCCCTAAGAACAAGCCGCTCCTCCTCGCCCGCCTGCCTTGCGGCTTCAAAGCTGGCAAGCGCATTATCGTACTCTAAGGCTGCAATCGCCTCCATACCTGCACTTAAATTCTCATTTTTATCCTGAAAGCCACAACCTGCAGCTCCTGCTATTATTGCAGCAATCAATACTGCCATACAAATTTTTCTTCTCATTTATTTCCTCTTATTTCCTAAGTCCTTTTGGATAGTGATTTTTCATTATATTACCGGAAAGCTTTCCCCATCCTAAACTATACCCTTGCGTCGTAATCAGATACCAACCTTTTTCTCCCTCTGCTGCAAAGGTGCTTCCTGCAATATAGTCTGCTGCCTTATTTACAGAAAGTGGATAACTGCCAGCAGCTTCCCCAGGCTTTAATGCAAGGGCCAGTGCATGAGCCGGCTCAAACCGGTTTTTCTTAAAAGTTCCTAAGTGAAGACCAGAACGCAGTACCTTTAGCCCCTTTAAGGAAGGCGCCCCCTCAGGCAGCAGATAAAGCTGATCACCAAACCTAAAATACACTCCTTCAAAATCTGTTTTTATGTACTGCTCTTTAAATGCAAGCCAATCCTTACATTCTTTCGAAAGAATTCCCTTCTCCTCTCCATAAAGTCCCTCTGCCCGCATTTGCTGCTGTCCTTGCTTTTTAAGGCAGGCAAGAAAGTGTCCCTCTCCCTCCAGCTTATGGGGCCAAAGCCTTATGGCTTTTTCTAAGGGCGGCATTCCCGGCGACATTCCCGGTAACCTCTTTACTTCCTCTGCTTCAAACTCAGGATGCGTCTCCAAAAAATGCCTTATGGTTTCTTCATTTTCTTCGAGAGAAAAAGTACAGGTAGAATAAACCATTCTTCCACCTGGGCGTAGCATTGCTGCTGCACTTTTGAGAATATCTGCCTGCCTTACAGCACACATTTCCACATTTTCGAGACTCCACTCACATGCAGCCTCCTCATTTTTGCGGAACATTCCTTCTCCCGAACAGGGTGCATCTACCAGAATCCTGTCAAAATACTCCGAAAACCGCTCTGCCAAAAAAGCCGGTTCATGGCTTATCACCAATGCATTTCTGATTCCCAGGCGCTCTATATTTTCTGACAAAACTTTTGCTCTTGCAGGGTTGATTTCATTACTGATAAGCAGTCCCTCACCCTTCATGGCATCTGCAATCTGCGTGCTTTTTCCGCCTGGTGCAGCGCATAAATCCAAAATCCGCTCTCCCGGCTGTGCATTTAAATAGACTGCCGGAGCCATAGCGCTTGCCTCCTGAATATAGTAAGCCCCCGCTTCATGAAAAGGATGCCTGCCGGGGCGGTCCTCTTCCTTATAATAATACCCATTGTCTGTCCAGGGAACTTTCTTTGTTAAAAACAAGGTTTTTTCTTTTAAATCTTCAATGGTTCCCTTTTGCAGGTTTACACGCAGAGAGCAATGTCTGGGTTTGTCATAGGCGGCAAGAAAATCTGGGTATTCCTCTCCTAACATCTTTTTCATTCTGTCTAAAAACTGCTGTGGCAACATGAACCTTTCTCTGCCTCCAAATTTATGTTTCCAGTACTTCTAAAGTTTTTTCATTCTCTCTATTATGCAACTATGCGGCTTATCTGTATTATCCTTGTCATAATTTATCCCTACAAGCAAAATTTCACCTGCATACCCTTCAAGTGCCTGCGTATACTGCCTGTTCTTTATTTGTTCTATAGCCGCATAGGCGGATTTATCATATTTTAATTCAACCACAATGGCCGGTTTTCCCGTACCTTGCAACGGTAAAAATACCACATCCGCAAATCCCCGTCCTGTAGGCAGTTCTCTGATCAGCTTATAATATTTCCTTGCACTATAATAGGCCAGTCCAACAGCACAGCCAAGGGAATTTTCATCATTATAAGTCAGTATGGACGCCGCCTGCGTGTGAGCCCTATCAAGACCATCGGCAACACTTTTTTCATCGCCGATTAAAGTGTCTTCAAGTAATTTTTCAGAAGCCTTAAGAACGCTTACAATCTCTGACCAGCCGCCGACGCTCATGGCATTTTCAAACTCTCTGATAATCTCTTTATTGGGAATAAATGCCTCTTCTCTCTCAGAATCATATCCAAGATAGCCTAAATGAATCAACAACGTAAGAACATCATCCTTTGTCCTGAAATTACACATATCATTCTGGAAACTAAATGTATTTACCCTGACGCATCCGCCTCCAAGCATCTGTACAATATCTGCCCGAAGTCCGTCAAAATCCATATCCATATATATTTTCAGCGCATCATAGGTTTCAGTAGAAGTCCAGTAACTGGAAAAATCCTGACAGCTCATTGCCGCCACAACAGATCTTGGATTGTAAATATGCTTAAATTTTTTAAACCTATATCCATCATACCAACTGCTTGTTTTCGCAAAGTCCATATGAAACCTATCACACAATGCTTTTACTTCCCCCTCGGTGAAACCAGTATACTCCTCAAAAATATACTGATTTGTCATGGAATATTCCCAAAACATATTCAAAGCGGAATGCTGTCCATACTTTTTTACGGGAAGAATCCCCGTCATATAAGCAAGCGCTACATAAACCTGATCTTTTAACAAATTGCGCAAAAAATCAAGATACCGCTTCTGCAATGCTTCCGATTCCTGTCTTTCCCGCATTACGCAGTCCCATTCATCAATCAAAAAAATAAATTTTTTCTTTGTTTTGGTATAAATTCTTCTAAGGGCGGCAGCAAACCCCAGCTCCTGTTTTTTTAGGTGCTCTCCGTATTTCTCCCGGAGTTCTTCTAACACTTCCTGCTCTAAGTATTCCGTTATCTCATGATCCTTTGATTCTATTAAAAACTGCTGCATATTAAGAAAAATTACATCATATTGGTTCAAATGTTCCACAAATGACCTGCTCTTTTCTATTTCAAGCCCTGCAAACATTTTTCTTGAATCACAATCACAATCATAATAGGCTGCAAGCATTTTAAGTGCCATTGATTTTCCAAAACGTCTCGGCCTGCTGACACAAATAAATTTCTGTTCTGTATTTAAACATTTATTTACAGATTCAATTAACCCCGTCTTATCTACATAAATTTCGGAACGGACTGCCTCCTCAAACCCTTCATTTCCGGGATTTAAATATATTCCCATAAACCACAGCCTCCTAAATCTTACTGTTTACAATATATTATACATGCCATGCTTTCTTTTCACAATCCAATGTCAGACAAACAAGTCATTCACCTAAATACATGGGCATCAATGCTATGCCAAAAATTTTATTTTTTTATCTTTTTATTTAAAATAATGAGAACTATAATGACAGCAGATAAAATTCCTCCTCCTGAAATTAACTGTTCAAAGATATTTTCTATATCTTCCACATAATGTACAATATAAAAATAGCAATTTAAAAAAATTATTAAAGAAAACAATCCAAATTCAGCAAATGGATAGTCAACAGAATCTGGCTTGCTTTTGCGAATTACAAAATAAAGAAGGGCTAATGCAACAATAAATGCCGTCATAGTATTTAATAATAACAATTCCCTTCATTTGAAAGGTAGTGATTTGAAATAGGATCATTTACTTTATTAAAATATTAATAATATATCCGTCCTAATTATAGCAATCTACGTTTAAAGTGTAAATCCTGTAATCATGATTTCTTCTGCCCGAATCCTCCCAGTCAAATAATCCCTATATTATGTAAATCATCCTTTTTACTACCTTTTAGATTTTTCTGAGCGTTACCATTTATCGTATTTGATTTAAATACAAAATGCTGCATAAAGCGGAACCGTCTTTTTTCCATTCTCAAAGCCAAAGTTCTTTGCAGAAAGCTTGATCGCGTAATCAGGCTTATAGGTTTCTATATAGACATTTAAACTTTTGGCTTTGGTATTATCGGCCGACTTAACCTCTATTGGAATCAGCCTGCCATCACGTTGAATAACAAAATCAATTTCGGCCCCACGCTCTGACATCCAATAGTAAGTCTGATAACCATTTATAGAAAGCTGTACATTCACATAGTTTTCCGCCATTCCGCCTTTGAAATCATTGATTTCCTCCACCATATAAAGGATATCATTTGCTGCTATATCCTTTTTGGCACAAAGCAGTCCCAAATCTGACACATAAATCTTGAACGCATCCATATCACGGTAATTCTCCAAAGGTTTCTTAATTTGCTCTACTTTATATACCTGTGACACGATACCAGACAGACAAAGCCATTCAATGGCGTTTTCAAACTCCGAAGCACGTCCGCCTTTCTTAATCAGCTTATACTGAAAACGGGTATTCTTCTTGGAAAGCTGTACTGTAATATTATCATAAACAAGCCTTGTTTTTTTGATTTCATTCAAGTTATTATACTTACTCATATCATTGAGATAACTTGCAAGAATAGTGTCCTGCATATGACGAACAAGCATATAATCCTTTGTATCCGCAAACTGCATCACGCACTCCGGCATACCGCCCACAACAAGATATTGACGATAAAGCTGCATTGCTGCGTCATGAAGTGCTGAGGGCATCTGTGTATCAGTTTCAAAACAGGTTTTTATCTGTCTCACAAGAGTCTCCTGCCCCATTGCAAGCATAAATTCCTCCATATCCATAGGATAAAGAATTTTCATATCCACCTTACCCACGGGAAAAGAGAATTTCGTCCGGTTGACCGCCACACCAAGCAGACTGCCTGCACCAATAATATGATATTCTGATGCATTCTCACAAAAGTATTTCAAAGAGGTCAACGCCCTTTCGCAGAGCTGTATCTCATCAAATACAATCAACGTCTTTTCCCGAACGATTGTCTGACCTGCAATATGGGATAAAATAGGTATAAGATATTCAGGGCTGATGTTTTCCTCAAAGGTTTCATTCAGCTTGGGACTTGTTTCAAAATTGAAATATGCCACATTTTCATAATAAGTACGTCCAAATTCTAAAATAGAATAGGTTTTTCCAACCTGCCTTGCCCCCTGCAAAATAAGGGGCTTGCGATGTCTGCTATCTTTCCACTCCTCCAAGAAGCCGATAATCTTCCTATACATAATCCATCCTCCTTGTTTCCTAAAAGCTTCAATGATAAACAGAAAAATTTTCTCGAAGATATTTGTTATAGTATAGTATATATTCGTGCATATTTCAATATAATTTTGTTGTTTTTAAGCACAAAACGACATGAACGTTTTATTTAGACCAATACCATAGAACATAGAAATATACGAAAATTTTAATTATCAAAATACCGGACAAATGTCCCAATTTGGGTATTGTTTTTTCTAATCTACATTTTTATAATATCTTTCACAAAATGATATGAAAGGATTGATCTGATTGCAAAAAGATAAAGCATCTCCTATGGAAAAGCTGGCTACTTTTATTGTTGATAAACGTAATTTGTTTTTCCTTCTGTACATTTTCGCGTTAATTTTCTGCTTTTTTTCTACAGGATGGGTTAAGGTGGAAAATGACATCACCACTTACCTGCCGGCGGAGACAGAAACCCGGCGCGGTCTTACCATCATGAATGAGGAATTTATCACCTATGGAACAGCAAAAGTGATGGTATCTAATATTTCCTATGAAAAAGGACTTACCCTACAGGAAAAGCTGTCTGACATAGAAGGGGTATCCGGCGTAGAATTTGATAATACCAAAGATCATTTTATAAATTCCGCCGCTTTATTTGACATCACCTTTGATGGCACTGCTTCTGATGAGATCAGCATAAATGCAATGAATCATATTAAGGAGCTTCTTTCCGGGTATGATACTTACATAAACACAGAGGTGGGCGAAGACAGTGCCGCCGCACTAAAATCAGAGATGCAGGTTATTATTGTGATTGCCGCAGTCATTATTATGGTCGTTCTTACCCTGACCTCCCGTTCCTACGCGGAAGTTCCTGTTTTGATAGCTACCTTTGGCGTAGCTGCGCTTTTAAATATGGGTACTAATTTTCTTTGTGGCACAATTTCCTTTATTTCAAACTCTGTAACTGTAGTACTACAACTGGCCCTTGCCATAGATTATGCCATTATTCTCTGCCACCGTTTCAGTGATGAACATGAAACCATGCCGGCCAGAGAAGCCTGTATTGCAGCGCTTGCCAAAGCCATTCCGGAAATTTCCTCCTCTTCCTTAACTACCATATCCGGCCTGGCGGCACTGGCATTTATGCATTTCGGTATTGGAATGGATCTTGCCACAGTTCTAATTAAAGCAATCCTGTTAAGTCTTTTATCCGTATTTACACTGATGCCCGGACTGCTTATGCTGTTTAGCAATTTAATTGACAAAACAAGACACCGCAAGCTTCTTCCCCGGATCACTTTGATTGGAAAAATAGATGTGGCAACCCGTTTTATCGTGCCTCCTATTTTTTCCGTTATTCTGGTGATTGTGTGTATCTGGGCAAATAAATGTCCCTACTGCTACAGCTATACAGATTTAACTACCAGCAAACAAAGTGAAAGTCAGATTTCTTATCAAAAGATAAAAAACACCTTTGGAACCAGTAATATGGTTGCTATGGTTATCCCCTCCGGCAGCTATGATTCGGAGGCTGCTTTGTTAAAAGCTCTGGAAAGCTATCCTGAAGTCAAATCGGCTATGGGACTTGCCAACATAGAAGCTATGGATGGCTATACCTTAACAGATGCCTTAAATCCAAGAGAATTCTCCGAACTTGCAGGGATTGAATATGAGCTTGCCAAGCTGCTTTACTCTGCCTACGCAGTCAATGATGATCAGTATGGACAGATCTTAAGCGGTCTTGATCATTATCAGGTTCCCTTATTTGATATGTTCCTATTCCTGATGGATCAGATGGAAGCTGGCAATATTACTTTAGAAGGCGATATTCAAAATACCCTTGATGACCTTTTTGACCAGCTAAGGAAAGCCAAGCTACAGTTAAAAACAGATGAATATTCCCGCCTTGTAGTTTACTTAAATCTCCCTGAAGAAAGTCAGGAAACCTTTGACTTTCTGAAAGTAATGCACAAAGAAGCTGCACGCTATTATAATGATGAAGATGTATATGTTATTGGAAATTCCACCAGTGATTATGATCTGTCCTCCTCCTTTGGACAGGATAATCTGCTGATCAGTATTTTATCTGCACTGTTTGTAATCATCATTCTGCTGTTTACCTTTAAATCAGCAGGACTGCCGGTATTACTGATTCTGGTCATTCAGGGAAGTATCTGGATTAACTTTTCCTTCCCATACCTGCAAAGCTCGCCTTTATACTTTTTAAGTTATCTGATCGTAAACTCAATCCAAATGGGAGCAAATATTGACTATGCCATTGTGATTTCCAGCCATTACAAAGACTTAAAGCAGGAAATGCATCCCAAACAGGCAATCATAGAAGCCCTGAATGAAGCCTTTCCCACCATTTTTACTTCAGGCAGTATTCTTGCAGTGGCAGGCGCACTCATTGGGCAGATGACTACCAATCCAATTATTTCTGCAATTGGAAGCTGCTTAAGCAGAGGTACGATTATCTCCATTTTCCTTGTACTGGCAGTACTTCCCCAAATATTGGTATTTGGGGACAACATTATTGAGCATACAAGTTTTGAACTAAACAGAATTAACTTATCCTCTAAGTCTTATTCCGGCCTCATCCGGGTGCAGGGGCGCCTGCATGGACATGTAAACGGCGTTTTAGAGGGAAGCTTTTATGGTGTTATCCGGGGCGATATGGATGCAGTCATTACCTCTGGAAAAGCAACCCCATTAGAAGATCCTGTAAAAGAAAATTTTGTGGAAGGAAGTGACTTTGATGAACAGACCTCTTAAATCTATATTTAAAAAAACAATTGTATTTTTATTTGCTTTCATCGTAGCTTTATCAGAGCCTATGGCTGCTTTGGCAGTTTCTGAAAAAGAGGAAAACTCTTCCGAGTATGATCTTACAGAGGCCACACACATTTCCACTCCTGAGGATTTGATTTCTTTTTCAGAAAAATGTAGTCTGGATACCTGGTCACAAGACAAAATTTTTGTTTTAGATAATGATATTGATTTAAGTAATACCGATTTTAGCCCCATTCCAACTTTTGGGGGCATTTTCTTAGGCCAGGGGCATGTAATCAAGGGGCTTTCCTTAAACAGTGGAAGCAATTATATTGGTTTATTCCGCTACGTGCAGGAGCAGGGAGAAATCCACCAGTTATCCGTATCCGGCACCGCACAGGGAGAAAAAGGACATTCCGGTCTTGCATTACTTGCCGGCTGTAACTATGGATATATAAACGGATGCAGTTCTTCAGGCAGCGTAACTGGATCAGATCAGGCAGGCAGCATTGCAGGCGTAAACGAACTGACAGGCGTAATTGCCAACTGTTCCTCCAACGGCGTCGTATATGGCAGCCATTTGACAGGCGGCATTACAGGCAATAATAAAGGCAGCATTTTAAACAGTACCAATCATTGTTTTATTAATACTACCGCTTCAGATGAAGGAATTGATCTTTCCTCTTTTAAATTTGATGCCGCCATTAATGACTTTCTCACTACGGAAAACGCTTCCTCTGTAACAGATGTAGGCGGCATTACAGGCTGCAATTCCGGTATCATACGAGGCTGTATCAACAATGGTTCTATTGGATATCAGCATGTGGGATACAATATAGGCGGCATCGCAGGCCGGCAGTCAGGCTACATAGAAGGCTGTATTAACTATGGACTTTTAAACGGACGTAAAGATGTAGGCGGTATTGCAGGACAGATGGAGCCCAGCAGTGAGCTGGAATTTTCCCAAAGCACCTTATCCCAGCTTCATTCGGAATTAGATACCCTTCATCAGCTTCTTACCAGGCTTAACGAGGATGCATCCGGATCTTCTTCCACCCTTACCGGACAGGTAGCGCTTTTGCTTGATTCTGTAGAAAATGCACAAAGTGCTGTAGACACCCTTATGAACAATGCCAGCGGATATTTTGATGACTTTTCCAATTTAACGGACCTTACCTCCCTTCCTTCTCCAAGACCTGTTTCTTTAGAGTTTTTGGAACAATTGCAAATACCTTCTCCGTCAGCAGAACCAACTATGACGCCGGAGGCAACTGCAGTTCCTGAAGTAAGTGCATCCCCTGCGCCTGCAGTGACGCCCGGAGTAAATGTCTCCCCGGAACCTACTACAGCTCCCGGAGCAAGTGTGTCCCCGGAACCTACTGCGGCTTCCGGAGCAAGTGTGTCCCCGGAACCTACTGCGGCTTCCGGGTATTCAAGTGAAAGTGCCTTTCAGGAAGGGCAGTTTTCTCCCAAACCTTTATATGCAGCACCAACTGGCTGTATTTTTCAGGTTCTTTCAGCACCAGAAACTGCATCTTCACCGGTTCCAAATGCTTCTCCTCTCTTCCAATGGCCTGAAGGATGGCCCACAGTATCGGGAAATTCCATCAAAGATGAATTTACCATTGACAGAGAGCAGATAGAAGAAGACATTAATAAAGTACAGGATAATGTGTACGAAGATGCTTCACAGGCACTATCTGATTTACAGGGAAATGTAAAAAATCAGGCATCTGTTATCAGCTCACGTATTGCAGCTTCTCAAACCTCACTGAATAATAGCTTTTCCGCCATCATTTCCAACATGCGGGAACTGAATTCCATGCTTGACGGACAGGATCAGATTATACTGGATGATTTTCAGGCAATTATTAATGAACTAAACGTAATTGGCAATCTGCTGACCAATCCAACCCATGCAGATCCTGACAATATGTTTGCTGATGTTTCTGATGAAGACCAGCTTACTGATACTACAGGAAAGGTAATGAATTGCATCAATAACGGAAAAATAAATGGTGACCTCGATGTGGGCGGCATTGCAGGTTCTCTTTCACGTGAAAATACGTTGGATCCGGAAGGGGATTTTAGTCTGGATGAATATGATCTTTCTTTCAATTTCAGCTACAAGGAACGTCTTGTAATAAGACAATGTAAAAACTATGGTCTTGTCACTGGCAAACAAAACTATGTGGGTGGCATTGCAGGAGAAATGAATTTAGGAAGTATTATGGAATGCTTAAGCAGCGGGCAGATCTCCGGCGGTGGTGCAATGATCGGCGGCATTGCAGGTTTCAGTGCCTCGGCCATCCATTTAAGCAGTGCCAAATGCACTTTAAAAGGCGACTATCAAATTGGCGGTATTGCAGGATACGGCACGAATATTTCCGACTGCTATAGTATGGTGCAAATCCTTCAGGGCAATTACAATTTAGGCTCTATTGCAGGCGCTGTTTCTTCCGATGCTGAAATCAGCGGTAATTATTTTGTAGAAGGCGGTTTTGCCGGCATTGACGGGGTTAGCTATGAAGGAAAAGCACAGCCTTTATCCTATGAAGACTTTATGGCATCTCCTGATCTTCCTGATATTTTTAACAATATTTATCTTACCTTTTCCGCTGACGATAAGCCAGTTACTGTAGTCACTTTAAACTATGGGGATACCTTCCATCCTGATTCCCTGCCTCAAGTTCCCTGGAAAGAAGGTTTTATAGGAAGCTGGCCTGACTTTGACCAGACCTCCATCACCTTCGACCAGACAATAGAAGCAATTTACACAGAATACATCACTACACTGGAAAGTCAGCAGTTAATGGGCGAACGGGCTGTGGTTTTGATCGAAGGACTGTTTGCTCCTGATGATACCTTTACCCTGACAAAAGCTGAGGATCATCTGGAAGATAATTCATTACAGTCTGAATGCTGGAAAATATCTATTTCCAGCGCCAGCTCCGGGCCTTATACTATAAGATATCTGATTCCCACTGATATGGAGCATCCTCAGATAGAAATCTTTGAAAAAAATATCTGGAAGCCAGTTCATGCCAATCGGGACGGAAGCTATTATATTTTTGATTCCGATACACCTGAATTTATATTCAGATGCACAGACCAGCCTTCTTCCATGACCGGTACATTGATTGCTTTTCTTGCCGGTTCCATAGGATTGCTTCTAATGATTTTAATCGTCCAGCACGCAAACAAAGAAAGGAGAAAGGAAAAAAAGCATGACGCATGAGGATATTTCCCTAAATACAAAACATGTACTGGTAAACTCATTTAAAAAATTTATGAAAAGAAAACCCCTTTCAAAGATTACTATAAGTGAAATCTGCTGCGACTGCGGAATGAACCGGAAAACCTTTTATTATCATTTCGAGGATATTAATGATATGCTGCGCTGGATGCTGGAGCAGGAAGCGCTCACAGTAGTTAAACAATTTGATCTTCTTCACGATTACGAAGAGGTTATCCGCTTTGTCATTGATTATGTTGATGCAAATGAACATATATTGTGCTGCGTTTATGATGCTATGGGGCGGGAAGGAATGAAGCACTTTTTCCTCTCTGAATTTCAATCTTCCATTACTATTATAATAGAAGGAATAGAAAAAGATATGAATGCCCCAATTTCTCAAAACTATAAACAGTTTTTATGCGATTTCTATACAAATGCACTGTCAGGCATGCTGCTTGACTGGTTTCTTGACCGAACCGACCGCACAAAAGAAGAAATGATAAGCTATCTTACAATCACAGTTAAAACATCTCTGATTGGTGCTGTTTCAGCCGGAGCTAAGGAATAGCTTTTCATTTTATTGACAGTCTGTAAAACATGTGTTAAACTCATCCTCTGTAAAAGATATGGGAGGTTAAGTACATATGGCTATAAAAATCATTACAGACTCAGCATCAGACATTACAGTTTCAAATCGTGAGGATTTGATTATTCTTCCTATCACTATAACTTTTCATGGCACAGAGTACCAGGATGGAATTAATTTATCCCACAAAGAATTCTATGAAAAATTAGTTGAAAGCGAAGAGCTTCCCACTACCAGTCAGATTTCCCCTTATACCTTTGAGGAAACGATCCGTAAAGTTTTGGCAGATGGGGATGTTCCTATTATTATTACTTTATCCAGCAAGCTCTCCGGAACTTATCAAAATGCATTTATTGCTGCCTCAGGATTTGAAGAAAAAGTATATGTAATTGACAGTGAAAATGTTGCAGTGGGCCAGCATGCACTGGTTGAATACGCCCTGCGGCTGAAGGATGCAGGAATGGACGCAGCAGCTATTGCAGATGAATTATCCAGCAGTAAAAAGCAAATCCATACCATCGCCCTGCTGGACACTTTAGAATATTTAAAAAAGGGCGGACGCATTTCAAAAGCGGCGGCATTTACAGGCGGCGTCCTGTCCATTAAGCCTGTTGTAGGCGTTGTAAATGGCGAAGTGGCTGTCCTCGGAAAAGCAAGAGGCGCCAAACACGGAAACAACCTTTTGATCGAGCAAATCGGGAAGTGCGGCGGCATTGATTTTGACAAACCCTTTTCTCTGGGATATACCGGTCTGGACGACACTTTAATAAAACAATATATTGAATGCAGCAAATCCATCTGGGAAGGACATGCCAAAGAACTTCCCATCTCCACCGTAGGCGGAACCATCGGTACCCATGTAGGCCCTGGTGCTGTTGCTGTTGCTTTCTTTTCTCCTGATACCGCTGACATGTAAAATTTAGTCTGCCTTCATCAAAGCTGCATCATTTGTTCCAATCATCCATCCACCAAAAAATGACACAGCCACAGCATGCAAGCATGCTTAAGGCTGTGTCATCCCCTCTTTAAAGTTCTCTCCTTTTCCACTTTATCCTACAATTGGAATTCCCCGGCAAGATAATATCCCGCCTCATTATCAGAAACATTTTTCACAACTCTGTAATGGCCGGAAAAAAGCTTACCATAGGAGTCGTTCCAGATAATCTCGTGAGTATCTGTAGTTCCTGCCGGAACCCATAAAAGCTCCATAGTTATTGCTATACCTCCTTTAGGTTCTACCTGATACCATTTCCCATCCTTCTCCATCTGCAGGATGTAATCCTGTCCAAAGCTTATATCTTTATCAGACTGATTGCTAATCGTATACGTAATTCCTGATACAGAAGCACTTTCTTCATCGACAGTAAGGGTTACGCCTTCCAGAGTATTTACTTCCTCTGTAAACTCTTCTCCCAGCTTCTGACCACAGCCAGCAAGAAGCAGTAAATTAAGCCCTAAAACGACCATAAGTAATTTTCTGCTTTTCTTCATTTATTTTTCCTCCATATATAAATATTTTAAAGTCTTCTCTCATATTTATATCCGATAATTAGAATTTTATCCACCGTTTTATTGTACCTCTTTCGGCAGGTCAATCTTTATATGCACGTCACGGAGCTGCTTTTCATCAACCGTTGAAGGCGCACCCATCATAACATCCTGCGCTGTTTTGTTCATAGGAAATGGGATAATCTCCCTGATGCTTTCTTCTCCGGCAATCAACATTACCATTCTATCCACGCCAGGCGCAATTCCTGCATGAGGAGGTGCACCATAGCAGAAGGCATTATACATTGCCGGGAACTTTGCCTTTACATCATCTTCCTTAAGGCCTACGATCTGGAACGCCTTCACCATAATTTCGGGATCATGATTTCTCACCGCACCGGAAGAAAGCTCTACGCCATTGCACACCAGATCATACTGATATGCATAAATATCAAGGGGATCTTTGCTTAAAAGCGCATCCATTCCTCCCTGAGGCATGGAAAAGGGATTATGGCAAAATTCCAATTCCCCTGATTCTTCGCCAATCTCATACATAGGGAAATCCACAATCCAGCAAAACTCATAGCACTCCTTTTTCATATGGGCTTCACAGTTCATTCCTAAAAATTTCCGTAAAACACCAGCACATTTTTGTGCATCTGTTTTTTTACCTGCTGTCAAACCTACAAAATCGCCATTCTTTAAACCAAGCGCTGAAACCACCTGTTCTTTTCTATCCTGCAAAAACTTGGAAATACCGCCTACAAACTCTCCATTTTCGTCCAGCTTAAACCAGTAAGCCTTTTGACCACTCTGTACTTCTACATCTGCACAAATCTTATCAATCACCTTCCGGGTTGCTGTAAAATGATCTACTACAACAGCCTTCACCACCTGTCCCTCAAAAGGTCCGAAACCACAGCCGCTCATACATTCCGTAGCATCCTGCACTAACAGATCTATTCGCAGATCCGGCTTATCAGAACCATATTTCTCCATTGCATCCCTATAAGAAATTCTTGCAAAAGGTGCGCTGGATGCGGTCTTATATTTACCATACTTTGCAAAGATCGGAGGCAGTACGTCTTCTATCACTCCAAACACATCTTCCTGAGTTGCAAATGCCATTTCCATATCCAACTGATAAAATTCTCCGGGAGAACGGTCTGCTCTGGCATCTTCATCCCGAAAACAGGGTGCTACCTGAAAATACCTGTCAAATCCGGATGTCATCAATAATTGCTTAAACTGCTGGGGCGCCTGAGGCAGTGCATAAAATTTCCCCGGATGATTTCTGGAAGGAACCAAATAATCTCTTGCCCCTTCCGGCGAAGAACATGTCAAAATAGGTGTGGTGATCTCCAAAAAATCATGCTCTATCATGCTCTTTCTGATCTCTGCCACAATTTTGCTTCGCAGCACAATCTTTTCCTTTACCGCAGGATTTCTAAGATCTAAATATCTGTATTTTAATCTGGTTGCTTCGTCTGCTTCCTTGGAACGGTTCACCTCAAAGGGAAGCTCATTATAAATACATTTTCCCAAAACAGTAATATCTTTGGGAACCACCTCGATTTCTCCTGTGGCAATCTGGGTATTTTTGCTGGAACGCTCTCTTACGACACCAGTGATGGAAAGGGTGGACTCATTATTGATTCCTGACAGCTTCGCCATCATTTCTTCTGTTTCAATCACCACCTGGGTTATGCCATAAAAATCACGAAGAATCAAAAATCCAAGATTTTTGCTGACCTTTCTCATATTATCATACCAGCCTGTGATGGTCACTGTCTGACCAACATCACTGATTCTAAGCTGATTACATGTATGGGTTCTTGACTGTACCATAATCTACCTCATTTCTACATTTTTTCACATTGTACTTCACTTTCACAAACGCTTATATTATACACGCTTTTCATCCGTTCCGCAATATCCTGCCTACATTGTTAACCCGTCCTTCTTTGCTTTAAGTCCGGCAAATCCGCTACATTAACGGAGCTATCGCTTTCATTAACCGCCCCACCAGCTTAACTGTCCATTTTTCTTTGTGTACACTCTCCATTGTAACCTGCCTGCATTTTGCAAGGGTAGCCTGAAAGTCTGCTTCAATTTTCTGAATACAGTCTGTATGGTATAAATAAGTAGCGCATTCAAAATGATGATACAAACTGCGGTAGTCCAGATTAATGGTTCCCACTACCGCCTCTGACGAATCACTGACAAATACCTTTGCGTGAACGAAGCCAGGCGTATATTCATAGATTTTTACTCCTGATTCCAGCAGTGATGCATAATGGGTTTTTGCCAAGGCATAAGGAATTGCCTTGTCAGGTATTCCTGGCAGAATCAAAATCACTTCCACGCCCCTTTCAGCCGCAAATTTCAGGGCAGTTTCCATTTCTCCATCCAAGATCAGGTAAGGCGTCATAATATGTACATAGGACAAAGACCTGTTTAAAAGATCCATGTACACTCTTTCTCCCAGTTTATCATCATCCAGCGGACAGTCCCCATAAGGGATCACATACCCTTTCGCCTTTTCCACAGGATAGGTTGGATAAGAAAGAAAATCCACGCTTTCTTCTTCTTTTTCATCTATCCCCCACATCTGCAGAAACATCAGGGTAAAGCTTTTGACCGCATCCCCTTTGAGCATAACAGCAGTATCCTTCCAATGGCCGAACTTTTCTTTTTGATTGATATACTCATCCGCCAGATTTACGCCGCCATTAAAGGCGGTATGCCCGTCAATCACCAGTATTTTTCTGTGATCCCTGTAATTATAATGGGTGGAAACAAAGGGGGATACATGAGCAAACACCTTACATTTAATTCCTAATGCCTTAAGGCGTTTGGGGTAATCACGGGGCAGCAGGGCAAATTCACAGCTTCCATCATACATAACACGGACTTCTACCCCCTGCGCTGCCTTTTGGGCAAGGATTTCCAGCACTCTGCCCCACATAAGACCTTCATCCACAATAAAATATTCCATAAAAATAAAATGCTGTGCTGTCTCAAGCTGCTTTAACATCTCCTCAAATTTATCTTCCCCTAAAGGGAAATAAGTAACTGCTGTATTTTCAAAGACCGGATGGCAGCCGCTTCTATGCATATAATAGGCCAGAGACGCTACCGACGGATTTTCCTTCACCAAGTGCTCTCTTACTTCCTCTGACTGGGGGATTTTCTCTTTTCCGGCTGTAATAATGTAATTGATACGTGCTTTCAACAGCCTGTGCCCCACATCGCTTTGCGTATATAAAAATAAAAGAACTCCAAATACAGGAAGCAGCATAATCACAATCAGCCATGTGATTTTTGCCGTAGGATTCATTTTACTGTTTAAAAGATAAATTACCATAATAACCGTGAGCATCACTGCCCCGCCAAAAATATGTGGCAAAAACTCTTCAAACCGCTGAAAGACACTGAAAAGAAACAAAATCTGCAATGCCAGTAAAAGCAAAATCAGCCCAAAACGACTAAATATTGCATGAATGATACCCTTCTGTCCCTTTTTTAAAAGAAGAAGCCCTTTGTTTTTATAATCCTCTATCATAAATTTATTCCCCATCACAACTATTTAAATCACATACGCATCCGCCTTTTCCTGCTGCCACAAAACCATATCAGCCAGCGTAATATGATCCACTACTCCATTGATTGCCTCATTTAATCTTTCCCATATCTGAATAGTCACACAGCCCTGTCTCCGCTCACAATCCATGCTGTTTTCTCCCACGCAGCCAACTGGTGCAAGATCCCCTTCTGTCAGGCGCAGGATCATTCCTACTGTATACTCCTTTGGCTCCCGTTTCAGCATATAACCTCCCTGCGCTCCCCTGATGCTTCGTACATATCCTGCTTTATTCAATATAGAAATAATCTGCTCCAGATATTTTTCGGAAATCTGCTGTCTCCTGGCGATATCTTTCAGGCTGACCGGCTCTCCCGTATTATAAACCGCCAAATCCAGCATTAACCGCAATGCGTATCTTCCTTTTGTGGATATTTTCATACATACCTCATTCCTTTAATTTAATCCCCATGCATATCGCAAGCACTGCTTGCGATACTGCTTAAATAAAAAATTTAAAAATCTTTGATTTTTAAATTTAATTCCGACTGCTTATATATGAATTGTATATTTTATGAAAAAAAAAGTCAAGTTTGCAAAAATGTGATATACTTTTATGGAAAGTTTTATCAAGGAGGCAGCAGCTATGGAAATAAGACGTGCAAGAAAACAGGATATGGAAGGAATCAATCGTCTGCTCATGCAGGTTTGTCTGGTGCATCATAAGGGGCGCCCGGATTTGTTTAAATATGGAGCAAAAAAATATACGGATGAAGAGCTTTTAAACATTATTCAGGACGATATGCGCCCTATTTTTGCTGCGGTAGATGAGAAGGGAACTGTACTGGGCTACGCTTTTTGTATTTTCCAGCAGCATGTAAACAACAACATTCTCACCGACATTAAAACCTTATACATAGATGATTTATGTGTGGATGAATCCTTAAGGGGACAGCATATCGGTAAGCGGCTTTATGAGGCAGTACTTGATTTTGCCAAGGCATCGGGATGCTACAACGTAACCTTAAACGTTTGGAGTTTAAATGAACCCGCCATGAAATTTTACCAAGCTTGTGGCCTGAAACCGCAAAAAGTAGGAATGGAAACTATCTTGTAGTCTCCATTCCCACTTTTTAACATAAAGATGACAGGCTTTTCCGGTCATCCGTTATTTTAAATGAATAAACCATAAAGAACCGGTATGATCAGCGCCGGAAGCATGTTGCCCACCTTAAACCTCTTCCCGAAGGCAATATTAACTCCCACGCAAAAAATCAGTGCGGAACCGATAAAAGAAAGATGATCAATAAGCGTATCGCTGACAAAGCTTCCCAAATATGCTGCCAGCAGCGTAATCACCCCCTGATATACAAAAACGGGAACTGCGGAAAATACTGCGCCAAGCCCATAAGTGGAGGCAAATACTACCACAATGATCAAGTCTAAAACAGCCTTGGCGGCAAGCAGCGAGTAATCTCCGCTTATGCCATCCTGAATTGCCCCTACAATAGCCATAGCGCCTACGCAGATAATCAGAGATACATTTACAAATCCTTCCACAAACAGGTTGTCATTTTTTGCCCCTACAGCATTCTTAATCTTTTCTCCAACCGTATCCATCTTTTGCTCAATGTTAAGCCATTCCCCCAAGACGGAGCCAATCACCAGTGAAAAAATTAAAAGCATTGTCCCCTGGGTTTCAAACACCTCGTTTTTGAAAACAAGCATTTTAGATAATGCTCCGGCAGCTCCGATAAAGATAGTAGCCACGCCGCAAGAGCGCATCAGGGCATCCTGCATCTGCGTTTTCAGTCCGCTTTTAAGCCCCATTCCAAGGAGGCCGCCGCCAACTACTGCCGCCGTATTTATTATCGTGCCAAGTCCTATCATAACTTGCTCATCTCTTCCTGAATCCGGCTTTCACAGGAACGCATGGCAAGAATCGTCTTTTCAAACAGATCATTCAGTTCCCATCCTAAATTTTCTGCTCCCTGTCTGATCACATCCCGGGAACATCCTGCTGCAAATTTTTTATCTTTAAATTTCTTTTTAATACTGGAAGCTTCCATATCCATTACACTTTTGGAAGGACGCATAAGCGCCGCCGCCCCAATCAATCCGGTAAGTTCATCTACTGCAAAAAGAACCTTCTCCATCTCATGCTCTGGCTTTACATCACAGCAAAGTCCGTATCCATGAGAGCAGATGGAATGAATCATATCCTTTGAAGCTCCTCCTTCTTTTAACAGTTCAGGCGCTTTTAAACAGTGCTGCTCCGGATACAGTTCAAAATCAATATCGTGTAAAAGACCTACATTTGCCCAATAATCTGCTTCACTTTCATATCCAAGTTCTTTTGCATACCAGCGCATAACACCCTCTACCGTGAGTCCATGCTGTATATGAAAAGGTTCCTTATTGTACTTCTTTAATAATGCAAGCGCTTCTTCTCTGGTAAAATTATTCTCCATTTTAACCCATGCCTTTCCCGTGTATGCCTTTCTGGCGGAAGTTGATCCCAACTAGAAACAGCCTTTAATACGTAAAATAAATGCTTTCATTTTCTGATAAGCATAATCATATCACACTGAAAGAAAATAGCAAGAGTCAGTTCTGTCTGCTCTGGTAAACTTTAAGCTGCTCATTAAAGCGCATTGCACTATACCGCTCTCCCATCCACATAACCACATAAACCAAAATAAAAACCACGGCTACAGAAAATGCAAGAACATAGAAAAAGTTAAAATCCGTAAATCCTCCTGCCTTATAGTTAAGCCCCAAAACCAACGCCTCAATCATAAGTAAATGAAGAAACCTTCGAAATAGCACCTGACGGACGCTTAATTCCTTCCGGGAATAATTTACAATGCTGAAAAGTACGGAAAAAATTCCAAACAGAGGCGGCGAAAAAAAAGCCTCATATCCAAAGATAACCTGCGGGAAAAAGATCATTCCCAAAACTCCTTCCAGGATCGTAATACAGGCAGTACATATAAAAAACGCCATCATCATATCAATAAATATACTTTTATGATTCATCTTTTTTTCCTCCCATAACGATTCTTTTTAATTCAGACGCATATGCTCTGGAGATCATCAATCTTTCCCCATTTTTCATATGCGCAAAGAAACGCCCGTTCAGTGCGGGGCTGATGCTCTCAAGAAGCATCAGATTTAAGACCACCGACTTTGAACACCGCACAAAGTGATACATCTTATAGCTTTCTTCCACCTCATACAAACGCATTTTCACCTGACACACCTGCTCCTTTGTGTAGGCAAACACCTTTTCATCCAACGCTTCAAAATAGTAAACATCCTCCAGCCTGAAACGAATCATTAATTGTTCCTGGGTTATTCCGGAAAGTTCTGTTCCTTTTAAAGATGCATAAGCTTTTATATCTTCTATTTCCGGGGTGATGTGCACACATTCAATAACCACCTGCTCTTTTGTCCTGTCAGTAATTTTCCTGATGCTAACCTTCATTATTATTTCCTTCCTGAACCATTATCTTACTGCTTGCAGCAGAGCATTAATACTCCGGCTTGATATCCAGTTTACTTTCTCCCTTCAGATAATGGTCAAACCAATTAAGTACAACTGCATTTACATTTTCTATGCAGCTTTTTGCATCCACCTTTCCTACCCCCATTAATTTGGCAAGCACAGGAGAAATAAGAGGCAGATCCGTAAAATTCAAATGCCCCGTATCACGAAAGGCCACTGCCATATAATCGACCGCATGGTCTCCCACATAAAAATTCACATACTGCCAGCCAGGATGCTCTTCTTCAAATTCTGCAGGCATCTTGATCTCATCATATAGTCTTGTTCCAAAAACATCCAGCACCGGAACAGGATAAGGTTCTTCGTTATAAATTTCAATCCCGTTTTCAAATCCGACATATTCCCCCAGCATAGTTCCTTCCAGATCAATTACTGCATCAATATCCGTTCTTTCTCTTCCAAGCTGTACAGAAGAGGCGCCTCCCATAGAATGCCCCATCAGACCGATCTTATCAGAATCAATCAGACCAAATGGACCTTCCTCTCCCCTTTCTGCCTTTTCCAAAATAGTATCTAAGACAAAATTTTCATCTGCTGTGCGAAGCTCCATCCATGCAAGACTGTTTTCATAAACCTGCTTCTCCAGTTCCGGATCATAGACACCATTTCCAACAAACACACTTTTCATAAAATCCTTATCTGCCAAAAAAACCTTTCCTTCCACATTTTTTAAATACATGGCATGATAAGTATGGCCTATACTTGCCACCACATAACCATTTGATGCCAGTTCCATGCAGGTGGAATAATTACTGTCAATCACACCAAATGCACCGTGTGAAAAAACCACCAGCGGATAACTGCCTTCTTCCTTGGGATACCAGAACTTTACCGTAAGCTCTCTGTTTTCTCCCGAATCTGTAAAGGTTTCCTCCCGGCTTTCGTCCACCCATGTATATTCCTTTGTTAAAACCACATGTTCTCCTGATACCTTTGGCGCATCATAAGGTGGAAACAGGATAAATTTAAATAATATCCCAATAAAAGCCACGATCAGCAGGAAAATGAGCAATCCTTTCACCGGACGCTTTAACTTGTTTTTCTGCTTTTTATCTCCTTCATTTTGCATAAAAAATCCCTCCCTTAATTTTATAAGAGTTACTCTAACACACTTCTGTACCCTATAAAATATCAGGAGGGATAAGTTGCATTTATAAAGGATAACCTGCTTTTTTTACTTTAACCCTTTAATCCTCTGGATTGACGATCCATGTCTTCCACTACAATATCATAAATCTCGCCCAGGGCAGCGCAGTACTCCAGCACCTTCCAAGGCTCATTGGTATGGAAATGAATTTTAATAAGTTCTTCATCTCCCACTGCCAAAAGACAGTCTCCCTTAAAGTTTTCAGTGAAATACTGGGAAATCACATCCTCATCCAAATCTTCCCCTTCAATCAACAGTTGTGTGTCATACCTAAATTCCAACATCATTTTTCTCCTTTTCAATTACATTGCCTCTGACAGCGCATCAAACTTTACAGACTCAATAAAAAAACAATCAATACAACAACAGGTAATGCATAAGTCATATACAGCCTCATCCAATTGGCAACCTTTAATCCCTTGCCCTGATTGGCTTCCGCAACAAGCTTATCCCATCCCCATCCGTAGCGGCTGGTGGCAAACACCACATAGATCAGACTTCCAAGAGGCAGGAAAAGATTGCTCACCAGAAAGTCCTCCAGATCAAGCACAGTAGATCCGGCGCCTCTGGGTTGAAAACCGGACAATAAATTGTACCCTACTGCACAGGGCAGCGATAAAACAATCATTAAAAGCGTATTGATGCCGCATGCCTTCTTTCGTGTCCATTTGAATAAATCCATACAGCAGGAAATAATGTTTTCAAACACTGCCAGTACTGTTGAAAAAGCAGCAAAAAACATAAATACAAAAAACAGGCTTCCCCACAGCCGGCCAGCCGGCATATGGTTAAAAATATTGGGCAGCGTTACAAAAATAAGTCCTGGTCCACTGTCAGGACTGACACCATAGGCAAAGCAGGCGGGAAAGATGATCAGCCCCGAAACAAAAGCCACAAAAGTATCTAAAATCCCCACATTGACAGCTTCTCCAAGGAGTGCTCTTTCTCTCCCGATATAGCTTCCAAAGATAGCCATTGCACCGATTCCCAGACTCAGTGTGAAAAATGCCTGCGTCATTGCACCAAGCATCACATTGCCGATTCCAATATCCAGCATTCTTCCAAAATCCGGCAGCAGATAAAAGCGGAGTCCTTCTCCTGAACCCTTCAGCAAAAGACTGTTAACTGCCAGAACTACCATGATTACAAGCAGCGCCATCATCATAAACTTACTTACTCTCTCTAATCCCTTCTGTAAGCCTATGGAGCAAATGCCAAATCCCAAAACCACTACAACTACCATAAATCCTATCATTCCATAAGGATCAGCAAGCATATCTCCAAAAACATTTCCTACTGCTGCTACATCTGTACCTGTAAAGGTTCCCCCAGCCATATAGAAAAAATAATGGAGCATCCATCCTGCAACCGTGGTATAAAACATCATTAAAAGATAATTGCCAGCCATAGCGGCATACCCATGCAGATGCCACTTTTGTCCGGGCTTTTCTAATTCATTATACAGTTTAACCGGGCTTTTCCTTGATGCACGTCCCAGCGCAAATTCAATGGTCATTACAGGAATTCCCAAAACAATCAGGAAAAATAAGTAGCACAGTACAAAAGCGCCTCCCCCATACTGTCCCACCATATACGGGAACTTCCAAACATTTCCAATGCCAATGGCACAGCCTGCACTAAGCAGAATAAATCCCAAACGACTTCCCAGACGTTCTCGTTCCATGTTTCCATCCTCCAATTTACATTTTTTTCAACTTTAACATAATAGCATAGAAATTTATAAAAAGGAAGAGGACTCTGATTCCCTTTCAAAAATCAATTCTGTCTTCTGCTTCGTGCCAAATATACAGACTGGCGCAGGTATCCTAAATTTTCTTTTAAAAAACTACAAAATCCGTACCCGCCGGATAAATAAATCTTTCGGAATGCTCCCCATACGAAAAGCAGTGTCCCTTCCATCAGCAGAATTCTTAAAAGCTTATCTTTCATGCTGTTTTCAAAGAAGCTTAAGGTATAAGACTGAAACATAATATGGGGGATTTCATCGTGCAGCATCTGTTCACAGATGCTTTTCAGCGCGGGGGAATCTGTACTTTTTGCTAACGCATCATAGTAAGTTAAAGCAATCATTTCTGCTGTTACCAAAACGGTAACTTCACATTTTATTCCGCCTGCAAAATCTTTGGTCATTATTATGCGCAAACCAGCCGATCCACTCTCTATATGTAAATTGATTCATTCTTGATTTTACAAAGCTGATCATAATTCTCCCCTGCTAAAACACAATTTCCGCCGCCAGTTCCTCTATTTTCTGCTCATCGGCAAATCCACTAGCTGCACCGTCAAATCCTATCTTATAAGAAGCAAAGATTTCTGCTTTTTTTAACGCCTCTGCCGCTGGAATTCCTTTTACATAATAATGGATAAACCCGCTAAATAATGCGTCTCCTGCTCCTACCGTATTGATTACCTTACCGGTTTTGACGACAGGAAAATCATAAAATTTTCCTTCTTTTTTCACATACATTAATGCCCCCTGGCTCCCCTGTCCTAACACAATGATTTCATTTTCATAACGCTTTTCTATCTCCATAAGAAATTCCTTTGCATCCATCCTTATGGCTTCGTCGCTTAAAAACAAAATATCCGCATACTGCATAAAATCCATGTTGTATGCATCTTCAATGTCACTTAGTACATGTACATCTGTGGCAATCAGCTTTCCCTCTGCTTTGGCTTTTTTCAGAAGGCTTCTGTTAAAATTTGTATTGCACGCAATAATCACATCACAGTCCTGATACATTTTTCTTTGAAAGTCAAAAGACATATCCTGAATATCTTTCAGATCACAATAGATCTGCCTTTTCCCTTCCCCATCATATAAAATAACAGAATTTGGCGTCTGTCTTAGCTGCTGCTGCATATTTGCGGTATCTATACCGATTGCTTCTATTTCCTTCCTTACATATTCTCCTCCAAAGTCGCTCCCCGTCATGGAAATCAGCCTCACCTGATCACCAAGTGATTTTAAGGCTTTTGAGAGATTATAAGCTACACCTGCCACGCCGGTATTTACCCCAAAAAAAGGGTAATCTATAGGAAAATATGGAATAGGAAATTCCTTGATCTTTACAGTAGTCTCTGTATTGACTAACCCGGAAACCAAAATTTTGCTCATGTGTCATTTTCTCCTTATTTGTTTTTCTTCTTTGAGCATACCCCTTGTTTTCCGCATCGTCAACTATAGTTTACTCCACAGTTAAGAATAGATTTTTACTATTTCCTGTACCTGGTTATCTTTCTCCAGTTTTCTGGAAATCCCATTTTTTCATATAATTCTTGTTCTGCTATACTGTCATGTTTCTTAAGATACTTACCAATCATAACTTTAAGTTCTTTTATAAATTCCCTATACCAACCATCGTTTAAAAGATACCTTAAAGCAATTACAACTGAGAATAAATCATTTTTTCCATTTATATATTGTGTACCTTTTTGAGCTATGCCTAATTTCTTATGTATTGGTAAATCCGGAATGCTATCAACGGTTCTATATGTAAACAATCGCTCTCCATGTGCACAAACGTTTCTGAATTTTACCATTACCGCCAACATAGAAGTCATTTGGCTTTCATTGATACACGGATAATTTCTACTGACCTTAATCTGTATATCT
>DKUR01000041.1 GCA_002490775.1 Lachnospiraceae bacterium UBA7199 | reverse complement strand
TGTTTATTTGTCAAGGTTCTGGGTCACAGGAATTATTTGTTTTTATCACCCGCAACGTTGATTACTATATCATTCTTGTCTGATAATGTCAATAGTATTTTTAAAAAATTTGTAGATTTTTTTCACACACTTTATTTATGGCAAAAAACACTTGTAAAATGGGAATTTTTTCACCTGAAAAACATCAAATAATATTAATATAATGAAATTGTAGCTTCATTATCTACATTTTTCAAAACCAATGCCAGTGATGAAATATTCTCCGATTGCTCCACAGGCACTTCACAGATAAGCACAAGTTCTGTGCTTTCCCCAGCAGCAAGTACTCCATTGTAGTATGCAAGATCATTAAGAAGCATTGTCATCAATGCATTTTTCTCCACACCGTCAACCACCACTTTAAATCTCACATTACTTTGTGCAATATTTACTTCCTTCTCTGCACCGGAAAAATTTTCTATGTTAAACTTTAAAACAAGCAGCTTGTTTCCCTGTGTTGCATTCATGAAAAAAAACAATTCGCTGCTTTCATTATTTTCAGGGTACATATCATAAGTTTCGTAACCTGTATATGTAATTGCAACCGAATCAATCTGTAAAAACTCTTCAATACTTGCAACCGTAGTTACTGCTTCAGTGTTATCAATAACCGTAACATCTTCTGATTCGTTCACTACTTCTTCGTTTTCAGAAGCAGAAATCTCCTCCTCTTTTTCCGGTTCACTTTCAACATTTTCTTCTAATGTAAGCTCCACCAATTTACTTTCATAATTTTTATCATATTTAAGTACTGTCCCGGCTGCATATTCTACAATAAGTTCCTGCTGCTGTTCAGTCATTTCCGGTATTTTATTGCCACACCCCGTTGCAAATGCAGCGATAAAAATAAACATTACAATGCCTGTTATTTTTTTTCTCATTTTGATCCACGCCTTTCCCTCATGTGTTAACTTTTATAATAACAAAGCCACAGCATATAGTCAACAATCCCATCTTTCATCATGCATTATTCCTGACGCTCAATGCTTTTTTCCAGTTGTATATAAATAAAAGAAATAATAAGTGCAATTGCACCAACTGCTAAAAATACGATCATCTTATAAAATATCTCAACTTCCCTGAAATCATATATCACCAGTTTAATGCAGGCAAAAAGAGCAAGAATAAGGCCGCAAATTCTTTCGGTTTTATCACGCAGCTTAAATCCTCCTACCACACACAAAAGCGCAATCAGCATAAGAAGGATACTTACAATCACAGGGGATTCATAATGTCCTGTCAAAGAAAAATATACAAGAAATCCTGCCAAAAACAATTGTTTTCTAGGAAGTTTCATTTTATACCGCTCTCTGAAAATTACGACAATAGACACTGCTCCCAGTACCATCATAATTGAACTAAAAATGTAACTGTCGCATAACCAGACTCCCATATAAAATATTGTCATAAAAATAACATTGATTATATTATATGGCTTTTGATTCTTATCTTTTAGCCAGGATAGATGATTGAACAGTAAAAATAACAGTAATAAGCCCCCTGCACTTACCGGATAAAACCAGCCTTTGTCAAAATCAAATTTGTAGTATAAATAGAAATTACATTGGCTCCACCAGATGGCCAGAATACTAAATGTAACCACCAGTTCATGATAAATATGGATTCTCCTCACCTTTAAAACAGATAAAAGCAGCGCTGCCGCAAACAGCCAGCAGTACCAATCATCTGAAATCCAAAGTCCCTGTATTCCAATCCATGCTGCTGCAAAGCAATCAAGAACCCATATTTCTTTCCGGTCTGCAAAAAACTTTATCAGGAAAAAAACTGCCAATGATACTATGATTTTTTCTAACGGGTATTCCGCATATGCGCTTAAAGCGAAACTAATTCCGGATATATAATAAACCTGGGCCCATTTCCTGCCATCTTCCTTATTCCAAAGAAAAAAGAAAACACCGCAGACTGCTGCAATTAAAGCTTCCGTTATCAAATGTACAAACAATTTCATCTGTGAATTCGTCATCTCCGGCGATACGGTCCCGATCAGAAAAAGTAAAAAAAGATAAATTCCATTTGCAATACAGCCAAATACAAATACAATATTTTCTTTTTCAGCCCTTCTGCTTAGGCAAAGTATATTGCAAAAGGCAAAAGCTGTCAGTACAAATAATACCAGATATGCCGGACCTAATTCCTCTGTCCATGCAACGCCTGTTAAAATTGTGGTAAATAGTATATTGAAAAATATATGTACACTGTCAATAACTGTCTGATGCTTTTGGTTTCGTATAAATATGCTGAATGTATTTATCACAAACAGTAACAGCGCACTCATCAGAAACGCAAACTCCGTTTCAAACCCCTGCACCGGTAGAAAACTAATATAACATCCCACCAGGCTGATGATCCTCATTGAAGCAGATTCCTTTTTCTTGCTGAGTAAAAAAGCTGCTGCTGCAATAAACAGCGTAACAATAAGCACCACAATCCCATTGATTGTATGAAGCACCAAAAAGTTCACAAAATTTGCAACATATAATCCTCCGATCCCAATTCCTGTAATCACTCTGGAAAATGCGGGAAATTTTCTACTTAACAAAAGTTCTGATAATACTACAAAAACAATTGCAATGCCATAGAGACACAACCCTTGTGCAAGCCCATTTAAAAAGTTAAACCCAAATATTACAAATGCCGCCAGAATAAATACTGCACCTAAGAATCCAAATATATGGACTCCAACGCGAAACTCCATATTTCTTTTGGGCTGCGTACTCGGCTGCTGGCGGTGAAGTGCATGAATCCGGGCCATTTCCTGCTGCACCATGCGCTGCTTATATTGATTGTAACTCCTTTTTGCTTCCTGTTCTACCTGCCAGGGACTTGCTTTACCGCTGTCTAAATCTCTGGCCATCTGTGCAAGATACTGATCGTAATCCGGATCCTTAGACTCCTCCATAAGGCGGTTCAGCATATTTATAACCCGCCGCTTATACTCTCTTTCTTCTGCTTCTCTGTTTGAAATATTTTCATGTTCCATATGACTCATTTTTTGACTGTCCAATCTATTTTTCTTTTTCATCTGTAGCTCTGGTTGTTTCCAGTTCAAACCAGAATTCTACCCCATTATCATAGTTAATAACGCCATATTTTTGATTCATTGCATCCATCATTGCCTTTACAATGGAAAGCCCAACCCCGCTTCCTCCGTATTGCCTGGTTCTGGCCTTATCAACTTTATAAAATTTTTCCCATATATGAGATATGCTCTCCTCTGGTATGGGCAGACCTGTATTAAAAACTGAAACCCTGACCAGCTTATCCTTTAAGGCCAATTTGACATCTATCACTCTTTTTTCTGCAACATGATTCATTGCATTAGTAAAATAATTATTAAATACCTCTTCTACCATATACTCATCCGCCCACACATCAATGGATGGATAACTTTCCATTTGCAGTTTAATATCTTTTTGCCTGCACAAAATAGCTGCCGATGAAAGATAGTTATTGATCAGGGCTGTAATATCAAAACGCTCCATACTGACTGTATCATTTCCATATTCCAGTTGATTTAATGTGAGCAGCTTTTTTACCATATGATTCATCTTGGCAGCTTCATCCATAATGACTTCGCAATAAAAATTTCTGCTTTCCTCATCATCACTTATGCCTTCTTTCAGCCCTTCTGCATATCCTTGTATCAACGCAATAGGCGTCTTCAGTTCATGGGAAACATTGGATAAAAAATCTTTACGCATTTCATCAATTTTGCTTTTCTTTTCAATGTCACGCTGTAATTCATTATTTGCACTCTTCAATTCTGATATGGTAGTTTCTAATGTTTTTGAAAGATGATTTATATTCTGCCCAAGCAGGGCAATTTCCGTTTTGCTGCTCCCTGTATACTCAGCATCAAAATCCAAATGACTCATTCTCTCGGAAATACGGGTAAGTTCCATAATTGGCTCTGTGATTTTACGGGAAACAAGCAGGATAATCAGTGCACTAAATATAGCAGATCCAATTCCCACATACGCAAGAAAACGGTTGGCAAGCGCTACACTTTCCTGTATCCCTTCCAGAGGACTTCTAAATAAAAAAAGATTTCCATTATCTAAAACTCCCCACATATCCACATACTGTAACTGCGTTCTTGCGTCCAATTTGATATACATTTCATAATTTTCTTCCAACTCCAGCAGTTCGTCCTCAATTGTGGTTCCTTTTCCAAATACATAATCAACAAGCTGCTTGCTTAAGATTTCATAATCATTCATGGAGGTCTTAAGTGTTTTGGATTTTGCATCAAGAAGAATAATACTAATATTATTTTTCCCACAGATCTTTTGAAATTCAATGTCAAAATCTTCCGAATTTATTGCACCTTCATTTGATGCTTCGTTTACACTTTGATATGCATCCATCATTGCTTTCTGCTTATTTCTTAAATAGTATTCTTCAAGAAAAGTATTATTTATAAACCAGCAAAGCAGAATTGTTCCGGTCATCAGCAGGCAGAACACCAACGCAAACTGCCTTCTTATTGAATATTTCATAAGTTTTCGCTACTCCGCTTCAAATTTATAGCCCAATCCCCAGATTGTTTTTATTAGATCACCTTTTTTTCCCATTTTGCTGCGAAGCTTTTTCACATGAGTATCTATTGTTCTGGCATCCCCAAAATAATCATAATTCCATACATTATTCAATATTTTCTCGCGGGAGAGGGCAATTCCTCTGTTTTCCATAAAATAAGCCAAAAGCTCAAATTCTTTATAGCTTAAATCTATCGTCTTGCCATCTATGATTACATTATGAGCTGTCTTATCTACAACAATGCCGCCCACTTCCAATTTTTCCTCACCGGCAAGCTGATTTGTTCTGCGCAAAATCGCCTCCACGCGCGCCACCAGTATTTTAGGACTAAAGGGTTTAGAAATGTATTCATCTACGCCTAATTGAAACCCCTGCAGTTCATCCCTTTCATCTGATTTTGCTGTCAGCATAATAACTGGAACATTAGAGTACTGCCTAATTTCCCGACAAACCTGCCAGCCATCTATCTTAGGCATCATGATATCCAGTATAACAAGCGCAATGTCCTTTTGATCATAAAATAGATCAAGTGCCTGACTGCCATCCTCTGCTTCTATTACCTCATAATTGCTTTTCACTAAAAAATCCTTTACAAGCTTTCTCATTCTGGATTCATCATCTACTACAAGAATTTTTAATTTGTCCATTTCAAATCCATGCCTTTCCACATACCCCTTATGTTAATAAAAAAGTCAAGATACCTAAGATATCATACAGTATACTCTGGAAATATGTCTAATCTGTGAAAAGCTCTGCTTCTTTTTCTCTAACCTTGTTTTCTCTTTCTGTCAATTCCTGCTCCCAAGATGCATATTTATTTAAAATTGTTGTTTCATAATTTAAAACATTGGGATTCTCACTGCTGACCGCAATCATAAACATCGCTGCCACCATAATTACAAGCAAAATATTAAAAAAAATAGATAACTTCAGTTTTCTACTGTCATCCTCCCTTTTTTGAACCGTCTGTACCCTCTGTCTTACAGTAATTTGCTCACTTTCATTATGCACATATGAGGTATACATGGGAATAGGCCTTATATAGTCCTCTTCCATTCCCATTTCCCGTATTTTATCCTGCAAGCGCTTTAAATATTCCCAACCAACCGGTGTTTTAAACACTTTTTCGTCTAAAATATTATCATAGGCTGCTAGAATATTCTGTACTTCTTTTCCTCTTAACTTTGATTCAAAATAGGAAGCTTCTTTTTGTTCCTTCTGTGCCTGCTTGGCATCCTCTATAGAGACAAAACGATATCCGTCTACATACAAATCTGTTTTTTCCTCCATTTATCTCATCCTTTCCTATTTATTTTTAAGAAAAAGAATTCAAAGAAAAGTTCCCAAAAAGCCGAATCAAATCGAGCCTTTTAAGAACTTTTCTTTATGGAATAGGCGGGAGTCGAACCCGCGTCCAAAGACCCATTCCCTGTCCTTCTACTATCATAGCCGATTATTGTGGGCAAGCCCTCATTCCCTCCTAAACCAGGAAACCGACACCCCGATTTATTCAGTAGCTTCATCATACGCCCACAGGTGCAAAGCTTAGCCTGTGTCGTTTCCTACATAGTCGATGCCTGAGTCCTAATGTGTAGGTGCACTAGGTCAGACAACTGCCCTTAGGCAGCGTATGCTAAATTATCTTCAGCGTTTATATTTATTTTTGCGATTTGACGCATCGCCTGCGGATAGCTTCTCCAGCTGCAAAGCCCCTGTCGAAACCTTTACTATCCCTTATTTATTAAATTAATTATAATAGATTAAACTCAAAAATGCAACTTTGCTTTCAGTTCTTTTTCTGCCTCTCTTTTCTGGTCTTTTTTCGCAATATCCTGCCGCTTGTCATAAAGCTTTTTCCCCTTTGCAAGTCCGATTTCAATTTTGGCCCTGCCTTCTTTAAAGTAAACCTGCAGCGGAACAATTGTGTAACCTTTCTCAGAACTGTTGCCAATCAGCTTTCGTATCTGCTGTTTATGAAGCAGCAGTTTTTTTACCCGAAGCGGATCCTTATTGAATATATTTCCTTTTTCATAAGGACTTATATGCATACCATAAACAAACACTTCTCCATTTTCAATCCGTATAAACGCTTCTTTAATACTGCATTTTCCCATACGGAGAGATTTCACCTCTGTCCCATGCAGAACCAGCCCGGCTTCATATTTTTCTTCAATAAAATAATCATGGTATGCCTTTTTATTATTGGCCACCAGTTTCATATCTTCTTTCGCCATCTTTATAACCATGCTCCTTTCAAAGTTCCGGCGCTAATACAAAATCAATGCTTTTCTGCATATGATCCACTCCATCTACCATTATCCTTATCTTTTGCCCCAGTTTAAAGCAGTTGCCAGTATCTCTTCCAATCATTTCATAGGTTTCTTCATTGTAATAATAATAATCTCCCATAAGTTTTGACACATGAATCATTCCCTCTACTGTATTGGCAAGCTCTACATAAATTCCCCATGCTGTAATGCCGGAAACAACTCCCTCATAAATCTGGCCAATCTTGTTTTCCATATACTGAACCTTTTTCAGCTTGTCAGTTTCCCTCTCCGCCTCATCAGCTCTCCTCTCCATGTCAGAAGAATGTTTTGCTGTCTGTGGCAGGATTTCCTCATAATGCGCTATCCTGCTTTCATTTAATCTTCCGCGAAGCTGCTCCTTAATAATACGGTGTATCTGCAAATCAGGATATCTTCTAATAGGCGAAGTGAAGTGGCAGTAATAGGAACACGCCAGGCCAAAATGGCCAGTACATTCTACGGTATATCCGGCCTTTTTCATGCTCCGCAAGGTCAGTCTGCTGATCAGTGCCTCCTGGCTGCTTCCTTCAATTTTTCCCAATAGTTTTTGAATTTCTTTTGGATGAATCTCGTTATCACCGCTTTTCACCTTGATGTGATAACCAAAATTGTTAATAAATGTTCCTAGTTTCAATATTTTTTCTGGATCAGGGTAATCATGAGTACGATAAACAAAGGGAACGTCCAGCCAGTAAAAATGCTGTGCCACTGTTTCATTTGCAAGGAGCATAAAATCTTCAATGATCTTAGTTGCTGCATTTCTTTCATAAGGCTCTATGGAAAGCGGTATTCCTTTCTCATCAAGGACTATTTTGCTTTCAGGAAATTCAAAGTCTATTGAACCGCGCTTTTTCCTTTTTTCTCTTACAATATCTGCAAGTTCTTTCATCTGTAGAAACATAGGAACAAAATCCTTGTAACGCCTTGTCATCTCCTGATCTTTTTCCAATATTTTATTTACTTCTGTATAAGACATTCTTCTATCTACATTGATCACAGTTTCTACAATCTCATGATCAATCACATCCCCCTTAGAATCCAATGTCATCAGACAGCTTAAGGCCAAACGGTCTTCTTTCATGTTTAAAGAACAAATTCCATTAGACAATGCATGGGGTAACATAGGAATCACCCTATCAACCAAATAAATACTGGTTCCCCTTTCCCATGCTTCATGATCAAGGGCAGAATTTTCCTGTACATAGTTGGTCACATCTGCAATGTGTACCCCCAGATGATAGTTGCCGCCCTCTTTATACAAACTTACTGCATCATCCAGATCTTTTGCATCCTCTCCATCTATTGTAACCATTAAAAGGCTGCGCAGATCTTTTCGCCCCTCTCTATCCTTTTCACTTACATCCTTTGACACCCGCGCTGCCTGGTTCAGCACTCTTTCCGGAAACTCCTCCGGCAGTCCAAATCCTTTGACAATAGAAAGAATATCCACGCCTGGATCATTTGCATGACCTAAGATTTCAACTACTTTTCCCTCAGGCTTATGTCTTTCATCCCCATAGCTGACAAGTTCTACTACTACCTTATGACCTGTAACCGCTCCCTTAGAACGCTCTTTGGGAACGAAAATATCTGTACCAATTTTCTCATCATCAGGAATCACAAAACCAAAATTGCCAGCATGATCATAAGTACCTACGATTCTGGTAATGCCATGAGATAAAATGGCTGTCACCTTTGCCTCCTGACGCTTTCCACGCTTCTCCTTAAGCAGTTCTACCTGTACCATATCTTTATGAAACGCTCCGTTTATTTCCTCCTCCGGTATAAAAAGATCCTGCCCTCTTCCCTCTATTTCCACAAACCCAAATCCCCGGGAATTATGAATAAAGGTACCCGTAAACTTTTCTGCGTTTCCATCCCCTCTTAGATACTTTCCCCGTTTCGTTACCTGCAGCTTTCCTTCCTTTACAAGTTCATCTAAAACTTCCTTAAGTTCCTGCCTTTGCTCTGGCTTTACCTGCATAAAAAGAGCTAGTTCCTTCTCCTTCATAGGAACATAACATTCATCCTCTGTCAACTGGCATATTAACTTTTTCCTTTTATCATGTATACTTTGTTCCAATTTTTTCTCCATCTTAAAATTTATGTGAATAAATAAGGCATCCCTTTACAGGAATGCCTAAAGTCCTAAAATACATTAAGATTTAAAATAACAGTTAACAGCATAAAGCCAATCGCAAGATACTTGGTAAACTTCACAAGCTTTCCTTCCATAGAACGCCCCTTGTTTTTACCCCAGTATGTTTCCGCGGCGCCGCTTATTGCTCCTAAACCTGCTGACTTTCCTTCCTGCATCAATACCAGCACTGTAAGTGCAATGCATAATATAATAAAAATCACCTGAATTACTATTCTTAACGCTTCCATACTTATACCTCCTAGTGCCAAGCAAAAACTACTATAACACATAAGCCGGCAGATTTCAAGACATTTTTACGCACCTGCTCCTGCATCTGCCATAGCTGCTTCCACTTTCACCATAATTCCTTCTTCTGTAGTGTTATAAAGGACACCCTCTACTTCAACTTCCTGGTTTCTTACCAGTGCTCCTGTTTCATTAAAATAATACATCTGCTTATCAATTGTATACGCACCAGTAACAATGTGCCCCGCCTGATCAGCATAATAGGTCTGATCACCAGCAGCAAACCAGCCACTTATCATTTGTCCTGTTGCAGGATCATAATAATAGCTGCCATCTGCCTTTGCAACCATACCCGTCACCATAATGCCTTCCGGACTGAAAAAATAACTTTTTTTATCAATCACTGCATCACCCGTCACTAAATGCCCATCATCTGGTGAAAGATAATGACGTCCTTTGGCATCATCCATAAAGCCTCTGATCTTGGCTCCGGTTGCAGGATCATAATAAAAGGTTCCATTTTCAAGGTTCGCCCAGCCCTGCTGCCGGATTCCTTCTGCATTAAATAAATATTCCGCACCGTCAATTGCCTGTGCCCCTGTCAGCATATGCCCGTCTGCAGCATCAAAATAGTAAAAGCTTCCCTTTTCATCACTATGCCAGCCTCTTTTCATCACCCCATTGTTGGAGGGTTCATAAAAGTATCTCTTATCAGCAAGAGCAACCCAGCCGGAGGTTTTCACTCCATCTCCTGTAAAATAATAATCTGCACCGTCTATCTGTGCCTGTCCCCTTGCAATACTGCCATCGGCAGGTGACAGGTAATAGGTTCCGCTTGGATCAGTAAACCAGCCGCTTACCAAGTTTCCTGCACCATCCAGATAATATCTGGTATCGTTATAATTCACCCATCCCTTCTGCATTTTCCAGTTACTGTAAAAGCGCACGCTGCCATTATGCCCAATAAAGCCTTCCTGAATAATCAGGCTGCTGTAATCTTTATACTGGTAATTTACATCCACTCTTCCACCAACACCATTAACGCTGCCGCTGCTGGAATACTGCCAGAAGCATACATTATTGTCATACTCACAACTGCTGTTATACTGCGCAACCCATTTGTCCCAGCCTACCGTACTTAATTTCTGGGCAAACATATTTCTGCTGGAATAAACCACCGGATAATAACCCGCTGCATCAATCACCGAGCAAAATGCATTTATAATATCTATCAACTGCTGATTAGAAAGATTTTTATGGCACTTATCTTCAATATCAAATACAACAGGATAATTTACTGTATAAGGTGCAATCCACTGAAGAAGAAGATTTGCCTCATTTGCTGCCTGTTCCGGGGTAACTGCATAAGAATAAAGATAAACGCCTGTTTTTAATCCGGCTGCCTGGGCACCTGTAATGTTAGCGGCAAACTGAGGATCAATCCCGCTGTTCGTACTGCCTGCCTTAATAAACGCAAATTGAATTCCTGATGCTGCCACCTGGGACCAGTTAACTGTCCCATTATGCTTCGAAACATCAATCCCCCTTGCAATTGATCCGTTTTGATTTACTGCCTTTACTTCTCCTGCGGGCAGCATTCCAAGCATTGCAACTGCAAGTACTGTGGCGCAGACTTTTTTTAAAATCCTTTTGCATTTTCCTGTCATTTGTAGCTTTATCCTCTCTTCTTTTTTGTATTTTAAGCATTTATCCTGTGAGTATTTACGTCGTTAATTTTCTATTTTTCGGAGAATATTTTATATTTTATTAAAAGGCTCCTTGTATGCTGCAACTGTTCCAAGTTCCTCTTCAATGCGAAGAAGCTGATTATATTTTGAAACACGGTCACTTCTACAGGGCGCACCTGTCTTGATCTGTCCGGCATTCACCGCAACAGCAAGATCTGCAATAAAAGTATCCTCTGTCTCACCTGAACGATGGGAAACCACCGCTTTATACCCGTTTTTCTGTGCCATTTCAATCGCTTCCATAGCCTCTGAAACCGTACCGATCTGGTTGACCTTTACTAGAATTGCATTTGCCACATGAAGCTTGATTCCCGCATCCAGTCTCTTTGTATTTGTAACAAAGAGATCATCTCCCACAAGCTGAATCTTATCCCCCAGCCTCTGAGTTAGCTGCTTCCATCCATCCCAGTCATCTTCTGCCAGTCCATCTTCAATGGAAATAATCGGATATCTGGAAATCAACTCCTCATAATAAGCAATCATCTCAGACGTATCACGCACAACATCATTTCCCTTTAAAGCACTTTCACCAGGGAAATGGTACATGCCTGTTTTTTCATTGTATAATTCACTGGAAGCCACGTCAAGAGCAATTTTAATATCCTGGCCTGGAAAATAATTACTTTTTTCTATTGCTGCTACGATTAAATCAAGCACTGCTTCTGCATCTGGAAGATTCGGGGCAAAGCCGCCTTCATCCCCTACACTCGTAGTCAAACCTTTTTCTTCCAGAATCTTTTTCAGGAAGTGATAAATCTCTGCACAGATTCTAAGGCCGTCTGCAAAGCTTTCCGCCTGTACCGGCATGATCATAAACTCCTGAAAATCCACAGTATTTGCTGCATGTTTTCCACCGTTTAAAATATTCATCATGGGCACCGGCATCAATCTTGTATAGGCGCCGCCAAGATACTGGTAAAGAGGAATATTAAGTGCTTTTGCTGCTGCTCTTGCAACTGCCATAGAAACCGCCAGCGTTGCATTTGCACCCAGATTTCCTTTATTGTCTGTGCCATCTGTCTCTATTAAAATCCTGTCAATTTCAATTTGGTTTAATCCGTTTTTACCTGCAATGGCCTCCTTGATCTTGGTATTGATATTTCCTACTGCTTTTCTCACTCCCAGCCCAAAATATCTGGTTTCCGCATCCCGAAGTTCCACAGCTTCGAAGCGTCCCGTACTGGCTCCTGAGGGCACAGAAGCTTTTCCCGCATACCGCTTCCCAGTTATGGTATCTGTAAGAGTGATCTCTGCTTCTACTGTCGGGTTCCCTCGTGAATCAAGAATTTCTCTTCCATGAACATTTGTAATCTGCATATATGTTTTCATTCTACCTGCCTCCAAGTCTGATTTTTAATTCTATTGTAACCTTCTTTATAAATTGTTATACTAGTTAAAGCAAGTTGAATTGTTATTACTTTTTATAACTTTTGGAGGTCTTTTTATGCTTACCAGGCGTGATTATATTTATATAACTGCTTTCGTCTTTGTTTTTTCTGTTCTTGCCTTTTTCAGGCTTGGAAACACTTATGCTCCCGAATCCTTCTACATGACCGATTCTCAAAACTGTGATATTGTTTTGGACTTTGGCGAATACGTAGACATTGCTACGATTTCCGTTTTTCTTGGCAATCAAAACACCAGGCATTTTTCCATTTCTGCATTCAATGAGGTAACTGGTGCCTGGGAAATCATAAACGGAGATGCAATTGCCGAATCAGTTTTTGCCTGGAATACCATTGATCTGTATTACCGTTTACGCTACCTGGGGATTGTGGCCACTGATGAATCTGCAATGCTGAATGAAATGGTATTTAAAAAGACGGATGGAACCATAATACTTCCATTAAATTACAGGGAATACCCTGCTCTTTTTGATGAACAAAGCATGTTTCCAGAAGTAAAGACATATCTGACCGGAACTATGTTTGACGAAGTTTATCATGGCCGGACTGCCTATGAGTTTCTCCACAACCTGACTACTTATGAAACAACTCATCCCCATCTGGGCAAAATTATAATCTCTCTTGGAATCATTACCTTTGGCATGAATCCTTTCGGATGGCGTTTCATGTCTGTAATCTTTGGTATTCTAATCATACCGCTTATGTATCTGTTTGCCAAAAAGCTATTTGACAATTCCTTTATTGCCGCAGCAACTACCGGACTTTTAGTCTTTGACTGTATGCACTATACCCTGTCAAGAATCGCTACCATCGATATTTTTGCCGCTTTCTTTATTCTGCTTATGTACTACTTCCTGTATGAATATTTCTTAAAGGACAATAGCTACCGCAAAGCAAAAACATCCTTTTCAGATAAAATTCCGCCCAAGGATGTTTTGATACCACTGGCACTGTGCGGTATTAGCATGGCTTTTGGTGTTGCTACCAAATGGACAGGCGTCTATGCCGGATTAGGTCTTGGTATTCTTTTTATCTGGTATACCCTTACCCATTTTCCAAAAGGACAAACCTTACGCCTGTTTGGCTTCTGCTGTGTGTTTTTCATTTTGATCCCGCTTCTTGTATATACTCTTTGTTTTATACCAGTGGTAGGTTATACAGAATATTCCGGCCTGATTGATAAGGCAATAAAAGGAACCCAGTATATGTTCAACTATCATTCAACTCTTGTTGCAGAACATTATTACAGTTCTCCTTTTTATGAGTGGCCTGTGATATGGATGCCTTTATTAGATGCAAATGACGCAGTAGATTCCGTCCGTGTAAGTGCAGTGAGCTGCATGGGAAATCCTGCAATCTGGTGGACAGGGATTTTTTGTGAATTTTATGTACTTTTCCGGTGGATCATAAAGAAAGACAAAAAGGCAGGATTTTTATGCATTGCTTACCTGGCCCAGTATGTTCCCTGGATGTCCATCAGCAGAATCACTTTTATTTATCACTATTTCCCTGCCATTTTATTTGTAATATTAATGATGGGATACACAATGCTCCATATAAAGGAACATTTTTCATGGGGCAAAAAAGCGATCACCCTTTATATGGCAATCGCTGTGTTTATCTTTTTCCTTTTCTTCCCTGTTATTTCCGGCCTTCCTGTCAGCAAAGAATATGGGCTGCATTTAAGATGGCTTAAAGATTGGATTTTGGTATTATAAGCATGGTGAGCTGTTTTCCTGCACCTGCCTGTATAGGTCATATCCAACATATACAATCAATCCCAGCAGTGCAATTGCCACATACTGTATAGGTACAATATGCACTGCAATCAGATAGGGCATAAAACTTAAGATAGATACCAGTGTAAATCCGCATACTACCGGTAGTTTTTTTCTGTTCAGAATTCCATATATAATTGCCAGAAGATCTATTAAAAATCCATATCTTTCATGCATATGGGGCAGTGTGTACACAATCACTGCTGTAGTAAACAATGCCAGCGTAATCGTAAGTTCTCCGGTAAGCTTAACATCTTTTACATAGAAATAATAAGCAATACAGCCAAGCAGCATAATAGTCATAAAGGTACCTGCGCCGCTAACCTCTCCGGCATGACGCAGATCCGGCATGGCTTCCCCTAAAAGCGCATATATGTTGGGATATTCCAGCGTACCCCAGGGATAGCTCTGCGCCTGGTCAAAATAAATCCCCATCAGTTCTTTAAAATCACGTCCAAATCCCCATGCTGGCAGTGCACTGACTACATAAATCACCGGAATCCACAAAAAGTCAAAGAATTTGACTGTCTTTTTTTTCAACCACATGATTATAAAAAATGGAATAATAAATAACGCCTGAAGTTTAAATGCAAAGGAAATTCCCACAAAAATCATACACCACCGGCTATTATCTTTAAAAAAATAATACAATGCAAATAAAAGAAAAGAAGTATATACAATATCGCACTGGCACCAATAAGCCCCATCCAGTATAACCGTAGGAGACAAAAGCAGCATTGCCATGCCCATAATGGAGCTTCTGGCGTTTCCTGTTAACTGGTAAATGATCAGAAATACCGCCATTGCTGCCAAGTAATCAAAAATAACTGATATCATTTTCAATCCATACAAATTGTTTTCTGTCAGATAAGAAATCATACACATCAGATACATATAAGGCGATGTATAATTTGAGATTTGATGGTCAAGAGATTTAAACCCTCCTCCTGCCCTGATTTGTTCCATCCAGTCCTCTAAAAATCCCCAAAAGTCAGCAGACTCTATGGGCATCAGCTTCCATCTGATCAGAAAGGAAAAGGCAAAAAGACAAATAATAAAGAATAAATCCACCATCTTAAGTTTCATTTCTCCAATATTTATTTCATAAAACATTACCTTATCTATCACTCGCACATTCATTTCTGTCTTTGCCCTTTTCTTCCTTAATTTGCTACATGCCTTTAAACAGACCTATAGCACTGTCTTTGCACCAGCTTATTATCTGCGGTTCGTGTACCTGGTATCTTCCTCAACAAAATCCGGTATTTGGTCCTCCATAAAATAATAATATGCATAGGAGCCATACTCTCTGTTCAATTCGCTGTCCGCTCTAAAGTATACAATTACCTCATAATCTCTGTCATAATCTTTTCCGCCATCCCAATTATATGCATAAACAATTTCATCCGGATAAACGCATTCCACAATACGCTCAATTTCATCCTGCTTTGTATAATCAGTATAAACCCTGGTGTCTATCGCTTCACTGTCACCATAAATATCTATTTCTGCATCATTCATAACTGCTGCGGCTCCCGAAACAGTGCTTCTCTTTTCTGCCAGCCTTTCTTGCTCTGCCGAATTATGATTAATCACCTGTACTCTTGCCACATCTTCTGCATTAAGCTGGCAATTCATATAATAACCATGTTCCTTAAGCCACGCAATACTTTCTTCATAAAAAGGGTAAATAAATACGCTTATTGTATGTATCCTGGATGAACTGGATATTCCCTGCCATGTACCATAAATATCGTCTAATACATTCTCTTCTATATTCAGTGAAAACATGGCTTGTGGGATACTTTCCCTGACTTTGCTAAAATTTGCTGATGCCAAATCTTTTCTATAGACTTCTAAAAAATCCTTTGTCTCTGTTTCGCTCATCTTTTTTGTATAAATACCATTCCCATAAACAGCACTTATTTTCCTCTTTGTATCCGCCTGCTCAAGAATTCTGTCAAGATTTTCAGAAGCTCCCGGCATATAGCCTTTTTTAAATTCGCCACTTCCCATGATAGAATCAAGCAGGTGCACTGTTTTATCATTATTAACATTCACCCACACTGATCTGATTACATCACGCCCATTTTTCATGTGATAAATGAGTGTGGCATAAGACCAGTACTCATCCTGACCTTCATCGTAGCCTTCCTTTTTCACCTGCTCCAAAAACTGGTCATATTCTTTCATGGAAAGCTCCGCCAGTTCACATACATCCTCCACATTACTTAATTGCATATATTTGTCTGCATACTCCAGTTCAGTCATAAAAGAGCCATCCCTGTCAAAATAGGTACCGCCTTCCCAGGTCATATCGTAAGAATCCGGTACAAATGCCACGCTTTCAATGGCTTTTTGCTCGGGAATATATCCGTCATACCCCATCAAGTCATAACGGAACACGATAAAAATAAACGCTGTAAGCACACCGCTGATTACAATATGTGATTTTTTATGAAACACTCCCCTGATATCAAATTCATAAATCACCTGAATCAACGCACTTCCAATCACTATCACAAGTACGAGAGTAAATAGCACATACCCTATTCCATCCATAGAACTATTGGGATTAAAGCCAACCGCATCCGCAATAAGCCATCCTGCAAGTAATGCAGTTGGAACAATCAGCAAAATCTTTATCACAGGCTTTGTAACCTCAAAAGTCATTGACCTGCCTGCTGCTTCTGCAGGACGTTTCAAATAACAAATATATGCAAAAATACCAATTATGGCAGCAAAAATGAAAAGCTTTACCGGACTTTGATACATGAAAAAAGGTGAAAAAACAGGTTCTGTCTTCGTCCCATAGGAACAAAAGTACTGGAAAAACAAATATTTATAGCCAGCCAAAACCATTCTCACCACATATTCATAAAGGCAGAATACCAGAAATCCAAAACCAGTAATTATAATATTTCCAGTCAGCATAACCGCTAAAATTGCTATATGATATATGCATAAGTAAAAAAGAATATTTGTGTACAGCGCTGTACCTGCTTCATACAACACTCTTTTGTCAACAGCTTCGCTTTGTGCAGCAATTAGAATGCTGATAATAAGCCCTGTCAGATAAGGCACTATATAAAGTAAAATGCCATTCAGCCAGATATTAAGGAAACGTCTCTTTCTCTTCATCGGCATGCCCATATAAAAATCTATCTTTTTTCTGCTATAAAGATAAGAAAATCCCTGAACCGCACTAATAAGCGCCGCACTGGCTGTTATACCCTTCATCAAACCTGATTCCCCAAGTATACTGCACATACCGGCAATCAAACGTTCATGAAGAATCTGTCCTGCAATTTCCTTTTCATACGATTCAAAAAGCCATCCTGAATAACTTGTGATCCGATTAAGCAACAGCGCCGTGAAGGCAGGAAAAAGGACAACAAATATAAGTAAAAATATAGACCACACCCACAGTCTTCTTTTATTGTTTTCTTTCATATCAACCAAGAATGAGCTTTTTGATATCATACCCTACTACCTCCGTTTCACTGATAAATATTTCTTCAAGAGAAAGAGGCAGCGCCTCAAAAAACACGGTATTTGCCGTTGCAAAAATTGCCAGTATTTCTGCTTTATTTCCCCGCACTGTGAGCACGTTTAAAGAACCCCTTTTTTCATTTTTCATAATGTCCAATGATGAAATGACCTTAGCTTCATCTTCTATTGTTTTAAATACACACTGTATCTTTTGAATATTACACTTCATATCCTCCAAATCCTTAGATAACAAAACTCCCCCTTTATGTAAAAGCCCAACATGATCACAGATATCCTCCAGTTCTCTCAAATTGTGGGAAGCAATCACCGGCGTCATTCCCCGTCGTTCCATTTCACTTGCAAAAATGCTTTTAATTCCCTGACGCATAACAGGATCAAGCCCGTCGAAAGTCTCATCACATAAAAGATACTTGGCTCCGCTGCAGATTCCACAAATAAGTGCAAGCTGCTTTCTCATTCCCTTAGAATAGGTATTTACCTTTCTCTTTTTATCTAATCCAAAGTTTACCAGATAGTTATAAAAGTCTTCTACTGCAAATTCCGGATACACGCTGATTAAATACTTCTGCATATCCACTGCATTGCAATTAGCAAAAAAATACGGTTCATCCGCAATAAAATAAAGCTTTTTCTTTGCATCCATATTATCAAACACTGGAATACCGTCAATAGCTATTTCTCCCTGTTCCGGTTCAAGAACACCTGCAATCATTCTAAGTACCGTGCTCTTGCCTGCACCATTGGTTCCAATCAGTCCAAATACAGTATTTTCCCTGATAGTGACACTTACATTATCCACTGCTTTCATCTTATCAAAAGATTTTGTTATATTTCTCAACTCAATCATGCTTTTCCTCCATCCTGCTTTCAACCATCTGTCTTTTGCTTCAGCATATTATCTTAACTCTCCCCTTGTAATACTCTGCACAATCTCTTCCTCGGTAATTCCTATATCAAAAGCAGCCTTGCAGATCAGCTTAAGCTCAGTAAACAGTTCTTCTTTGTATTTGAGCATCAATTGACTTTTATCCGAAACAAAATTTCCTTTCCCTTTAATGGTATAAATATACCCCTGCTTTTCCAACTCCGCATAAGCCCGCTGAATTGTATTTGGATTAATTGACAGATCAACTGCTAAATTGCGCACAGAAGGAATCTTGTCATCTGAATGCAGTACGCCGCGAAGAATCAGCATTTTAAATCTGTCCACTACCTGTTCATAGATAGGTCTTGTATCTCTGTAATCTATGAGTATCATGTACCTTTCCTTTCCATTTGTACCCATAACACGTCCTGCACGCATCAAGTGTACTAACATCATTAATACACTCATACTATTATGGAACAACTATCCTGTCAAGAAAAGGGAAATGGATTAATAAAAGATGTCAATAACTTTTGAAAATG
>DKUR01000069.1:2428-29900 GCA_002490775.1 Lachnospiraceae bacterium UBA7199 | reverse complement strand
GTTCGAGCCCTATAGGTCCCACTTTCTGTAAGTGCAGAATAATTTCATATGATATGGCGAGATAGCTCAGTTGGCTAGAGCATACGGTTCATACCCGTAGTGTCGAGGGTTCAAATCCCCCTCTCGCTATTTAAAAGAAGTCCAGAAACCTTTTATAGAAGTGTTCTGGACTTTTTATATTAACATAAGGATGGCTGGCAAGGCCTGACATCCGTTGTTTAAATTTGCAAGTGAACAAAGATTTGCAATAAAATGAGTATTTTAGATACCCTTAGGTAATCTGGTAAAATGTCATATTTTGGTGTATGATGAAGAAAACGTATTTGGGGGTATGTTGTATGATACAAATGCTTACTTATAGTGGGAAAGAGGATAAGTTAGAAGGAAGTGAGATTGTGTTAAATTCCCTTCATGATCCTCAATCATTAGATGAATTTGATATTAATATAATTAATCTGGCAGATGGCGAGATGTGGGCAAATTGTAGTGATAGTAAATCAAGAGTCAATAGCAGCGAGGACTTAGGGAGTTTGTCGACAATGATTATGAATAGTCATAAAACAAAGGTGGTTATTTTGATTCCTCAAAATGAATCATATGTGTATGATTTTTATGAATATCAGGGGTATGTAAAGTCTTGTGAACTTAAAAATATGCTTAATCAGATGGTGGATTATATTTTACCCAAATTGTATGCAGGATTTAAAAGAATTTCCCTTTGCTATGAGAATACCAAAACAAAAATAGGAAATAAAAATATATCCGCAGCCTTTTATTTTGAAGGTGCAGATGATGCTTTATTGGTGTCAGATAAAAGCAATAAGCCTACAGCAATAAACTGTGGAGATGTAATTTTATCCACGCTGGAGCTAAAAGAATATGAACATGTCATTGGATTTTTAAAAGAGATTAATTTGCTTTGTCAGAAGCAGGCGGCGCCTGATTGGATGAAGGGAATGCTCATGTTTGATGATGAGCAGCAGGCTATGACCATTGAAAAAAACAAGCAGGCAATTAAAGCTGCTGAAAATAATATAGCAAATGCGATGGAAAAGATAGATAAAAACAATGAATATAAGTCTATATTATACACAACGGGTGAGGAATTAGTGAAGGTCGTATTTGAAATATTAGAATGTATGCTTGGCTGTGATCTGTCACAGTTTGAGGATAAAAAGAAAGAGGATTTTTCATTTGAGAGGAATGGGATTGTTTACATTGGGGAGATCAAGGGAATAAGCAGTAATATAAAATCACAAAACATTTCACAATTAGAATTTCATCACCAGGGATTTATAGACGAACATCCGGAAATAGAGGATAAAAATTTAAGGCAGATATTAATCATCAATTATCAGAGAAATACAGCGCTGCAAGAAAGAGATCCGGTGGATAAAAAACAGATTGAATTAGCTTCAAAATATGGAAGTCTGATTGTTGAAACAAGGATTCTTCTTAAGATGTTTGAAAAGTATAAAAAAGCGGAATTAACGAGGGAAGAATGTTTTGCATTGCTTGAACAGCATGGGATTTTAGAAATCAACTGAAAAGCAGAAAATATATGCCATATTAGTTTGATGAAAAACATGAGTATAAAGCATATAAAAAATCGGAATTTATAAAGAGGTATTAATATTATGCTTGAAAATTTTATCAATGCACTCAACGGTGTGAAAGAGATGACAGGGGCTCTTGGCATGGCCCTTTTTTGTCTGTATGCGATACAGACAGGAGGTGGGGAAGACATTAGCGTAAGCGGTTTCATAAACGACAGTATAGCAGATGCCGGTGATGATACAGGCCAAACATATGAAACCCTGAATATTGCCATTGTAGATGAATTTCCTCCAGAGAGTGAAATAGAGCTTCGTATTCTGGGGGAGGATCAGGGAGCAGAGGAAGAAACTGAGAACAATATTTTTGTGCAGATGACAAATATAATTGACACAGGAGCAGCAGAGGTTTATTTGGTGCAGGAGAATGGCAGTGTAAAGAAAGATTCGGGAATCAGTATTGAAATAAACACGACGAAATTTTTCGTCCCTGATGGCGGTTCCCGGTGTTTTGGGGTGCCAAATTTTTCCACAGAAATTTATGGGGAAGGGGAATGGGAGAGGCGGCAGGAGCTGGATGAGATTGATTTGATTGGCAATGACTGTGAGGATTTTAATCCTGGTATTGATGTCACAAGACAGTTGGTTAATGACGGATATCTAAATAAGAAAATCACGAAGCTTTTAAGTAGATTTCCAGAAATTAATCCTTATGAACGGGATTATACGCTACGCTTGGTAAATGCTGGTACTACGCTTAGAGAAGATGACCAGACCAAGTGGTGGGATGTGGATTATGCTTTATATACAGAAGCGGATAATGGGGAAGAAATCATGCTTGTTTATATTGATATCACCAGAGTTACTTTGGCCCAGGGGGAAGTTTGGGACTGGGATGATGCCCATTATCGAATTGATGCTGTGGTGGAGAATCTATGGAGGCTTATGGAAGATCCTGCTATGGACAAGGGCGAAGTCTGGCTGCAACAGATTAGAGGAAATGTTTTGTCAGACGAAGCGGCCATCAGACGTTTCGTAGAAGAACAGGGGGCGTCGATTGTTGTGCCGAGAGGTGCAGATATGCAGGTGGAATGGGAGTGTCACAGGCAGGAAGAATTTTTTTATGATTACTTGGTCTTTCAGGGTGAAACAGTAGATTATGAGGTTACGCTGGCAATACCACTAATGGGAAAACAGGAAGAAGGATACTATCTGGCGTCCAGGATTCGCAGGGAAGCGGAAGATAAATCGGCGTGTAACCATATCTTGTCAGGTATGATGCAGACCTTTCAGGGTGTGCCATATCTGCATGTGGTGAAGGAAGGGGAGTCGCTGGCAAAGATTGCAGAGAAATATCAAGGCATACAGGAGGGATATCCTTGGCTGAAACGATATGACGATGATACTGGTGAAGCAGTTCCTTTTGAAAATCAAAATCTAATCTATCCGGGGCAGAAGGTATGGGTGCCTTCCTGTAGAGAATATGATGGGAGAAACATTTTACACCATTGACTTTAATTACAAAAAACTATAAAAATGCATAATATTCATATCGCATGGAAGATTTTTTCCATGATTCCCCAAAAAACCGCATACTCTGTGGCATCCATGATCCGGCGCAAAGGTAAGGGTAATTTGGTGGGCGGACCAGTATTTTTGAATGGAAGCTTGTAGCTGCTTAAAGGTAGCAATATTTTCCTGCAAAGCTTTTAAAGCTTTTTTTCCTTCCGGGGCATGGCGGTGCATTTGATAATCATAATCCCCATTATAGAGGACAATCATATCATAACAATCTTGTTCTATCAGCGCCAGAGCCTTTTGATTGCAGGCTTCTTTGGAGGGATAAATGAAATAATCAATTTTACGGTTTAAAAAAATTTTTGAAATGCTGTCACCTTCTGTAGAGACGATGGCAGCTTTTTTTCCGGCTTGAGACAGCAGATCAAAAACGGTAGGCACAGTGAGAACAGGTTTTTCATATTTTTGAATACCATGTTCAGCCGGCAGCAAGCCGCTGTACATGGAAGCAAAGCAGACCGGAGTAACAGGCGGTATTACAGAGAGCATAGGAAGCTTTAAGTCGATTTTCTTTTCCATTTCCTTAAAGTAATCTGCGTATTTTTCATAGATCCACATGGCGATAGCGTCAGGATTATAGATAAATATCCGGTCACAGGAGCCTTGACAGTCTAAAACCTGCTTGATGGGCGGAGCCATTTGAGACGTTGGAGCGATGCCAAGTAAGGTTAAAATAGTGGAAGCTGTTTGTGTAATGCAGATTTGATTAAAATCACTCAATTCTTTTATCCTCATTCTATTTTTCTGGTGGTATTTTTACATCTATCGCATAATTTCTAAAAAATTTTTATATCACATGCAGTAATGAACCGATTGTGGACAATAGCGATCCGGCAATTACAAGAATCTGAAAGGGGAGAGTGCCGAGCCTGCCGCAGATTAAGCTTTTACCAGTGCGTTTGCGGGAACGGTTATAGGCAATGATAATGCCGACACCTGTTAGAATCTGAACCACACCTGCAAGACGGGTAAATCCTACAAAGCTTTGAATGCCAAGTAAGGCAATAAGCAGGCAGGGCAGGGTTGATACAAGCCAGCTGATCTGCTTTTTCCATTTGGTCTGCTCATGGATAATGTCACGCAGATTTAATGTATTGGCCCAGAAAGAAGTAGAAAGTGCCAGCAGGGAAAATACATAGCCTACAATACTAACCCAGCCGCCAAGATGAAGGGATAAATCAACTAAAGCGCCGTTTTCCGAGATGTTTTCTCCTGCGCCAAGCAAGGTCATAAAGGTAATCAATAGGATAAGGGCAACATTGATGCCTGTGCCAAGGGCTATGGAGCCTTGTATTTTTTTGCGGTCGCCGTTTAATCCCTTTACTGCCTGTGGAACAGACATAACAGCAGAAAGGGAAAAAGCAACCATACTGTATAATGCCAGTACATTACTGCCAGCGATAAATGTACATGGAAGAGGACTCATACCGGACACGATTGTGGCGATAAAAAGAATCCCAATCACACCCACCATAGAAAACACTGCAATTTTTTCGCAGATTCCAACAAATTTCATACCAATATAAACCACACTTGCAGCAAGTACATAATAAAGAACCATACCTAATGCAGAGGGAAGAGAAAACCATGCGGAGAATACGGCAGCAGCACCGGCAATAAAGCCACTGACATTGACCAGCACTGAAAATCCCAGAAAACCAAAAGCAGTCCATGTAGCAAGGGTTTTTAGCTTACCTGTAAATAATTCTTTTTCAAAGCATTTGATAAATTGTGCTCCGTTGTTGTTATAAGATAATTCTGCAATCATAAAATGCATAATCAGATTGATAAAATAAGCAAGAAGGACGATCCACACAAAATCCTGCCAGCGGTTGCGGGAAGCTAAAAAAGGTACCGCTAAAATGCCGGAACCAACACCATGACCTACAATAATACTAGTGGCTTCCATAAAAGTAAGCCTGGATTCGCTTGTAATTTCGCTCATAATATTCCTCATTCTGGAGCACTTTTCCAGCAGGATAATAAAAATACCCGATTTTCGTTTCCTGTTTACCGCTCCTTGTTTTGTTGTGTATTAATAATATAACATAAGTAATAAAGTGAAACAATTGTAAAAAACCCTTTATATGAAGGGTTGGTGGTTAGGTTTTACATATTATGCTTTAAAAAAACAGGTATGCCATATTTGGGCATACCTGTTTTCCATGTGTACCTGCTGCAGCAGATTTCTTATTCCTGCTTCATCTGTCTGCTCCAGTGGGTGTTTAAAGCATTGAGATTGAAATTTTTTTGTTCAACCTTCCCCACCCGGACCATCTTTTCTTGGAACTTCGTCAGGAATAATATTGATAGGAAGATCTTCCTGGGGAATATTGCCGTCATCATAGGAATTGGCTGGCTGCTGGCCATTTGGGTAGGTGTCGATTCTTTTTTCTTTGTCCATTTTTACCTCCATTTCAAAGCATTCTGTGCTGCTGAATAAATTGCTTTGTGCTTTCTTTTTTAGTGTTTCCATAAGCTGGAAAAGTATACAGAAAATTTGTATATGAGCAAACAACTGTTACTTTAACGTTGACATCCCTTAGCAGGTATGTTATTTTAAATTAGGCAAATGCCTAAAATAAAAGAAAGGTATAAATACAATGAAAAAGCTGCCGGATGGAGAACTGGAATTAATGATGATCATATGGGATGCGGAGGAGATGATTTCCCGTATTGAAATTGAGCAAAGGATGGATGCTGACAAGTCTCTTACTGCAGGAACAATCCTTTCTTATTTGTCAAGGCTGGAAGAAAAGGGATTTGTAGAGCGTAAGAAGCAGGGAAAAATGAATTATTACCGTCCATTGGTAGAAAAAAAGCTTTATTTGAAGGAAACAGGGAAAAGTATTTTAAAGCGAATGTTTGGAGGCTCTTTAAGTAATTTTGCAACAGCGCTTTATGATGGAGAGGAACTGAGCAGTCAGGATATCGAAGAACTACGCCAGTTTTTAGACAGTAAAAAGAGGGATGATGCTTTATGAATTTTAAGAATCTTTTTATAAACAGAAGAAACAGATGGCGATATGCAATAATGGTTTTGCTGGCAGCCGTCGTTATTGTCGGGACTGGGCTGATTTTTGTTATTACGGGGGAAGAGGAAAAGAGACTCGTACCGGATCGGACAGATACCAGAACAGAAAAAGAAGGAACAAAAGGGGAAGGAGAAACGCAGGCAGAGACAGGCAGTGAGGGATGGCCAGATACAGGCTTGGAGGAAACTAAGCTGCAGAATTTTTTGGTAGAAGATTATGAGGACCTGCATATTGGGGAGCCATTCCAGATAGAAAACTATTATATTACCAACCTTTCTCTGGTAGGCAGCTATTTTTTCATTGATGAGGAAGGAACGCTATGGGGCTGTGGGGCTAACAACTGCGGTCAGTTAGGCATTGGCAGAAAAACTACTTATCTGGATACGCCGGATGGAAGTGTAAGCATAGAGGAACCCCAGAAAATAGCGGAAAATGTAGTGCATGTGGATGCAAGCAATTTTTCCGGTTCTTTCACTATTTTTTTAACTGAAGATGGAAAGCTTTATGGTATGGGAGCAAACATGAACGGACTTATGGGAATGGATGTGCCGGAGGAATTTAATTATTTGTGGAATCCTGATAAAACGACTGCGGATCTGCCTGTACTTCTTATGGAAGATGTGCGTTATGCCAGATGCGGAATGGGCTCTATTGTGGCATTAAAGGAAGATGGAAGTGTTTGGTGCTGGGGCGGAATTTATACCACATCTTCAATTACCGGAAATCAGACGCAAGGGTGTGTGTATACCAAACCTCATGTGATGATGGTGGATGCAGTTTATGTGACCAGCGGTTATTTTACAATGGCTGCCATTAAGGCAGACGGAAATCTATGGACATGGGGAAATAACAGCTTTGGTTCCTGCGGCGTGGACTCAGGAGACAGGGATTTCATTGAAGAGCCGGTGATGGCGGCGGAAGATGTAAAGATGGTGTGGTTTGACCAGATGCGCAACAATTCTTATAGCACTCGTCTGATGAGCGATATAAAGGGGCAATGCAGCTATGACAGTACGACCTTTATAGAAAAAAAAGATGGAACGATTTGGGGATGTGGGCTGGATGTGATGGGTGAAGGCCGGCAGGCAAAGACTTTTCAGTTATATGGAGATCTGTGGGAGCCGCGGATTGTTAATTTTACAAATGTGTTTAACCAAATTTCGATAAGTGAAATGAATCATAATCCTAATAAACTCCTTGCAGAATGTGAGTTTGGGTGGACGAAAGAAGAACTTACCACATTTCTGGATTCAATAGATATGGATTATTATGAGATGGAGACAGCAGATGAGGATGGCAGCAACAGGCAGCATTATTATTGGGCACATGACAACTGTTACCTTTTTATGATGAATGAATATGAGGAGCTGGCCCAGATTCAGTCTTTTTATGGAGGCAGCAGGGATGGAAAGCTTTTGATTGGAATGAGCAGGCAGGAAGCGGAAGAAATTCTGGGAGCAAGTTATGAGAAAAAAGATTTTCCCGAAAACAAGGATTATGAAGAATTTTATTACCAGACAGATACAGGCTTCTATGTGCTGTGCTTCTATAAAGGGAAATTAGAGAGAATTGATGAGAGTTTGTATCCGCCGGAATCATATATGAACACCAAAATATCTTAAATATAGACAATAGAAGGCAGGAGGGAGTTTGTTTCAATAATGAGTGGAAAATGGAAAAAAACAATCTGGGTACTTTTAATGATACAAATGTGTTTTCTTCATGTGTTTCTTCTGGGGAGGCTCAGGTATACGGCAGATTATTTGTGGTATCGGGTTTGTGGAAAATTTGGGCTGCCTTATTTTCTTTATGATAAAGGATTTACACTTGTGGTACTTGGCATGACTTTGGTCAGTCTGCTTATGATGCTGGTTTACTTTGTAAATTACCGAAAATTCAGGGTGAAATGCATTAGGGGTATTGCTCCCCTAGAGGATGAAGTGATTAGACAGAAGCTTGAAAAGGCGTGGGTACAGGCCGGAATCAGGCAGGCGGACAGAAGTGTTGTCTATAAAAATAGTGGAATTGCAGAGCCTTTTGTGCTTGGCTTTTACCAGCCGATCATTCTCCTGCCGGAGTGGGCGTGCGGTTTATCGGCAGAGGATGCAGCAGGTGATTGGACAGACAAGGCAAGGGAGAAGTCAAAAAAGTGCATGGCGGATTTGCCGGAACAAGGAAAAGAAATGCTGGATGTGCTTTTGATGCATGAGTGTGTGCATATCCGGCATAAAGATACCTGGTATAAGTTATTTTTGTTTTTGTGTAATGCTATTTGCTGGTATAATCCTTTGGCTTATCTGATCCGCAGCATCAGTGGCAGAGATATCGAGATTGACTGTGATGAGACTGTGGTGTCAGGATGTGGAAAGGAAGAAAGGGCAGCTTACGGGCAGTTTTTAATCGACAGTCTGGAGAAGATGCGGAGCAGGGCTTACGTTCATTCCGTTTTTTTCAGTGCAGGCGAAGGAATCATGAAAGCACGGATTGCAGCCATTATGGAAGAGAAAAAGCCCTATAATGCAATTGCCGGTTTTGCAGTTGTCCTGCTTGTTCTTCAAACGGTATTTTTGGTTGGAATCTCAGGAAAAAGAATGGTGGTTCAGATACAGGAGCAGCAGGCAGCGGAGAGAATTAACCTTTATGAAGGGTATGAAAAGCCGGAATGCTTTACAAAAGAGGCGCTTGATTGTATGTTGGCGCTGGCACCGGCCAAGGAGGATTCTTATCGTCAGGAATTAATGAACCTGCCCTACAGTGAGGTGGAAAGCTATGATGAACTGCCTTATGCGGCGGAAGGCCCCTGGCAGGTCAGGCTGAAAAGGCCGGAGCATTATGGGGATTGTATTGATAAATTCATGTACCGTTATTTGAATTATGACAGAGATCAGACTGCTGCAAGCAGGGTTTCGCTGGAGGATTCGGGATCTTATACAGGGATAGAGATTGCTTATTGGAGAATGCTGGCAGGAAATCAAAAGGAGTTTGTATTTGCAGCGGTAGTCAGGGAGTTTTTAGGGGATGAAAACTCATTAGAAAAGGTGCCCTCCTTTGGGCAGGTACAGATGGTGGATGGGTACTATTATGCTTATTATCCAGTAGCGGTTCATGTGAAGATGGTAAAGGAGTATGTTTTTGAACTACAGGGAATTACCCAAATGACTGAGGCTGTGGCGGCTTTTCAGGAAACTTATCCTGAAAATGACTACAGTGATCTTCCTTTGTTTACGGGAATTCCCGAAGAAGAAAGGGATTGTTCATATGAAACGAGGACAAGCGGCGGCGTGCTTGAAATAAGGAAAAAAGATCAGGAAGAGTGGGAGACGGTACCGGTAACCTTAGAAGAGCTTTTTACCAGAGGGGATGAAATGGATGGGGCCCTTACCCGGCTGCAGGAGGGCAGCTATCAGTGTGATGAAATGAAGCAGATTTTTGCTTATGGAGGGAGTCCGGGCCTGCCCCTTAGTGTGGTATATTATGATGAAGCGGCAGGCGCTTACCGGAGCAGCGTGGTGACCAATTCCAGAAATTTTGGCTCAGTCAGGAGAATTTTTGTATCTTTTCCAGAAAATGCTAAGAAAGGATTCCTGATGATTTCCAGTGACCGGACTATGTGGCAGGAATATACCACATGTTTTGTTACGGAAGATGGAGGAAAAAACTGGAGGGAATGTCTGGTATTTGAAGGCGCTGAGCTTATGTCCCATTCCCTTACCACAGATATGAGATTTATTACTAATGAGGTGGGTTTTATTACCATCAGGGATTCCGAGGCTCCTTTTGTAATACGAACGGGAGATGGTGGAGAAACCTGGAGCGAGGTAAAGTTTGATGAACTTAAGGAGTATTATTCTATGGCCTATGCGCCCTTTTTAGAAAAGGGAAAATGGACGATGGACATTTGCATGGAAGAACAAAGTATCGATGGAGGAGTGAAAGCCAGGTATGTTACGGAAGATTTGGGCGAAAACTGGAAGTTCCAAGGATTTGTGCTGCGGCAGTGAAATGAGATCAACAGAAAAACAATGGAAAAGGATAATGCGCAGGGAAATGCTCTGCCGCTTTTTTGCCGCCCCCCTTTCTCTGCTTTTAGGCAGTGTGATCTGGTTTCATCTTTATTCCCTGTGCCAATTTGGGCGGGTTCGAAAAAATATACCGGTTTTAGCTTTATGCGGCGTGATTTTTCTTATTTTGTGTGTGAGATGGATGGCGGTATGCTGGAGACTGAAAAGAAACAGCCTGCCTTTTACCTATCAGGAAATTGTTATAAATGATGAGCTTGTTACATTAAAAATTAATGATTATAGCGCTGCCTTTTCCATTAGGGACATTGTATATTATCGGATGGATAAAAAGTATTGTTATGTTGTGGTGAAGAAGGGAAAGTTTTACCTTTTTTCCTGTCAGGGGGCAAACAGGGAATTTGTTAAATTGAAGCTGTCTACAGTAAAGCTTTACCGGCGCTGCCTGTTTCGGGTTCCGGTGATATCCGGCTGGATGGTGATCAGCCTGATTGGCGCAGGGCTGATTGTAAGAAGTGCAATCCCTTATAATGGAAAGCTGTCATGGTATCTTCAGCAGTTAAAAAATACCAAAAACGTTGTTTTGGTGCATGATAATATTTATGAGGACAAGCTGACAGGCATTTTGGAGGATGTGGAAGAAAAAGTAAATCTGCCGGAAAAGCTCTGTCTTGCTACCAGCTTTTCCCTGCACTTTAGGCCGGATGGGACAATCATAAGCTTTGATACAATGATAAAGGGGTTTGATGAGGAAGGAAATTATGTGGACAGCTTTCTGATTTCCTATGATGAAAATAAATCAGATAAAATCAGAATTGATCTTCATGGCACAACCGATGGCATTTATGAAGAGGAAAAGGATTTTACCATGCTGGTGGAAGGGATGGAAGCAGCGCCGGTTAAGCAGACCGTCAGCAGATGGCAGGAAGAAGAATATGGGATTTTATATTATGGCTGGCGGGAATTTGATTCCTTTGCGGAAAATATCATTTATTTAAGCGGCGGAAAGGAGATCATTGACGGTGATGATACGATTTTAGGGTATCCGGGGGACTGGAAATTTAGCGGCTATAGTATTTCTGTTTACTGCCCAAACGATAGAAATATAACGCCTTACCGGTATTTATATCTGCCGGATGAGATGTTTGAGGAGTTGAAATGGTGGATTTAAAAAATAGGTTGCCAAAAAACTTGCAGCTCATTTAAAATGGTAATACAGATGAGTTGCAAGATATTTAGATGAAAGCTTATGAAGTGGAAAATACAATGAATATTTTATCAATAGAAAACATAACAAAGTCATTCGGAGACAGATCTTTATTTGACCGTACCTCCTTTTACTTACAGGAAGGGGAAAAGGCAGGCATTATCGGAATCAACGGGACGGGTAAATCTACTTTGCTTAAAATGATGGCAGGTTTGGAGGAGCCGGATGAAGGAAGCGTGACTATTGCCAATCATGTGGTATGCAGTTATCTGCCCCAGCATCCTTTGTTTCAGGAAAAGGATACTGTTATTGAAGCGGTTCAAAGAAGGTGTAAAGCGGAGGAATCACAGATTAAGTCCATGTTGACCAGACTGGGAGTGACGGATTTTGAGGCTGTATGCGGCAGTTTATCCGGCGGACAGCAAAAGCGCCTGGCATTGGTGGCGGCCCTTTTAGAGGCTTCTGATTTGTTGATTTTGGATGAGCCTACCAACCATTTAGATCATGATATGGCGCAGTGGCTGGAAGGACAGTTGAAAAGTTATACAGGGGCAGTTGTTATGGTTACCCATGATCGTTATTTTTTGGACAGTGTGTCAGACCGCATTGTGGAAATAGATAAAGGAAAGATTTATTCCTATCAGGCTAATTATGCAGGCTTTTTGGAACTAAAGGCGGCCCGGGAGGAAGCGGCCCTTGCAAGTGAGCGGAAACGCCAGTCTGTTTTACGGAAAGAATTGGAATGGGTAAAAAGAGGAGCCAGAGCACGCACAACCAAGCAGAAGGCCAGATTAGAGCGGTATGAGGAGCTGAAAAGTGCGTCAGCGCCAGCAGTGGATGGCAAAGTGGAAATCAGTTCTGTTTCTACCAGACTTGGAAAAACCACTGTGGAAATTGATCATGTCAGCAAAGCTTATGGAGATAAGGTGCTGATTCGGGATTTTTCTTATATCTTTTTAAAAAATGACAGGATCGGATTTATTGGTCCTAATGGCTGTGGAAAGACCACTTTAATGAAAATTCTCACAGGAGAAGTTCTTCCGGATGAGGGAAAGATAGTTTTAGGACAGACTGTTAAAATCGGGTATTATGCCCAGAAAATTGATGAGATGGAAATGCCTTCCGGCAAAAGAGTGATTGATTATATTAAGGATGTGGCGGAGTATGTGCAGACACAGGAGGGAAGTGTAAGTGCTTCCCAGATGCTGGAGCGGTTTCTTTTTGAAGGAAAGGACCAGTATGGACTTTTAAGCAAGCTTTCCGGTGGGGAAAAGAGGCGGCTGAATTTGTTGAAAGTACTTATGTCGGCCCCTAACGTGCTGATTTTAGATGAGCCTACCAATGATCTGGACATTACCACACTGGCTATACTGGAGGACTATTTGGACAGTTTTTCAGGAATTGTAATTACCGTTTCCCATGACCGCTATTTTCTGGACAGAACCGTCAAAAGGCTTTTTGCCTTTTCAGAAGGAGGGGTGCTGAAGCAGTATGAAGGCGGTTATACGGATTATAAAATTCGTATGAGACAGGAAGCCGAAGAAAAAGAAAACCTTTGGAGCACCGGTAGTCAGGGCGCAGGCAAAGCAGGAAAAAGCAAAGCTGATGCTTATGAAAAAGAAATTGCGCCCCAGGGAGAGGCAGAGCAGAATAAGAAAAATAGCTGGAAACAGTCAGATAAAAAGCTTAAATTTACCTATAAGGAACAAAAAGACTATGAAGTGATTGAGGGAGAGATTGCAGCACTGGAAGAGACGATAAGCAGCCTGGATGAGCAGATCATGAAGGCGGCAACTGATTTTGTAAAGCTGAGTGAGCTGACAGGGCAAAAGCAGCAGGTAGAGCAGGATCTGGAAGAAAAGATGGACCGCTGGATGTATTTAGAGGATTTAAAGGCGCGGATTGATGCACAATAGATGTTTTTTAGATCAGAGATTTATTGATGCGGAACAATTGTAAGAAAAATAATAATTCAGTATAATATATTAAGGGCGTTTGGTGTTGTTGAGGAGGTGTTGAGATGCCACAAACAATGCGGAGTTTAATTGATAATTATGTAATTGAGATTAAAAAAATTTATGGAAATTATCTTAGCAGGATTATATTATATGGTTCTTATGCCAGAGGTGATTTTGGGCCAGATTCAGATGTGGATATTATGATCCTTTTGGATATGTCTGATTTGGAACTAAAAAAATACAGCAAACAGCTTTCTTATGTGACATATGATTTCAATTTGGATAATAACATTGACATTAATCCTATCGCGAAAAGTGAGGCTCATTTTAGAAAGTGGATGGTAAATTATCCTTTTTATGCGAATATTCAAAAGGAAGGGGTTGTTTTGTATGGAAAATCTTATAAACGCCATAAAGACGCAATCAGCAATTTTAATAAGGAATATGTGAAAACCGGAATATTTCCCAGAGAAATGGGGAGAAAAATTGGTGAGGCTGAAGAAATACGCCATGCCAGTGATTACGATGATTTTTATGTGGCTAGTTGTGAGGAAACAGAGCGACAGATTGTTGTAGCAGATGAGTTTATCCAGTTAGTTGAGAAATATTGTATGATGCAGTTAGAAGAAAAAATGAGGTAACGAAAGAAGCATGAGAGCAATACAGGAATTTCTTTACCGGATAAGAATTGACAGCATTTTTGAGCTGCTGGCATATATTGGATTTTTTTATTTTCTTTTTAAAAGATTTGTACTGCGTAAGGCGCCTGTTCCGTCAAGTGCTTTTAAAAGCGTTCCCAAAGAGCTTTTAGCAGAATGCGTGGAGCTTTTAAAAAAGAGGGATAAAATAGACTATGGGGTTTATACGGTGCCGGAGGACATTTTAAGCAGATTGAAGGATGACCTTGGAAATGAGGAAAATTTAAAGCGGCTTTTGTGCAGTATTTGTGCACATCTTGGCATTGACGGTGAATTTATTAAGCTGGTGGTGGAGGATACTTTTATGTCAGACCGGGCAGGAGAAATAGCAACGGATCTGGCTTTTACTACAATCCGGCTGGAATTAAAGCCCCACTACACCCCGGAGGCGGTAATTGCTGTTTTAGCCCACGAGGCGGTTCACCTGCATTTGTATTATGCAGGAATTCGAATGAGAGATACATGGAAAAATGAAATTTTAACAGATACTGCGGCAGTTTACTGTGGTTTTGGAGAATATATTTATGCAGGCTATGCAGTGATGCGTGGAGAGTTCGCTTTTTCTTATCAGAAGGTTGGGTATATTCGGCAGGAAGATGTGCAGTATATATGGAAGATCATGCAGGAGGGAGAGTAATGTTGAAAGAATTTTTCAACATTTTGCCCGTCTCCTCAGCGTAAAACGCTTCAGAATGGAGGAAAGGTTGAAGAAAAATGAGAATTGGAATGGGATATGATGTACACAAATTGGTTGAGAACAGGAAGCTGGTTATTGGAGGCGTGGAGATTCCCTATGAAAAGGGGCTGCTAGGTCATTCGGATGCTGATGTACTTTTGCATGCGGTTATGGACGCTCTTTTGGGAGCGGCAGCGCTGGGAGATATCGGAAAGCATTTTCCGGATACCGATCCTGCTTATAAGGGAATTTCCTCAATCAGACTTTTGGAACATGTAAGGAAGCTGTTGGAGGAAAATTTGTTTTTGATTGAAAATATTGATGCAACTATCATTGCGCAGGCACCCAAAATGAGGCCTTATATTGATTCTATGAGAAAAAATATTGCAGATGCGCTGGGGATTACCATAGAGCAGGTAAATGTAAAAGCTACAACAGAAGAGGGGCTTGGATTTACCGGCAGCGGAGAGGGAATTTCCTCTCAGGCAGTCTGTCTGCTTACAAGTCCGGTGAATTTAAGCAGTGAAGATGTGACCAATCGGGGATGTGCAGGGTGCAAAGGGTGTCCAAATAGAGAAAACGGTTTGATAGAATAAAAGTTTTTCCACATTGATAACACAAACTTTTAAAAAATACAAGTTTGTGTTATCATAAATTTTGAGGTGGCCTTATGCTAAAAAAAGAAGTGCAACTTAAAAAACGTGATTTGTATTTGAAAAAATTGATAGCCTTTAAAGATACAGAATTAGTTAAGGTTATCACAGGAATTCGTCGTAGCGGTAAATCAAGTTTGATGAAATTAATGGTTCAGTACTTACAGGATAATGGAGTGGAGCCAGAACAGATTATTCAGATGAATTTTGAGTCCATTGAATTCCAGAAGATGACTGCTGTAGAGATATACCAGTATGTAAAGCAGCGGATGACTGGTGCTATGAGAACATATTTATTTTTTGATGAAATTCAACGTATTCCAGATTGGCAGGATGCCATAAATTCATTCCGAGTGGATTTTGACTGTGATATTTATGTCACAGGCTCTAATGCATATTTGCTTTCTTCAGAATATGCTACTTATCTGGCGGGACGCTTTGTTGAGATAAAAATGCTGCCTTTATCCTTTAAAGAATTTCTTGATTTTCATGAATATGAAGTGAAAGAGAAAAAAGGTCCTGCCGGAGAGCTTCGCAAACGTATTTATGATGCAGAGGGCGAAAATTATGATACAAAGGAACTCTTTGAATCCTATATGAAGTTTGGCGGTATGCCGGGCATTGTAGATATTGGCCTTGACACGGATAAAGTATTTGCATTGTTAGATGGGATTTATTCATCAGTAGTAATGCGTGATATTCTGGAAAGGGAAAAGCGGCGCGGCAGAAGACAAATAACTGATGCCGAGCTTTTGCGTAAAATTATTATGTTCCTTGCAGATAATATTGGTAATAATACATCCATCACTTCTATTGGAAATACGTTGATTGACGCACAACTAATTGATATAGACAGGAGAAATGGAAGACCGGCAGTGCAGACAATACAGGCATATGTGGGAGCACTGCTGGAGTCTTATATTTTCTATGAAATTAAACGCTTTGATATTAAAGGAAAAGAATATCTTAGAACATTGGGAAAATACTATATCGTAGATATTGGTTTAAGAAATTATCTGTTAGGTTTTCGTGATATAGATACAGGACATTGTATTGAAAATATTGTTTATTTTGAGCTGCTTAGGAAAGGTTATGATGTGGCGATAGGTAAGATTGGCGATAAAGAAGTTGATTTCATAGCTGCCAATGCAAAAGAAAAAATATATTTTCAGGTAACGGAGTCTATGAATGATCCATTGACTAGAAAAAGAGAATTGGAACCGCTTCAAAAGATCCGTGATAACTATGAAAAGGTGGTTCTTGCCGGAGAATGTGATAACCCTGTAACGCAAGATGGCATAAAAATTGTGAAGTTGACAGATTTTTTACTGGAAGGATACTAACCTTCATTTTAGAGAAAACGGTTGACAAAACAGGTACTTTTGCATATGCTGATAATGTAAATAGATTTCCGATGAATAAACAAAGATAATAAAAAATGCAAAGAACGGAGAGAGTATATTACTGCTGCATGTAAAATGCAGGCGTTTACTTAGCATAAGGATGGCTGGCAAAGCCTGGCATCCGTTGTTTAGAGAAGGAATGCCGCCGGCTGAAAGCATTCCTGTAAACAGGTAATAGAAGTGCATCCGGGAGCAGGTTTTGTGAATGGGAATGCCGATAGCACAGGGTATTTAGTAGCAGAACACGTATTCACACGTTACGTGCAATGAGTGAAGGCAGCAGCCTTTAGTAGAGTGGAACCGCGGATAACTTCGTCTCTAGGGAATGAAGTTATCCTTTTTTTAACATAAGGATGGCTGGTAAAACCTGGCATTCGTTGTTTGACTTGTTTAGATATTCGGATCAAAGGAGTAATGAAGTGGGATTTGTAAAAAGAATAAAAGAGGAAGTTGCGATTATCCGGCAGAGAGATCCGGCAATTCATTCGGCAATGGAGGTTTTTCTTTATCCAAGTTTTAAAGTGATGATGCATTACCGCACTGCCCATAAGCTGTACCTGAACAAGCATTATTTTCTTGCAAGGTGGGTTTCCCAGCGTGGAGCAAGAAAGACGGGGATTGAGATTCATCCCGGTGCGCAGATTGGCAGTGGATTTTTCATTGATCATGGAAATGGTGTTATTATAGGTGAAACTACTATTATAGGAGACAATGTGACTCTGTATCAGGGGGTAACCCTTGGCGGTACGGGCAAAGAGCAGGGAAAGAGACATCCTACCATAGGAAACAATGTGATGATCAGTGCCGGAGCCAAGGTATTAGGTTCCTTTACAATTGGGGATAATTCTAAGATAGGAGCCGGAAGTGTGGTTCTTGAGGAGGTGCCTCCCAACTCTACGGTGGTAGGGGTGCCGGGGCGGGTAGTAAAACGCAACAACAAGACGCTGCCCCAGGAGGAACTAGATCAGGTAGGGTTACCTGATCCTATTATGGAAGACCTGACCAGCCTGCATCGTGCCAATGCAGAACTGACTAACCGGATCATTGATTTGGAAAGAGAATTACGCGAGATAAAAAGAGACAGATGAAAAGGAGATTACAATGAAAATTTACAACACACTATCTAAACGGAAAGAAGAGTTTGAACCTTTAGAAGAAGGCAAAGTAAAAATGTATGTATGCGGACCTACCGTATATAATTTGATCCATATCGGAAATGCACGTCCCATGATTGTATTTGATACAGTCAGAAGATACATGGAACATAAAGGATATGAAGTGAACTTTGTATCTAATTTTACGGATGTGGATGATAAGATCATTAAAAAAGCCATTGAGGAAGGCGTGGAAGCATCTGTTATTTCTGAACGCTATATTGCGGAGTGTAAAAAGGATATGCAGGCTCTTAATGTGAAGGAAGCCACCACACATCCAAAAGCTACCCAGGAGATCTGCGGTATGCTGGACATGATTGGCACTCTGATCGAAAAGGGGCATGCCTATGTAGCAGAGGACGGAACGGTTTATTACAGAACCAGAAGCTTTAAAGGATATGGAAAGCTTTCCCATAAAAACATTGACGACCTTCAGGGAGGAAACCGTTCCCTTTTGGTAAGCGGTGAAGATCAGAAGGAAGATTCCCTTGATTTTGTGCTTTGGAAACCGAAGAAGGATGGGGAGCCTTATTGGGAGTCACCCTGGTGTGACGGGCGTCCCGGATGGCATATTGAATGTTCTGTTATGAGCAAGCGTTATCTGGGGGACGAAATTGATATTCATGCAGGAGGAGAAGACTTGATTTTCCCTCATCACGAAAATGAAATTGCACAGTCTGAAGCTGCCAATGGCAAACCTTTTGCAAAATACTGGATGCATAATGCGTTCCTGAATATAGACAATAGAAAAATGTCAAAGTCGGCAGGAAACTTCTTTACTGTAAGAGATATTCTTCAAAAGTATGATCCCCAGGTGCTGCGGTTCTTTATGCTTTCAGCACATTACAGAAGTCCTTTAAACTTCAGTGCAGAGCTTATGGATGCGGCAGGAAACGGGTATGAGAGGATTGTAACCAGCGTCAGCAATTTAAATTATTTGCTTGAAAATGCAGCATCTGATACAATGAGTGATGAGGAAAAGAAGCTGGCGGAGGAAGCGGAAGGCTTTATTGCAAAATTTGATGAGGCAATGGATGATGATTTCAACACTGCTGATGCAATTGCTGCTATTTTCGATTTGGTAAAATTTGTTAATACCAATACAGATGCAGGCAGCAGCAGGGAATATTTAAACTTTCTGAAAGAAGAACTGGTGATGCTTTCGGATATCTGTGGGTTGATTGTTGAGAAAAAGCAGGAAATGTTAGATAGTGACATTGAGGCATTGATCAAGGAGCGTCAGGCAGCAAGGAAGGAGAAAAACTTCCAGCGCGCCGATGAAATCAGAAATGAGCTTTTAAGCAAAGGGATTATTCTTGAAGATACCCGCGAAGGAGTGAAATGGAAGAGGGCGTAAGTTTATTAAACTTAATCAAAAAAAGTTTTGACTTAAAAGAGGTGGATATCAGGACATATTCACCTCTTACGCTTGCGTACATTGGTGATGCAGTTTATGATCTGATTTTCCGTACGATAGTGGTGGAAAAAGGGAATGCATCACCAAATAAACTGCATTTGCGTACCGTAAAGTATGTGAAAGCACCTGCACAGGCACTTTTTATTGAAGAAATCATGGATCAGCTTAACCAGGACGAGCTTGCAGTGTATAAACGGGGGAAAAATGCAAAACCTTATACTATGGCGAAAAATGCAGCTCCGGGGGAATACAAAAAAGCCACCGGTTTAGAGGCTTTGGTGGGATATCTTTATTTGACAGATCAAATGGAGAGGATATTAGAATTGATTCAAATTGGTTTACATAAGCAGGAGGCATGAAAAGAATTTATAGGAATAAGGTTAAATGGGAAAGGATTTAAAAAGTGGAAGAGAAAAAAAGGGAAACAAATGAATTTACCATAGAGGGCAGAAATGCTGTAATAGAAGCCTTTCGCGCAGGGAAGCCTATTGACAGGGTGTACATACTGGATGGCTGTCAGGACGGGCCTGTTTTGACGATCAAAAGACAGGCAAGAAAACAGAATGTGCAGATTAAGTATGTGCCTAAGGAGCGGCTTGACCAGATGTCAGAAACCGGAAAACATCAGGGCGTTATTGCATGTGCAGCAGCTTATGAATATGCAGAGATTGAGGACATGTTCCGCCTTGCCGCCAAAAGAGGAGAACCGCCTTTTTTGATTCTGCTGGACAATATAGAGGATCCCCATAACTTAGGAGCAATTATCCGTACGGCAAATCTTGCAGGCGCGCATGGGGTGATTATTCCTAAAAACCGGGCGGCAGGTCTTACTGCTACTGTGGCGAAAACGTCAGCAGGCGCCTTGAATTATACCCCTGTGGCGAAAGTGACTAACCTTACTGCTACCATAGAGGAGCTGAAAGGCAGGGGACTTTGGTTTGTGTGTGCCGATATGAATGGGACAAGAATGTATGACCTGAATTTAACGGGAGCCATCGGCCTTGTGATCGGTAATGAAGGAGAAGGAGTAGGCAGGCTTGTAAAGGAAAAATGTGATATGGCGGCTGCCATACCCATGCAGGGAGATATAGATTCGTTGAATGCTTCTGTGGCAGCAGGTGTACTGGCATATGAAATTGTCCGGCAAAGGCTTGGATAGGCAGGTGAATGACTTAAAATGGGAAAAATAAATAGGTTTTTGCTTATGGTGATTGCCATGATGGTGATTATGGTTGCAGCAGTGGGAATTGACAAAGGGCTTAAGCAGATAGAAGCGCAAAAATGGGAAAAAGAGCGTGTGGCCAGATATGAACAGGCGCGTGCTGAAGTAAATGACATGCAGGTGACGATCAGTGAGCTTTCCAAAGATCAGGAGGCGATTGAAGCATTTATCGAGGAAAATAAGGCATATTTTGAAGAGGAGGATTTTTGGTCTGAATTTGAAGAGGAGCTGTTTTTGGAAGAGAACGGTGAATCAGATGTGTCTGGAAATGAAGGGATAGACCTGATGAATCCTATAGAAATGGACGTGTCAGGAAATATGGAAATGGATATTTCAGGGAATGCTGGAACTGATGCATCCGGCAATTCTTTAGTGGACGTATCGGGAAATAACCAAGTGGATGTATCTGGCAATGCAGGTGATGTATCAGGAAATGAAGGAATGGACGTGTCGGGGAATATAAGTCCTGATGTATCAGGAAATATGGAGATGTCTGCATCAGGTAATGGATTGGGCGACATGTCAGATAGTGAAATCCTGTCTGTATCAGGCAACATGCTTGCTGATAAAAGAAAGATCAGGGGTTCCTATATGGAAACCCTGATGCAGAATGACACAGACCAGAGCGTGATAGAAAGCGGCAGCTATGATTTTTCAGACATTTCCATTGCCTGTCTGGGTGACAGCATTACGCAGGCTTCTAATCTGGAAAATATGGAAGATTATCAACAGTATGCTTACCCTGCGAAATTAAAGGAAATCTTAGGAGCCGAGAGCGTGACAAATCTTGGAATCGGAGGCTCTTCCATTGGAAGATACTGGGAAAATGCCTTTGTGGACAGATACAAAGAAATTCCTAAGGATACGGATCTGATTATTGTAATGGGAGGTACAAATGACGGATTCTGCCTGACACAGGAAGAATTGGGAACGGTGAAGGAACGGAAACCAAATACATTTATCGGAGATTTAGACGAGCTGATGCGCGGACTGAAAGCAGATTATCCTGATGCAACAATTGTATTTGCAACGCCTTTGCCCAATGTGCTTCATGATATGTTAAAGAAGGAAAGAGACTATTTGCTGCCCCAGATTATTTTGGTGAATGCCATTAAATATCTTGCAAAAGAGTATGAAATTCCGGTGATTGATTTGTACAATTCCAATATGCTGGATACCCATGATGCGGCAGTTATTTATAACTATATGCCGGATGGGGTACACTGCAACCCGGATGGCTATACCATTTTGGCAGAACATTTTGCTGCAGAACTTATCAAAATATATGAGCAGGAAAATAATGAGGAAAGTACCTAAAGTAAAAATGGAGCAGAATATGGATAAAAAATATGAAAAGTGCAGTGATGAAGAGCTGATTGTCCGCTTAAGGGACGGGGAATCGGCTATTACTGATTATATTATGGAGAAATATAAGAATCTGGTGCGCAGCAAGGCGAAATCCATGTATATTTTAGGGGCCGACCGGGAGGATTTGATCCAGGAGGGGATGATAGGCCTTTTTAAAGCCATACGGGATTACGATACGGGGAGGGATGCAAGTTTTTTTACTTTTGCAGATCTTTGCGTGTCCAGACAGATGTATACAGCGATACAGGCGGCAGGGCGGCAGAAGCATGCGCCTTTAAATACCTATATTTCTCTTTATGCAGGCTCTTTTGATAATGACAGTGCAGAGAAAGGGGAAGAGGGGGAACTGATTAACAGTGTGGTCTCTCAGTCAGAAAGAAATCCTGAGGAGGTACTGATTGACAGAGAAAATGTGGAACTTTTGGAACGTGCTATTGATAAAGAACTAAGCGGCTTTGAAAAACAGGTGCTGGATTTGTATCTTACAGGGATGAAATATAGCCAGATTGCAAGGGTATTAGGCAGGGATGATAAATCTACTGACAATGCGCTGCAAAGGATTAAGACGAAGCTGAAGAAAGCGATTTTGAAATAAATGGCTTTTAGGTAATGGAAGATAGTACAAAATACAGGAACTATATTCCACTTTCGCTAAGTTTTAAAATTAAATGCGAAAAGAGTTAAACAAACTCTATCGCATTTAATTTTTTATATGAGAATATATGTAAAAATGTAAAGTGCGTATGAGTTTTTCGGAACTCATACGCATTATTTTTTTCACAGAAAGCGAGGGAAAGGAAATGGAGAACTGGATCAAAAAGAAAGACTACGCAATACTTATTTATTCGCAGGAAAACAGAGATTGTTATAACGCGGCAATGAAAGCATTAAATCAGACAAAGAAAGCCGCTGGCTGGGATAGAATACAGGGCGTAACAATTCTGAAAGATTGCAGAATACCGGATATTTACCACGGGGACGATTTAGCAATAATCATGGAGAGAGACAACGGAAGCGGAAAGTATGAAATCAAGATAATGGACTAAAGGGCGGGCGGCAGTAGCCGCCCCATAAGAAAGGGGCGAAGAAAGTGGCAAGAAGGTATAAAAGGATTGTATTTGCGGACAGGCAGCAGATCGAAGCAATGTTTAACAGCGGAATGAATGAAAAGGAAATAGCGGCAGCAGTCGGCGTTCATATCGCAACTATTTATAGGGAATTGGAGCGGGGAAAGATCATTGTTGCGAATAGTGTGAGATACAGCGCAGACACGGCACAGCGGGCGATCGGATAAGGGGGACAAAATGAGGATATACGACGAACTGACAGCAAGCCCCGAAACGCTGGGCGCATTTCTGAAAAGCCTTCCGGTTTTAGACGCGCCGTGGGACACAGCTTTTCAGAAGACATTCTGCGGGGAGTGCAAAACGGAAAGCTGCGACAACTGCCCGAATGAGAAATACCGGAACAATCCAGAATGGTGGCTGAAGCTGAAAGCGGAGGGGGCAGCAAATGAAAACGGTGGACTTTGAAAAAGTAAAAGCGGGGGATTTGGTAGAAGTACCGCGTACACAATTTCAATAAATACATAGAGGAAATGGCATGGCTGGGATATACGAACAGCTACGCCGTACTGGACGCAAGGGACTTCGGGCTTCCACAGGCGCGGCAGCGCGTTTTTACAATTTCAATACTGGGGAATGAAAAATTTATTTTTGACGATCTGATAAAGTCGCCAATGCGGAATATAAAAGAATTTCTTCTGCCGGACGTACCGGAAGTTTATGACGTTACCCAGCCGAGCGTATACAATGCAATCGGCAAAAAAGGAGTAGTACGGCGGGCGAATATTATAAAAGACTATGCCTATACAATCACAACCAGACAGGACAGAACGCCTACACAGGTTATAGACTGCGGCGGCGGGCGGTATCGGTATTTGACGGAAAGGGAGTGCTGGCGGCTTCAAGGGTACACAGACGCGGATTTTGACGCGGCGGCAGCAGTACAGGAGAAAAACGGGCGTTACACAATGCCGCTGTACTGGCAGGCGGGAAACAGTATTGCGGTAACGATCTTTGAAAGCATATTTAGAAAAATAATTTTAGGGGAAACGGCACAAGTTTAGCATGAGGACGTGGAACGCATGAAGCATTATTGCAGATATTGTATACATTGCATAGCACAGGGCGAAACGGAAGCGGTATGCGAGGAATTAAACATAATGATTAAAAAAACTTCCGTTCGGGACGCTTGCAAACTGTTTGATTTTTGCGAAATAGACGCTTTCTATATCTGCCGGAGCGGAAACCCCGAAGAATGTAAATACAAGCCGCGCATACCGAAAAAGAAGCAATGCGACGGGCAAATGAGCCTGTTTTAATACATAAGGGGGACGCATGAGGGTAAAAAGAAAAAAAGATCAAAAAGTTTATTCATATAGCGGCGATTTAGAACAGGAAGTCAAAAAAGCGAAATCGGAATACATGGAAAAGGAAACTTCACAAGAAAGGGTATTCCTTTTATGGCAGTATCAGAGAGCGAAAAAAGCGTATGAGAAATACGAACAGCGGATCGCGGACTTAAAAGGTTTTATCGAACTTGCAGAAGCGGAACTGAAAAAACAGGAGAGTGGCGGCAATGCTTGAATACGGCTATTACAACATGGATTGTATGCAGGGAATGAAAGACTTCCCCGACGGCTATTTTGATCTTGCCGTTGTCGATCCCCCGTATGGGATAAAGGAAAACGGAAAAAAGAACGGTACACGGTCAAAGCTGGCAACGTCGAAAGCGTATACACCGTTTGCGGGCGGCGACGTAAAGCCGCCGGACGAAGAATATTTTCGGGAATTATTCAGAGTAAGCAAAAATCAGATCATTTTCGGCGCAAACCATTTTATTTCAAAAATGCCGTATGACAGCCCGTGCTGGATAGTGTGGGACAAGAACAACGGAAACAATGATTTTGCAGACTGCGAACTGGCGTGGACTTCCTTTAAAACCGCAGTACGCAAATATAAATATACATGGCAGGGCATGATCCAAGAGAACATGAAAAACAAAGAGTACCGCATACACCCGACGCAAAAGCCAGTCGCCCTTTATGAATGGATTTTGACAACCTTTGCGGCAGCAGGCGACGTGGTTTTAGATACGCACGTCGGATCGGCTTCTTCTCTGATTGCCTGCCGGAATACGGGGCATAAATTTGTAGGCTTCGAGTTGAGCGAACACTATTTTAATTTATCACAGGAAAGATACAGGCAGGAAACGGCACAAATGCGGCTATCTGATTTTATGGGGGTAGCCGCGAAATTACGGGCTTTTGTTAGATACATAGAGGGCGGCGCATGGAAGACGAATACAAAGAAATAGTTAGAAAATTCTATGAAATATACAGACCGTTGCAGAAAAAATACAATCTGCGCTATCACATGCACTTTAGCATATATGAGAGTGAAGACGATCTGATCGAGATATGGGAGTACAGCGGAGAAACGCGCGGGAAGTGCATTGTATGGGCGAAAGAAACGGAAGAAATTGATTGCTATAAAAGGGCGATCGACGAACTGAAAAACTATAAACAGGAAAGAGAGGAAAAAGAGCATGGGAGAAGTGCAGCTATGGCAGGCTGACGGGCTGGGGACGGATAAAGAGACGCTGGAAAAAGTGCTTCGCATTTTCAGAAGCGACGGCGTACAGGGAATAGAGAGCCAGCAGGCGTTAAACAGGTATATTCAGAAATTAGATGATAACTGTATTCGGGAAATGGACTGGATAGACGCGGAAGCCACATTGCAAATGCTTGTGGATTGCTGCGGGGTAACAGTAGCATTTCAAAAGTATGTGAAGGCAGAGAGATTTATAAAGCAGGAAAAAGTGGATAGTTTGGGCTGGATCAGTCCAGAAGCATACAGGGAAGTGGTCGGCAAGTATGAGGAACGCACGAAAAAGTTAGAGGAACAAAAAGACCGGATTTTGTCAGACTATACCCGCGCCGCACAAATGGCAGAGGACGCGGAAGAAAAGATATTCTCTTTACAGGACGAACTGGCGCACTGTAAAGCGGATTTATACGACTTTTACGCAAAGGCGGGCAAGCTGCCGGACTATGAAAGGAGATAAAGGGAAAATGAGCAGAAACAACACAATCGGGATCGTGGGGGAGATTACAGCCCCGCCGGAATTGATCGTGGACGCGGCAGACTGGGCGCGCAAGGTGTACGAAGTAGAACTGACGCGGATGCGCCCCAGCGGAACGGAAGACACCTATATTTTGCAGTATGACGGACGCGCCGCCGGATCAAAGGAAATGCTGGAGAGGATAACAGAGGGCGCGGAAATATTCTGCGGCGGGGAAATCCGGTCGGAGAACGTACACGATCCGAAACCGGAAGAAAACCGCGTGAAAGTGTTCATTTTCGCAGAAATGATCGCCGTGAACGATCCACCCGTAGAGGATCAAAACGAAGTGACGATCTGCGGGAATATCTGCAAGCCGCCCAGCGGACGGGAAACAAAAAGGCGCACACGAAAGGGGCGGCGCGTAACAGTGACAAGGCTTGTGGTGGCGGTAAATACGCCAACGGGCGCGTATTATGTCCCGTGCGTATGCTGGAATGAGCAGGCAGAAAAAGCCGACGATCTGAAAGTCGGGGACTATGTGGAAATATATGGGCGTTTCCAGTCCCGCAATTTTAAGAAGCGCATACAGGGGCGCAAGCTGCCGTATTTAAGTACAAGCTATGAAGTAAGCGTTGTAAGACTGGAAGCAGAAAGCAAAGAGGAAAGGACGGGGGAGAAATGACGGGAAAATTAAAAGAGGTTTTCGGAATTTATATAAATGACAGGCGGCAGCAGGGCGAGGGCATGAGCGCGCAGGAATACCGCCGGATCATTGCGGTGGATTTTGACGGGACGCTGGCAGAAACAAAATTCCCCGAAATTATAAAGCCGATCCCGAAAATGATTAGACATTGCAGGCGGCTTCAGAGGGGCGGCGCAATCCTTATTCTGAATACTTGCCGGAAAGGAAAAGACCTGCAAGACGCGGTGGAGTGGTGCGCGGCGCACGGGCTTGTATTTGACTATGTAAACGAGAACACAGCGGAAAACATAGCAAATTATGGCGGCACGGACACGCGGAAAATATTCACGCATGAGTACATAGACGACAAAGCCATAAATCCGGTACGCGAAGCAATGTGGGCGCGCCGCGTCCGGCAGCTTTACGCCCAGCGGATCATATCGGCGGTGGGGCTTGCTGCCGCGCTGGTTATAGCGATAGAAGCGGCACTGGCATTTATTAAATGAGGGAGGGAAAAGGCATGGAAAGACTGACAATGGAATATTGCGGCGAGTATGTACCGAAAGAGTTATGCAGCATAGACAGGGAAGGCGGCGCGGACGACTGCGATCTTTGCTGCGAGTATTGCAAAGCAGAGACGGACGAAGGTGTGGACTGTAAAGGGTGCGCGATTAACGATTGCTTTAATCGGCTGGGAATTTATGAAAATGCACAGGAGAAG
>DKUR01000069.1:0-2248 GCA_002490775.1 Lachnospiraceae bacterium UBA7199 | reverse complement strand
GGCGCGGAAATGACCGCCCCGCAGTTAGAGGAAGCGGCAACAATGTTGTGCGGCTGCGACGAAGCCATAAAGTATCAGCAGGAAAAGAACCGCCGGACGGTGGCAAAGCAACGGATCAATGAACTTTTCGGAGAAGACGCTGGGGAGTATAAACAGCCGGAAACGGTGCGGGAAATTATGCTGAACGCCGTGGATGCTATCTGCGACAAAAAAATGAAAGTCGCAACGGTAACGATCAGAACGGGGCTTCGCTGCCGGATCATGCAAATGGCAAAGGACAAAATAAAGGTCGTGCAGGAAATCAGCGACAACAACGAATTTGTGCAGTAGGTGGGATATGGCAGTAAAAAGATCATGTTCCCTTAAAAACAAAAGCCATTGCGTGTGTCTGAAATGCGGGGCGCAGATTTTACCGGACGATCTGAAAGACAACACGGTTTATAAATGCGTCCGGTGCGGGCAGGAAATGACCGTGGACAGGTACGACAGCCGCGCCGTTCTGACAGTGATTGAAAAGCCGGACTTGCGAAGGCGTATACCGCCGGAAATTATGACCGCCGCCCCGCAGCAGAAAGCGGAGATCATGCGGCTATTGCAGGAAAACGACAGCTTGAAAGATCAGCTACATAAAGCAGACGGGAAAATAAAGGAACTGCGGAAAGAAGCGAGGGACTGGGAAAGAGCAGCGGACGGGCTGGCGCGCTGGATCGAGGAAATCAAAGAGAAAGAGGGCGCGGGCAATGTTTGAATTGAACAGGCTTTATAATGCTGATTGCATGGAAGCCATGAAAGAAATACCGGACAAATTCTTTGAATTAGCTATAACCGATCCGCCGTATGGGATCGGGGCTGACGGGCAAAGGCTGAATATAAACAAAAACCCGAGGCACAGCAGGAAGGAACACGCAAAGAAAGACTGGGACGGGGCGATCCCGTCCGCAGAGTATTTCCGAGAATTAGAGCGCGTTTCCGTCAATCAGATTATATGGGGCGGCAATTATTTTGTGGAACATTTGCAGATCGGCGCAAAGGGCTGGATCGTGTGGGACAAAGGACAGCACGGGCTTTCCATGAGCGATTGCGAATTAGCATACAGCACATTTAAAAAGCCCACGCGGATCGTTGTAATAAACCGCGCGGAATTACAGAAAGATCATACATTCCACCCGACGCAGAAACCGATCCGGCTATATGAGTGGATCATAACAAATTATGCGGCAGCAGGCGACAAGATACTGGACACACACGCCGGATCGGGCGCGTGTCTGCGGGCAGCATACCGGACAGGGCATGATTTTTTAGGATTCGAGATCGAAAAAGACTATTTCACGGAAGCAGACAAACGCCTGCGGGAAGAAATGGCGCAAATGCGTTTTGATTTTCTTTTCGGGGGGGGGTATTCGGCAACGCGGAAGAAAGTGGCGCGGCAGCAGGCGACACAAAATAAGGCGAACTTTGAAAACCGAAAAAAGAAAGACGAAAAATGACCGCTTCGGATCGGGAAATCCAAAGCGGTCAAGCCGTACAAAGCTAAAAATAAAACCTAAAATAATTATACGGCTTGTACGGTAAAAAGTCAAGGAAAATGGCGGGATTTTAACCGCCGTTACGACTTGTTAAGCATATTATTTTATCGACAGGGTGGTGTAAAAATGCCGTATAGACATGAGACGTGCAGGGCGGGGAAGACAAAGCAGCATACTTTCTATTATGCAACCCGAACCGACACAAAAGAGGGATCAAGAAGGCAGAAGGAAAATAAGACAAGCGAAGCACAAAAGAAAGTGAACAGCAGGCAGGCAATAAAGAAGCTGACATGGATATTAAACGAAAATTTTGATAGTACAAGCCTGTATATTACATGGTCATATGAAAAGGATAAACGCCCAGCAGGGAAAGAGGAACTACGGGCAGACGTTGACAAGCTGCTTCGGGATATTCGCAAAGTATATAAAGCGGCGGGGGACGTTGCAAAGTATGTGTGGGTGGCAGAGGTAGGGGAGAGAGGAGCGGCACACGTTCACATGGTATTAAATGCCATAGAGATCGCAAAACTGAAAAAATGCTGGGATAAAGGCTGGATCACAATAAAGCCGTTAGACGAAAGCGGGCAGTACAGGAAGCTGGCTTCGTACTTTGTGAAATATTCAGAAAAGACCATGAGGACGTGCGAAGGCTTTTCCGGCAGGCGGTACAATTCCAGCAAAAATTTAAAGATACCGCAGCCGACAAAAACGACGGTACGATC
>DKUR01000020.1 GCA_002490775.1 Lachnospiraceae bacterium UBA7199 | reverse complement strand
CTTTGACCGGGCGATTGTACTGGGTATAGCCAAAAAGAATCCGTCAAGGATGATCGGGAACATCAAGTCCAAAAAGACACAGGTAGATTTCTGGACGCTGGAGGAATTTCAGAAAGTAATCTCCCTGCTCTACAAGGGTGATTATTATGAACATTACCTCTTTATCTCCTTCTGGCTGCTGTTTATGACCGGAATGCGGATCGGTGAAGCTGCGGCGCTGCTGTGGTCGGATATTGATTTTGATACAGGACTGCTAAGCATAACCAAGACCATGTATTATAAGTCGATGGATGATTTCAAACCTGTTGAACCAAAAACGCAGGCGAGCGTCCGCACCATTTACATTGACAAGGATACCATAAGGGAACTGAAGGCATGGCAGGAAGTCCAGAAAAAGGTACTGAAAAACTGCGACTATGTGTTAAGCTACAACGGCATACCTACCAGCAAGCATACCCTGCCACGGGCATTGGAAAAACTTGCGGAACTTGCCGGCGTACACCGCATCAAAATCCATGCGCTGCGGCATTCCCATGCCTCCCTGCTCATCAGCATGGGCGAGAATCCCCTGTTGATCAAAGAGCGCCTGGGACACGAAAAAATACAGACGACCCTGGGAACCTATGGTCATCTGTATCCCAACACCAATCTTGAAGTTGCCAATAAGCTGACCGGGGTACTGCAGTATACGCCCGCCACGCAAAGCGTTGCAGACTATACGAGCAACCAGCACACCGCAGCTTATCACAAAGAAGTGAAATAAAAAATGCAATCGTAATGCAATAAAATGAAGAAAAAAGCCGCAAAGCCTTGATTTTACTGGCTCCACGGCTCACCTCCGACTATTCAAATTCTTTGCGGGTATGTCGTTTCTGTGTACGTTCAATCCCAAAAAAGATTTAAAAAATCTTGTCTTTTTTAATATTTCCACGATTTCCAAACATTCCACACTATTCTCAATCTCAATAAAATCTCATGGAAAAATCTCCATTTTAAATCTTATCCCCTGTTTTCTCAAACAACTGATAATATATTCTGCATTATCTTCTATTATTTCATATGCTCTATTGGCAGACGGATAATTATATGTTGCATTATATCCCTTTTCCACCCCATCATACTGCAATATAAAGAAAGTTTCCAGCGCTTTTGTTTTCCTATCGTGATCTTTTTTGTTAAATGAGCAAAGTGTCTTAATTTCAAATTCATTTCCCGCATTAAAATCTTCCTGCATTTCCCTGATAACATGGGTTCCTTTCCTCAAGGAATAATAATGTCCAGCAATCCGATGAACTGCATCTATAGCTTTTCCTATATATACTTTCCCATTATGCAGATTTTTCATTAGATAAATACAGGATGAGGCCATATTTACAGATACATCTTCAATCTTAATCTCGTCCATCTTATTCGACAGTTTCATCATACATTATTACCTCTTCGACTCTGCAGTGCAGTTTACCGCATATCCGCTCAATTACGTCAAGACTTACTTTTTCATTTTTCCCCATCTTGGCTAAAGTACCTCTGCTCAAAATACCATCAGCGACCAAATCCATCTTTTTCATATCTTTATCTATCAGAGTTTTCCATAATGGTTTATATGTAATCATAATTATCACCTCGTTATTACCTTATCAGATTAAGTTTGTAAAGTCAATAAAAAGTTTTAATATATTAGAATTTTTTTCTAAAAACCTATTGACACTACATGTACATATGTTAATATATTTATAACAAGAACGTAAAATAAAATTCTAATATGTTAGAATAAATAGGAGGAAAATCAAATGTTAAAAAATCAGTTATTCGGAGTAGAGGTAGAAATGACAGGTATCACCAGAGAAAAAGCGGCTCAGGTCGTTGCGGAAGTTCTCGGCACAACGTCGGGGCGCCCAGATCACAGTTGTTACCAGACTCGCATCATCCAAGACATGGCAGCTCGAAAATGGAAAATTATGCGAGATTCCTCCATCCATCCGATAATAAATGACAATAGCAGGGAATCTCTGGACGAATACCAGGTAGAGTTTGTGACACCGCCTCTTAACTATGAAGACATTGAACTTTTGCAGACTATCATCCGAAAGCTTAAAGAGAACGGTGCCAAATCCCACACCAGCTGTGGCATACACATTCATGTAGATGGTGCCAACCATAATGCGCAATCTCTTCGGCGGCTGGTGAACTTCATGACATCTCGGCAAGATCTGATTTATGAAGCCCTCCAGATTGGTGACAGAGCCTCCCATTGGTGCCACAAACTGAACACTTCCCTCTTAAATGAAATGAAAAAGGATCGAAATCTCACAAAAGAAAAAGCAGAGCAGATTTGGTATAGCAGCGCAAATGACGGGTACACAGGCGGGATCAGTCACGAACATTACAACACCACCCGATATCACGGAGTAAACCTCCACAGCTTTTTCAGCAAAGGAACGGTGGAGTTCAGACTTTTCAACAGCACCCTCCACGCAGGAAAAATCAAAGCATACATCCAGTTTTGCCTAGCAGTATCGGCATGGGCCATCACCTCTCAGGAAAAGATTGTTTTCCGCTCCATGAATGACTATACAGCGGAACAGAAAGTAACTATTATGCGAAATATCCTTACTAACCGGCTCGGTTTGTGTGGAGACGAATTTAAGACTTGTAGGCTCCACCTCATGACACCATTAAAGAGAGCTGCCGGCATGACCTGCAGAGCAGCTTAATATATCCGCTGACCTACCGGCATAACGGGGAGAAAGGAAATGTTATCATGGAAAAATTATATATTGCTTATGGAAGTAACTTAAATCTGCACCAGATGGCCGCTAGATGTCCCTCTGCAACAATTTATGCAACTGGACTATTGCATAACTGGGAATTGATTTTTAGAGGCTCTCCGTCAAATTCACACGCAACTATCAGAAGATGCGTTGGTAAAACTGTTCCTGTTTTAATATGGAACATAAATCCTTTTGACGAAAAGCAACTAGACATATACGAGGGATATCCCATTTACTATTTCAAAAAAGACATCATGGTAGACATTAATGGAAAAAAGAAAAAGGCCATGGTATATATCATGGATGAGAATCAGAATCCCGGCATACCATCTCACCATTATGTTCAGACTATCTTGCAGGGATATCGAGATAATAACTTTAATTTAGAAGTCCTGTCAAATGCTCTGGAAATAAATTCCATTGAATGTAGGCAGATTTCATGATATAAAAAAGACGTTCGCACCGTAATGTGAACGTCTTAGTTTCGACAAGAGTGTTGCAGCACTACTTGTCAGATGAAATCAGGACCCCGGCTTTTGTATGATTTATTTTCGGGCGTTCATCCGGAACACGAACAATCAAATCACTGAGTTCACACCCTAATGCTTCACATATCAAGTCAAGGTGTTCCAGATTTACTCTGTCAACTAACTCGTGGTACAGTTCATTGATTGTATTCGGCCGGATGCCAGTAGCCCTTGCTAAATCTGCCTGAGTCCACCTGACTTCACCGAGCTTAGTAGATAGTAAAATCCTAATCATCTGTCTACGCTCCTTCCGCTATAAAATAACATTTTTCGACATGTTTATGTGTCTTTTGTTATTTTATAGCGGTTTAGAGTATATCCTATCAGATACAGTTAGGCGCGGGACAGATACCGGATACTTGCAAATCCTGTGTACTGTTTCCCATCCACAGATGCCACCACATAGAGCCACTTCGTACCTGATAATGATGTGTAATATCCATAGCATTGACACTTTGTTCCGGCAGGTAAAATAATAATGGAATCGTATTTATCTTTGCCAGGTCCATATCGCAGATTCAAATTTGAGGTTGTTTTGTATGTGCCCGAAAGGCTACTGTCTCTTGACTTTGCTGACTGCAATTTTGTTATCAAATTGCCTTTGCCGACAGACGATCCGCTTGTACCGTCACAAGTGGCGCCTCTTGGATTTCCACTGACAACTATAACGGTATGTCCTTTTTTCTTTGTTACCAAAATATCCCCATCAAACAATTCCGTTGTGGATGTAACGCTCTTTCTGTCCTCAAACATCCCTGTCTTTCCCAAAGCCGCTCCCTCTGATGATGTGTTGAAATTTCCGGGATCAAAACCAGACTCAATGCAACATGCCCTGACCAATGAACTACAGTCAGTCTCCGTCTTTTCAGCAATCTTGGACAAACTGCCGCATTTTTTCAACTTGGATATCACATCCAGTCGGTTTCCTTGATCATAACCAACATTATCATTGTTGCAAGCCTCCAACATAGCAGCTGCCAATCGTTCAGCTACCGCCGCATCCTTCGCCCTGTAAAGATACCATCCTTTTGAGTGCATATAGTACGCCTGCGTGCTTACCTCTTTTCCTGTCTGATCTCCGGCAGTTCCTCCAGATATTTTCCCATTTTCATCAATTCTTGCACTTCCTACTTTAATTACCATACTCTTTACCTCATTTTCTTTGCAGAACAATTCTTTTTCCTCCTGTCTGCGCCGTACCAACCCTTTAATTACTTTTCCTTTTGATTTGGTGTGGTCTGTTATATGCTCTGCAATTTCTTCTACCGTTCTTCCGCTTACAAGTTTTTTGAGTGTTCCCGGACCGCAGTTATAGCAGAACGACACAAGGGCATCAAACTGATTCTGATTCAGTGCAAGGCTTTTAGTGTAAGTATTTGTATACTTCACAAATCGCTGTAAATCAGACAAAAACAGGGCATCCGCCTCATTCTGTGAAATGGTCTGCCCTACTTTTACATCGGCTCCGTAATGCCCCCAACCGATTGTATAATGTTCCTCGGTACTCAACGCTTTGTATGCGGTAAGTTTACAACTTTCAAAAGACTTTATCAGGGCAATGCCCTTTTCGCTTATTTCCATAACCTCACCCTCTACTGAATCATTCGTTCGCTCCTAATTTGTTCCTCTACCGATTCGTACTCATATGCTTTTGGTTCTAAAGTCTCTAAATCTAAATCCCCATTAAGTATGCCAACGACAACTCCCAATGGGGATAAGACAAACACTACAAACAGCCAGATAACAAAAAGCGAGCAAATGATTATTTTAACTATCTTTTCTTTCATGTTGCTTTCTCCAAATCACTTTTTCAAATCCTGAAAAAGTTTAATCAGCTTATCGAAGCCGAACATTGCGGCGTAAGCCACCATGAATCCGACAACGATAAATGCGACAATCAGATACCATGTAATCTCCATCTGCTTAATCTGCCAGTATGCAAAAAAGACCGCTACTGTAAGCAGAATTGACAGAATCACCACAAAAGCATTGACGTATGCCGTCTGCGTGAATGTAAAGATTTTTTTTGCTACCTCGGTGATAATATTCACCAGTACCACTAATACAGCGATGATAATGAAAAGTGTTGAAAATAATTCCTGATAATTCATAAAGTTTTCCTCCTATCCTGCGGCATCATTGCCTGTTTCGTTTTCACTATCCTCATACACTTCATCCCATGCCTCACGGACTTTCTGTATCTGGATAGGCTTGCTGAATGAAAGCTCATTCTTTTCAAAAATATTCATAATGCAATTTGTTCCCATGTATAGACAAAGCGGAGCTACTATCTCTGTAATGAGTGTTACTGATACATCTACTACTGCATCCTTTTCAAACCATGCCAACACATAGGACATTGTTACCATAGTCAAACCGTGTGCCAGAACTATTGATGTTGCGGCTTTAACATAGGTATCAATTTTAACTTTTTTCTGGGATTTCTTTTTCTGCTTTTTCCCAGACTTATCTTGCGTAAAGTTTCTTTTCCTCCTGCGCCTCTTTCTTCGCCATTCAGAGGTTACAAGAAAAAAAATAATGGCTGAAATAAATCCGGCCATAAACATAATAAAATACATTATTTCACCTCATAATATCTCGGAGATCATTAAATAAATCCCGTATTATCTGACATGATATCAAGAATGGTAAAATCCAAAATGGTACTGTCATTACCATTCCTATAATCATTGCTATAAACATTAATACAATCATATATAGCACCACTCCTTTTTACTAAAATACTTTTGATGCATCAAAAAATAGCCTCTATTCCCTGCTTGGTTAAAAAATCTTTCTGCTCATGCTTTATCTCCCTTGCATATTCCAGGGCAGCGTGCATGTCACCGTTGCAATGAGAGTCTGGGATTCTGGACACTGCCTCAGCAGTGGCCTCTCCCAGAGAGATAGCTGCTCCAATACTCTTAACCATGAGAAATTCCTGTTTCTCCCTGATAGCTTCTTTCTTTTCTCTCTTTGCCTCTCGCTTTTCCATCTTCCTTTCTAATAGCCAAAAACAGAATCCCGTTATGGCAGAAGGAATACTCATTGCTACCAAAAGACTCGTGAAGTTAACGCTTATATCCATACCTATCACCTCCCATCGTAAAAAAAAGAGCCTTACGGCTCTAATTCAGCTTTATCTTTTTCATATTGATCTATGACTTCTTTTGCAATATCCATATCTTCGTTCAGTTTTTCGTCTGAAAATTTGTGGTCATTTTTTAGAAGCTGCAGATCCGTTGCTTGTCTGGCTACAATCTTACCAAGTCTGTATATGATTTCATCTTGTTTTTCCACCATGTCCATATAAATTTCAAGCAACTCTAAAAAATCATCCTCTCCCATTACAGGCAGTACCCTCCTTTACAATAAATTACAGATAATGCTCTACACCTCTTCGTAAGGTTCCCCGGTAATCTCCTCATATTCCACTTTGGTAATCCATGGATTACTTTCCGGATTTACGACTGCATTTCTCACTTTTTCTTTACTCCAAAGACCTTTGTCATAAAATCTTTTTACTTTTTCATAATTTACGCTGTGCTTTGCTTTTTTACTTGCCATAATCTTAGTCCTCCTATACTTCCACACCTGTCATCATAGCAATATATTCAATATTTGCCTCGTTTTGAGCAGTTGCATTCGTTAACCCCAAATTATCCTCCGGATAGGGATCCTCGTTTTCAACCACTTCTCCATTAATGTACTTGAACTTTCTGGGAACGATTTCTTCTGCAATATCATCTTCCACCGTTGCTTCTGATGCGATATCCGTATAATCCGGCTTAAACTGCGTACCAAATTTTGCATGAATACTTTCATTGTTAGAAGCGATATATCCCTGTGCGTCATGCTGGTGGCAGAGAACTACCAGATTGTTTTCATTCTTCTTTACATATTTCACATCATCAACAACATCAATAATAACATTATCTTTGTTAAGTAATAAGTGCTTCATTGTTTGTACCTCCTATAAAATTTTCGATAAATAATGAATTAAACAGCTTATCCATACACCACTTTGTTTTTCTAGCAGTTTTCCATTTCATATATCCACAAAATGAAACATAAAAACTTGTGATCTGTTCAAAGCTTATTTCTCCACGCTCCAAAAGATTAGCCATCTTTTTCAATTTGCGCCGATCTCTGGATATTTTCTTATGTGACGGTTTTCTAACTACCTTTCCAGTATCCGTCAGGAAAAATCTGTCCTGAAGAAATGTAAAACCATGCGATAATTTTATGATTTGTGTCTTCTTCGGATTCATCTGAATACCAATTTCAGCATATTTACTGGCAATATCCTCTAAATATCTTTTTGCTTCTTCTTTTGTATCCACAATAATATACCAATCATCCATATAACGCCCATAATACTTACATCGTAAAACTTCCTTGATGTAATGATCAATCTGGTTTGGATAGGCAACTGCATTAATCTGGCAGACCTCAGACCCAAGCCCCAATCCTCTGTCGAAAGCATTGATAAACTCCATTGTCTGATCTACTAACTCCTGATCCGTAACTAGCCGGCGCATATTCTTATTTACTACACTATGCAGTTGGCTGCCAAAGAAATCGTGTTCATCCCCGACAATAACCCATCCAGAATTTGTAAATCCTGATTTTCTGTAGTGGCTCCGCAAGTGCTTAATAAGTATCTGAGAAGCAAATTCAGTTCCTTTTCCTTTTTGAGAAGCACCATTTTCATTGATAAGGGAAGCACTGATTACAGGTGAAATTCCATACATACAAGTTGACTTCTGCACTACCCTCTCTGAAATATGCACAGAAGAAATATGCCTGGTCTTTCCTCTTTCATTAAGATCAAACTCAATAAATCCTTTACTTATATTTTTATGCTGTTTTAACAGCCTGCTTTGATTATATGAGTTTCTCAAAACATTACACCCATATCTCTGCACAGATGCCTTCCAATTAGTACCCTTTCTTGCCACATAAAATGATTTTCTAAGTGAACCAAAAGAAGATACTTTCTGAAAATCATGTTCCGCGTTTCTCTTTGCTTTGGCAGCTTCTCTTTTTGCTTTTCTTCTCTGATAACGCAATTCACGTCTTTCTTCGCTTTTCAAAATATGCCTCCTATATCAAATTTTTTGGCCTTGCCAGATACATAACTCACACCCATGAAATACCGTGCCACCGGTACCATGCAAGCAGCGTCCGGATGTTTGTATGAAGGCACTTATTTACGGCATTACTGCCGAAGGTTATGTTCTCCTTCCATGCAAAGATGATTGCTTTCAGTTCATATTGAACTTACTCGGTCTACAAATATTACATATGCACGGGATCAGGGGACAACGCCATTCGCGTTGCTGGCGTTGTTGTTGTTGGCGCCGCCGGAAGTGTTGACATTGCAAAAGTTCGTGCTGTTACCCGCATTAGGAGACGAAAGCCACCAGTTAGCCGAACCACCAAACCGGCGAATTTATTGCAGAACATAACCATATATCTAAAAACCTCATTCAAGGTCTTTAAATCTTTTTGCATCGGATCTCATCCATGATTTAATGCTACCCTCTTCTTTAAGAAGTAATCCCGTCCACTCTTCTAATGTAGTATCTTTAATCGGAAGTATTTCACTTACCAATCGCAAATCTTTTAACATTATCTGAATTTCTCGGATGGCGCTTCTTTGATATTTGGCTCTCATTTTGTACTCTTCCCTTGTTTTAGGAAATATAGAATTCGCATATACCACATTATTTCCTATGATATTTGCTGATCGCATGAGATCCATACCTTTTGAAAGCCTATATCTCTTGGGTATAACATTCTCTCTATGGCATGCCTGTATCGTGAATTTCTCCAGTTCAAATGCTGTATTCATAAATTCCATTACTGACTCGCCACGGTCTTTGACTAACACACTCATTTTTACTCCCTTGGGCGGCACGAGGCCGCCCAATAACTATGATTCTGATGATACGATTTGGAAGCAGGGGACAACGCCACACGCGTGGCTGGCGTAGTCGTAGTCGGCGCCGCCGGAAGTGTTGACAGTGCAAAAGTACGTGCTGTTACCCGCATAAGGAGACGAAAGCCACCAGTTAGCCGAACCACCACTTTTCCCATATGTTTTAACCCGGTTTGCCGCTACCGCATAAATAGGAAACTGTGCAGCGCTACCCTGGCTATGTTCTGTTGCAGCCGCATATGTTGTTGTTCCGAATATTTCCCATTCTCTCGGCAGCCATATTTTATCAGTAGCTGACTGTAGTGCTGTCTGCTGTGACCCTATAGATGTCTTAAATGTTCTTTCGGTAATAACACTTCTTAATTCCTCAGACAGGGAATTGTAGAAAGAACCATTCAGCCATTCTCTCAGCGTACATGCATTCCAGCCGCCAGCATTTGTATCCGTCGGATTCATCTGTCGTGCTGTTTCCATACAGTATCTTGTTTCAAATATCAGCTGATGATCTGCATCATGATCAATCGCTGCAATACGATATATCAGCTGTTCTCCCGTATTCAAAGTTTCAACGATTTCATCACCAATCGTACAATATGTGCCTTCAAGATGTGCATTAAGAATATTTTTGAGACCGGTCCATGTATTAGTATTTAAGCCAACCTCAACCTCCATATATTCTCCTGCACTTAAATCTACATTCTTGGTAAACTCAACGATACCGCTGCTAGAAACAGTTATGGTATATCGTGCCTTTCCAGGAAGATCAAATGCTGCTTCCAAATTTAAACTGAGGTTCTTACTCCATGCATTAGTACCATCCGATACTGTTACAAGCTTTCCGGCATCTTCCTCAATCGAAGACCTGCATACTAATTTTGAATTAAATGATAAATCAGGAATCAAAGCGCCGATTCCCTTAATAGCTGTATCAGCTGCATATTGTGCTTCTGCGTATCCCATACTATTCCTTTGCCTCCTTTACATACGACTCTACCACTTTAGTTCCTGTTGACGTTGGAGTAATTTTGGTCGTTTTTACATACCTGTAATTACCGTCATTTGGCGTCACCGTCTTTGTGATAGTTGTGACATTTGATGCAGTAGTGACAATATTTTCGACTACCGTTGCATCACTCATGGTTGTAGTAACAGTCTTTGAACCGTCTGGATTTTCCACAATATTCACTGTTTGATTCCTTAGTTCGTGCTTATCAAGGAATTCCTTTTCGCGCAAAGTATCAATTTCATCACCATGAGTTTTGACAATTCTCGCATCTGCCACATATCCTTGCTCTGTTGTGGTATCATTATTTGCTACATTGAAATCTGCAGCTGCACCAGCAGGTATAGTTGGTTGATCTTTTAAATCATTATAGCTTCCACTGGTAGCCACTTTCGCAAGTTCTTTCGCAACAGCGCACAGGGCAATCATATTTTTCAATGCCTGGTCGTTTTCAAGGAATTGCTGGAAATAACCATTTATATGGTCTGCAATTACCGGATCCGTTTCCTGCACTTTAGGGACGCCTGATATATTTAAGGCTGCGTCTGTTGGAATCGTAAAATGCTCTGCCATTTTTACACCTCTTTCTCTTATTATTTTTTATATAATCCGAGAATTGCATAAAAATAGGACCTATAATTGCATAACATTGATTCTAAACAATGCGTTACAATTTGTGGTCCATAAGATATTTTATATCAATTCTGGTTATATTTTAGAACATATCATCTATTCTGAAAGTCATTTCTGCCTCCAGATTCTTTACTTTACGTTCAAACGTTTTTACACAGATTGTCATTCCATCTGTATCAATAAGTCCTATCTCCGAAATAAATTCTCCATTTCCCTCTATTTCAGAGAGCATTCCGGCATAACGGTAACATGTTTCAGAAATCTTCGACTTACTATCCAAGTCCTTTCTGATTATTTCATTCCGAAGTTCTGTTTGATTCGGATCCGGTTCATATGGCTTTCCATCTTCTCCGAGACCTGTGCCAAATACAAAACCCGCAATCTCCACGGAAACGCTTGGATCAAACCTGCTTTTCAGCATTTTTCGCTTTGCCTGATTTAATAATATCGCATCACCCAATCCTATATCCTCCTTATTTGTGAATGATCCCCATTGAATAGCTCCGTTAAACAAATACTCACCATCATAATAATGATATTCCACGCCATCAGCTTTGTACTGAATATCCCCATTATACAAATATATGCCATCATAATAATGATTAAAAGTAACCCCATCCGGATGCCAACCAATCTTACCATTCCAGTTAAAAGCTCCGTTCCAGCGGTGATTCTTTTCATAGGATAATGAACAATTTCCAAATCTCTCCCATGATGTGAGATCTGCCTTATCTGTATAGGTAGAGCGAAAAAGTATCTTTACACCGCCCGGTCGTATTACCATAGGTCTTATCAGCGCCGGATCCGTTTCATCTGTTGTAATATCTTGGATGCTGATTTCAATAGAAGCCGGCTCCCTTACAGCTTCTGCATACTTGATGATGGCATTTCCCCACAATAGATGCATTCCTTTCATAATATCCGCATAGGTTGCGTGGGAATTGTTTTTTAATGCCTGAAACCGCAGAACATTTCTATACATTTCATCATTGATGATTACTGAAACATCCCTATTCAGCAATATATATGCCTTTTTTCTTGATACATTAACCACATCACCAAGCATGTCAAGATTTTTCCCGAAAGCTGTATCAATATCCACTATGGAGGTCAATTCTTCATTAACCCTAATGATTTCCTCTATCTGTCTGGAAAAAGCATTTATTATAGCAGTAAGATTTTTCTTATCCTTAAACTGACTGGGAATGTTCTCTATCCATTTTTCGTATACGCTCATGTTTTTAGACTCACCTCAATTCTGGTGCCGTCTACACTGATTGCTTGACGCTCTGTCGCAGAAATATTCCCATCTATGTACGCTTCTGGTTCCACATTTATACTCATAGTCTTGGCGACCGTAATTCTGCAATAAGCAATTCCCGTCAATGCCTCGTAGATACCGCTAATATATGTCTGTGTAAAAAAGCTGTCGCCGATTGACAACTCTTCCGCTTTTGAGCAAATGCTATCTTTAACAATATTGACATAATCCGGGGTTATGGTCGCTCCATCTGTGGTAATCTCTACTTTTACCCAAAGATACACCTGCTCCGGGCGACGAAAACTAATAGGAATATTATCTCCATACTCTCCAAGCACATCAATTGTAATATCCCCATAGCTGGTGATGCCCCCAGCTTTCTTTGCAAGAATAGCTGCTGCAATTTTTTCCGGTTCCCCACCATCCACAATAACTTCAATGCAGTGGGGCGGTCTTCCCAGTTCATCCTCCACATTATACTGATTTTCATAACATCTTACGTCTTTAACCCCGGCAACCTCTTCCAGTATATAGGCTTCTATGCTGTTCGTCTGCGTAGATGACGTACCATAAGATTTTCTGATGTAATCCTGACGTAATGAAATATCATCCTGCTGAATCCTGCCCGGTGTCGGATCTATCCTGTTTGTTACCGATATAAGCCCGGTAACATTAGAGGTAAGAACTGTAATGCTTCCTTTGGGACATTGTATATCTCCATAATCCACAGTATAAAAATGCACACAGCTAGTAACAAATTCAGTTGTTAGATTACTGCTGAGTGCAAAATCATTACTTTGTGATATGATATCGTCTTCAATTAAAACATAGATATTTTCATTATCCACAACCTTACTTGCAGTATATCCACCCATAGTGAACGCATTTACTAATCCCTCCACTATATCCTCCGCAGAGTTACCGGCTACTGCCTCATAACTATAAAAAATACCATTTAGCTCTATGGTATACGTTCCCGATATAGCCACTACCGGTTTAATCGCTATCGCATTACAAGCAGACCGTTCAACTACTGTATCATTAATACATTGCAGTTGCACAATCGGATTGGTGATTGAAGATATAAGGCTCCCACTTGGAATCTTCGTTCCGTCTTTCGCCGTACAATGAATAATATATTCTGTATGCCTATTATCCCGCCGAAATACATTACCATACTGACATGCATTATCCAAATTTACTCCTTCAGCGGTTGTCGGGTACTTCGCGTAATAGCTTTCCTGTGCCACTTCCCACATCTCCGCTATCTTATCGCAAAAAGGGATGATTAACGCAGAATTTAACAGCGATTGGGGATTTTGCGATACATCAAAGCCGAGAGCTGCTGACAAGTCTGTCTGCACTTCATTAATAATTGTATCCAGCCTTTTCATAACAAACCCTTTCTCTGTTACTCCATATTGTTCCATATGCTCACCTCCCTCTCAAACCTTTCCTTGTTTTCTGTTGTCACCAAATACTTTACAATTGCTTTTCGTGTCTTATAATCAATATCAACTGATATTTGATCTACGCTTTTAACACCGTCAACGCTCATAATCTGAGCGGAAACATCACTCATAATTAGCGTTCTATTTGGATTTTTCACAAACACATTCTCGAAATATTTCATCCCATAATCAGGGCCAAATTTCCATTCTCCATACCACCACCTAAGCCGGATATAAATACCCTGCTCGATGCTGTCAGTCGCTATAATATCATGGTTCAGAATGGCTAAATCCCCGTCCCTTGTCATCTGCAGGTCATTCATACATTATCCCTCCGAATTGGCGCCATTTATATTTCCTGTGGCTGTAATATTTCCCTCTACTTCTAAATCGCCTTTTATTGTTACTTTTCCTTTAAATACTGTTTCACCTTCAACACTCATATCTCCTTTAATTTCAAGATTTCCTTTCAGCTTTGTATCTCCTCTTAAAGAAATATTTTCTTCCGATATAGAAAACTCTACATCTCCATTGATAGCCTTTACCAAATCCCCAGATATTAAAATTTTAATATTATCCCCATTGGTAACTTCTATCTCTTCTTTGGTAATAAGGACCTTAACATCTTCCCCATTAGTGAAAACAATGGCATCTTTTTCATTGGCCTCTTTCTGTGCTTCTGGCATTGATCGTTGTATTCCGGGAATCGCGATACAGTTTGTCAATTCAAATTTCTCATTAGACTGAGCTTCTGATGTTTCTGTGATGAAAGCCGACAAACTTTGCTCCGCGCATATAAGCAGCACATCATCACCCTCTTTAACAGGACTGCACGCTGCTATTCCATTACTATTTGCAGTAACACACATTGGAATCCCTGGCACTACCGGATAATCCATTTCAATTTTCCCACAATAGAAACTGCCCGTAGGCTGCACACTCATAAGACCACTCGCCTCATTCACAGACAATATCTTTCCTGGCATTGATGTGTGAAGACTGTTATTCATGACATCCTTAACAAGTCTTTCTATCTGTTCTACAACCTCGTTATTCATTCTATATGCTCACCTCCACTACTTGCGCAGTACATTTCCAGTCACCAGAATAGTTATCTCCGGAATAATGCTGTTTGCATATCCGGAAAATCCCATTGACTTCCCTGCTTTCGATTTTTACAAGGTCATTGATACCGATTGCTCCATTTATCAGATATTCTATTTCATATCCCGGAATGCCGTTTCCTGTTTCCGCTGTAATCGAAACTCCATCTTTCATACTTCCTGATTTTGATGTTGAGGTCTGACTGATAGTGATTTTCTTTGGTATGCTAATCAATCCCGTATCCACACTGATTACATACGCTTGCGTTGTAATAGCTTCTCCTGCGGCAAATATCTGTAATACCCCATTCTGTATGGAGTAATTCAAATCTGCTTTACTGGTAAGTGATTGAAGCGCTGTCTTCAATTTCCCGACATAACAATAGCCATTGCTATATTTAGCTGTCTGCAACATAGAAGATGCCTTCTCGGTCAAAATAGCGGACTCTATGCCCATCTTTGATTGGAGTTCCGACAAAAGAGAAGTTCCAGTAACAATTCCATTCATGCTGATACTTCCAACCGTATCGTTATATGATTGTCCATCAAACAGTTCAAGTTCCAATGTCCGATCTGCATTCTGCAATGTTTCTGACGGATTCATAACTCCACCCAAGAAAATAGAGCCAAGGGTATCAGAATACCCAGCTCTGATTTCCACAATACATCCTTCCTCACTTAAAATCGCTTTATGCTCATTATTTAAGTTAGAAATCTGCAGTTTTCCTGTGTTGCTTGTAGAATTATCTGATTTTTCCAAATCAAAATTGATGTGAAGCGGTCTTGCCTTTCCCACACTTGAAAGTTCAAATCCCATATGACCAGGTACTCCGGCCAGAATTGTATATTGCCTGTTAAAGTTCATGTGCTATCCCTCCAACTCGTCATTCGCGATATAGAAAAATCGTGCTTTCTTTTCTTTAAAGTCATTCCTCCCAACTCTTTTATTAACTGAGAAGCAGCCAAACTGACCGTTCGGCAAATCTGTGTATTTATAAAAATAAAGCAATGGTGAAAAAGGCACTATTTTTGACATTGGAAGTATAGGTTCCATTTTCATGTTATATAATCCAAAAGACCAATAATCATAGCTTGGATTATATGTGAACCGGATATAATACTCTTTTCTGGACAGCGTAATCCGGCTTACACTATCATTCATATCTGGTACTTCAATGTAAATCATAACGCCCTCCTTAATCCAAACTATACCACCCTGTTGAATTTCCTACCCCTTCTGCCATCTGATACAACCATGAACTTGATTGTTGAGCTGCCGAATTACTTGAGCCTCCCCCGCTTGAACTGCCTCCGCCTCCCGCCGTACTACCAGATGATGTTACTGTACTGGTTGCCGCACTACCCGCAAGCTGTTGACTCATACCCGCTCTCGCATATTCTGCCGGCACTGCTGCTGTTCTTGCAGACGTTACAGTAACTTGGGAGAACTCAATAGGTATTTCAGCAGCATACCCTGTTTCTGAACTCTTTTTATAAGTTATTCCTTTAATTATCATATTGGAGTACGATGCATCTGGCGTAATTACCGTTATTGGCATTTTCTGCGAATACATGCCGAATAATTGATTCCATATCTGGCGTACTCTTCCCTCGCCGCTACCATGCCGGCTTAGCCATGTTACCGGAGTGGCAGTTACATACAATGTCATAGTGAGAGACATAGGATCCAGCGCTACATTATCCTGGACGCTATACCCCTCATCTATTGGGTATTGTGGCACTGTGGAAGAATGAGTTTCCTTAATATCTAATATAGCGTCAAATTCTATGCCTGCAACGCTGACTGGTTGTTTTGGACCCATACGCTCTACCTCCCAAATGCCAACGCATCAGCCAAGTATGTACTGGCATCATGCGCATTTTTATTCATCTGACTGGAAGCCTGCCGCTGTGTTTCCGGATCGCCTCCATTAAATGTATTGCTGAAATTGAGTACCTGCGTAATACTTCTGTTACTATTTGTAATTCCGCCCACAGTACTTTGAGATGCAGTCGCAGATCCGGCAAGTGCTTGAATCCCCTGCCCCTTTTCTCCAGTAACAACGCCCTTGATAAGGCCGGCTACACCTACAACTGCATTTTTCAGTTTTGCCTTTCCGCTTTCGATACCACTTGTAAATAAATCCATCATATCAGGCGTCCATTTATCAGCATCAGCCAGTGGACCATTATCCGGTTTACTGAAATGCAGTTTTTCTTTGATTGTATTGCCAATATCCGTAATTTTCTCTTTTAAAGCAGAAATTTTTTCTGTAATACCGTTAATAAAGCCTTGAATCATATCTTTTCCCCAGGTAAGAGCTTTTGATGGTAATCCACCAAACAATTCATCTATGCTGTTCCACCAACCTGTAACAAGATTATGGACAAATTCGAGTCCGCTTTCAAATGCCGCTTGGAAAGCCTCCATTGCGCCCTCTGTATCTCCTGAAAGTAAAGCAAAAAATCCTTTGAAGAGATTCAGCCAATAACTGACAAACGGCTCAATAAGAGAGGCGAGCGTGCTAAGCTGTGCAACAATAAAATTCACTACATTTCCGACTCCTTGCATAATTGCGCTTCCATGTTCATCCCAGAATGAACGCAGACCTGAGATAATAGGCTCAGCTATTGCTTTGATGTAGCCAAACGTTTCTGCTATGCCGATACCAAAATTCTTAAATTTCTCCCGTACCTCATCCGCATCCAGTCCTGCCTTTTCAAGCAATTTTCCAAAAATTGAATCTTTACCCTGCAAAAATGAAATAAAATCCTGTACCAGCAAAACTAATAAAACAATGACGCCTATTATGAGTAATGCTTTTACATTGATACCCGATAAAACTTTTGAGATACTTCCTAAACCTTGTACGAATCCAAGTATTTTCCCACCAATTTTATAAGCCATAATCGCGCCAATAACCACGCTCAACAATCTCAAAGCGTTTTCACTACCACCTACCATCTCAATGGCTTTTCTTCCATACTCTACCACTTTTCCAATAGCTCTTCCGGCAAAATCCGTTGCTGCCTGAAATCCTTTCATAATACGACTAGCTGTTGTTCCTTCCTCGTTGGCATCCCCAAGTCTTTCTGCAAAATCTTGAACCTTTCCAACTATCTTATTAAGCAATTCAAGGCCTTTCGTAGCATAAGGAAGCAGGAATTTTCCGGCTATCTCGCGTACATCGTTAAGTTTTGCATTAAATGCTCTCAACTTGCCTTCGTAAGTATCGATACTGTTTGCAGCATCATCTATAGAATCCTGTGACTGGTTCATAATAGCTTGGTACCGCACCTGCATCTTGGTAGCCTCATCCAAGGCATCAAATTTACCTTTCAGTCCTAAAGTTTCCATCGCAGTCGCAATCGTATTTTCATTCAAAACCGCTCCTAAACGTTTTGCTGACTCAGTCTCGCCCATGAGTGCCTTTGACATGGCATTTACAGCATCGTCGTCAGAGATATTATTAAACGAAGCGAGGTCAATAGCTGCCTTAACCATTTGCTCTGTCATTTCGCTTGCCTGATCTCTCGCCATTCCCATACCCACAAGCAGATTCTGATTATCCGCCATATATGTCTTTATCGTTGTTTTAGATCGCCCGATAGAATCGGCAAAGCTGCTGGCCCACTGGTCAGCAGCTCTTTCCATTTCACCAAACACAGTATTGAATTTCATTTCCATCTGCTCAAGATTTGAAGCTGCATCTAATGAATCTTTCCCGAACTTAATCACTCCTGCCAGAGATATGGTTACTCCAATCGTTCCAAGCACACTTTTTAAAGTGCTTTTCAGATTATTTGCATCGTTAATAACTTTGCTTTTTGATGCCTTATCCACATCATATCCAAACGAAACTATCAGATCCCGTACCGTCACTGATCCCACCTCCTTTGCTACTTATTTTTTATTTCTTCCATCATGCCGTTTTCTATATCTATTCTCATAGACATAAGGGCATATAATTTCAATGCTTCGTCCAATGTGTAATACTCATTCAGTTCCATCATAGATGCCATATTATTCTGAATAAGAGTATACATTCTTAACTCAAGTTCACAGAACCGGCTTCCATCAAAGGTTCCGTATTTCCCATCTTCGATAGGATTGTTCCCTTTAGACTTTGGACTCCAGATTGGGCGAGCAATTTCTTGAAAAAACCGCTGAAATTCACATTGATAACCTCATAAGCTAATCGATACAGACCATCAATATTCTGACAGAATATGTTATCAATAAGCCCTTGGTCCAATACGCCCTGCACCACCTCCCCATTGTCATCGCGATATTGGCAAGAAATATTCTTGCCAACTATCAGTAACTTCCTAAGCAGCTTTTCCACGTTGTCTCCATCCAATGTAGAAAACGCCATAGTTACCAACGGCATCGCATCCTTTAAGTCTGCCGACAACACATCATCATCCGAATCCCCCAAAACAAGGGGCACCAGTCCGGCAACCATCGGGCCAAAAAATTTTCCAAGTTCACCGGACAGATTAGCTGCCTGCATTGCGCCAAACGGATAAATTGCAAACTCCACATCCTCAATAGTTACTCTTTTTGGTTCTATCTGTTTTAACATCCGTTACCCCTCCTGATTTACTCGTCCTTGAACTTTCCTGTTCCACAGGTAAGCTCCCATTCTCTGTTTGATGATTCTTTTCCGCGCCCCCATGAAGCCGGCTTGTTGACCCATGCTATATCACTGGAAAACTGTTCCTGCCCCATAAGATCTTTAATAATAATCGGGAAATGTCCGTTTCCGCTTTCCTGATCCATCTCGAAACGATTTTTCAAGTAAGCATTTGTAGGCGAGTTTTGCAGTAAGGAAATTTTGATATTATAGCACTTATTGGGGCTGATCGACCTGTTGACCTCTCCATAGCATCCTACCTTCACAGTAGTTCCGTCACCGTTTGGCTCAATGGTAATAAATGAATCATCTGCAACACCAGTCACGAGATGTGAGCCAATAGCAATTTTTACCTGCGCCGGATTGTAAGTATACACTTCACTCATTGCTTAATCCTCCAATCTTTTTTAATAAACCAGTGTTCCCCGGATTGCCACCTCATGAATTGCTCCTGCAAGTCTGGCAATAAAGGAAATGCCTGTCAGTTTACGGTTCCTTTTTTCTGTAATGCTAATGGACGAAGACTTGGGTGCCGTCACGATATAGCCTCTTTCCAGATTCTCATTTTCATCATACCGGTCTTCATCAATACCGCCTGTCCTTTGCGCCGCAGAAAGAACGGATTCGATCACGTTCTGAATCCCCGTAATCCCGCTATCATTAAATGCTACTTTCTCATTCTTCAACATGAAGTTGAAAACCTCGATCTGAATTTTATTCAGCAGCCAGTCCTTAAAGCGAATTACGTCAATCCATTCCCCGGAACCCACTTTGCCTTCCTGGCTTACATTCTTATTGGCAATATTCCGGTAAAAATTTGTATTGGCAATCTTTAATTCATTCACTTTGTTAGTGGACAGACTTGATTCCGTTACTCCATTAAGAGATTTCAAACTCCATGTTTCGGCGCCGGGATCATACCCAAAGCATTTTGCCATATATGCGACAGCCGCATATGTGTTTCCATCGGGATATTCACTCGCGCCGATACTCCCTGCGTAAAATGCAAAAGTGTGGTTATACCCGCTGATTGCAATAGGAAGATTTCCCGACAAATATGTAAATCCAAACAATCTGTTATTTGCTTCCGCCCATTCAGCGGCAGCCTGTAACTCTGTCGTAGAAGAAAAGCCAACAAGGGAAAAGCCATACCATGTATTAACCCCTGCGGCCCTATCCAAGCACTCTGCTAACGGTTCATTTTCTTTATCAGCATCAACCTTTCTCGCAATTACAAACACATCCCTCGGCTGCGGATCCTGGCTGAAGGCAACCTTTGCTGCCTTATACGCCTCATCTGTAGAATCATATCCAAATACTTTCAGATCATCTGCCTGTCTAATAATTGCAACATTCGGCATTTCTTCTTCCCCGGAATTCTTTGGCTGACCTACCACCAAAAGAAGGTTACTGAAGCTGGCACTATCTGTCGCCGGTGCCTCGATTGCAATAGTAACGTCAACAACATCACTGATATTACTCATTTTGTTTCTCCTTTCACTTCGACATTTTCAATGACAGAGGAATCGGCAATCATTTCCTTAGTTCCCCCTCCACTTGGATTAGGTAAATCCGCTATTGCGTTCTGTCCGTACATTCCATGTGAACTATCAATGAAATTAACATCAAACTCAGCCATAGATCTATATCTGAACTCCGAACTGTTTTCAAGATATGATAAATCACTGATTCTTCCATTTATCGCAATAACAATATTGTTCCTGTCCATATCCTCTATGATTTCATCGGAACATAGAAATTTCACAAAATCGTCCATATCTTCTACGGCTGTATTTTCATACACCGGTTCCGTATCTTCGGGCGCTATGTTTTTCCCCAATGTATATAGATTGAGTTCCATCTTTGTGTTTGCCTGCCAGTAATCCTTAAAACACTGGTTTTCTCTGTCATATTTTGTTATTTTTGTTCTCACCTTTCCTAAACCATTGAATTTAACGGTCAAGTAAGGCACTGTCCTTTTTGCCATTTTTTGTTCTGCATAAAAAACATGACTGTCTCCAAAATAAGCAGCCACGATATCACGGGAGTATTTCTTTGCTTCTCCAAAATTCACGCTTGCACCTCCCTTAACAGTTCTTCTTTCGGAGGCTCCATCTGATTAGGACATTCCACAAATTTGCTGATCCAGTGCCTTAAAATGGTATTTCCTTTATAATTTGTCGAACGGCATTCGTACCATTTGCCTTGATACCATATCAAATCAGCTTTTGCACCGTTTTTTTCATCTGCCATGCGAATTTCATCATCAGAGAATACTTTTATCCACTGTAAGGAACTGTCTCCATCGCTTTCTGTAGCTGTGTCAGCATCCGTTGTCTGAATATCTGCAAGAATTACCTTATCAGACGCACTCCCCGAAAATGAATACCCGCCGGTAGATTTTGCTTCCGCATATCTTCGCAATATTTGAGGTTTTCTGAACATATCAGCCTCCCTTCTTTCCTATCACAAAATTAACAGAATTCCGCATTTCTCCAGTATCTATAAGTGGGTGACTGCTTCCCTTTTTCCTAATAGTCTCCGGACTATTGGGTTCAAAGTTGCCCTCAGTGATAGTTTCCTGCACCAATCCTTTCTGGAATGCACCTATCTCTTTAAGCGCTTGCTCTGCAGTCTTCCTGTTTTTGATGATATCTACTACCTGGCTCTGCATAAATTCCACTATTTTTTCCTCATTTTCATCTACACTGTCACGCATGAAAGGTCTTGAAGGCATATTGACCGTTCCAAACTCATTCCAGGCGGCAACATCTGTCAAGCTGGTCCCGTCTGGATATTTCTGTCCTTCCTGGAATCCTACTTTTACCAATAAGTCCTGCAACTTATCAAGTTCCCTCATTATGCGCTGTCCTTCGGAAGTCCATCCATCACCCATTGTCCGGCACCTCCCCGGAGCATAATATAGGAACAATGCAGCTTCTCCTTAATTGGAGAAACTGCATTCCATAAACTGACAATCCAAGTTCCGAATCAGAAGAAGATGCGCTGCTACTCTGGCTATTGGTAAAGGATACTGATACTTCTCCCTCCGATATGGAAGAAATACCAACCATATTCCCCATAGATCCAAATCCGCCTACAGTTGCACCGCGCCCATCCATTTTCATCCTATGTGCTGCCAGATAAGCTACTGCCTGTTCATATAAATTGCCGAACCGCTTTTTACTGACTAAAGGAGCACTAAGTTCTATGTATACCTTAATATCAGGCTCTGGAACATCGGAAAACTCCTTCATCGTTGCTTTGATAATATCAAAGGCATCCATAACGGCACCTCCTATACGCCAAGTGCTTTGAAAATCTTCTCTTTCAGCGTATCTTTTGTGTCAGAGTCGGAAACATCAATTCCCATGCCAAGCGCCTTCGTAATAAGAGCATCCTTATCCATTGTCTTGACAGCTTTGATCTCTGCCTCTTTTTCCGCCTTGGCCTGCGCAGCAGCTTCCTGCTCTGCTTTATACTTAGCAATAGCTTCCTCAGCAATCTTCGCCCTTTCAAAATCGCTGATTCCCGTTGAATCAGCAGAGGGAGCTGCCGCCTTACTTGCATCAGCGATAACTCCCCTCTCCAAATAATCTGCGATGGCAGGGTGTTTTTCCATACCCTCGCCCAGATTCATTGTTACTCCCGGTAAAAGCGGCTCTCCATTAATGGAAATGATTTTTCTGGATTTATTGATTATATTCATTCTGCGCCCTCCTTAGATACCATATGCCAAAAGCATCGACAACGGATAATAAATGATAAGCCCTGCGGTTCTCTGCTCGCAAGGAACTTCCGTCTCCAGATTTTTAATCTGGATCGGATACTGGTAAAACGGAAGCGGAATCTCAAGGCTGAACTTTTCCGGATCCTTTGTGTACATAAATGCAATATCCTTACCGCTGGTGTTGATGTCCGTTGCGGAAGCCTGCAGCTCTGCACATGATTCAAAATTTTTCAGATACGGCGCATGCTCCTTAATAAAGCTGAGAACTGTAGTTTCCGTATCGGGAATGCGGCGTGTGGACAAATCCATGAAAATATAAGAAGGAAGCGCCAAAGTATCAGGCTTCTCGATCCCCATGGTGATCTTGTCAACAAACTTCTGCATACCGTTGATATCCTCCAGTATCTGATCGGCAGACTTATGCGCCCAGTCGGTGTATTTTTTACCATCAACTGTTACTTCGGACAATGTGTAAAGGGGAATATCGTTATTCTCACTGAAAATACCGATCAGGTCATGCTTCGCATCGCCGGCCCACGCAATCTTGTTAACCATATAATCAGATGCCCGCCTTGCGGCAGCACCCTTTCTGGCATCCAAAGATTTTCCAGCAAGGCGGGATGCTCTCATTTCCTGCACATTGTAGCCATAGCTGTCGCCAATGGACTTGATGTGTGCGGTATGGGATTCTCCCTTAACATCCACTCTGGGAAGATCCGTTGCGTAGTTATTGATAATCTCTGCCATTCCAGCGATATCATAGCTGTAATAAGTCGTTGTTTCCGCGCCTTCGTTTACATCAGATGTAATCGGGAAATTTGCCAAGGCAGATAATTCCGGATAAACCTTGTCATAAGTCTTCGACTTGACCTGATCGAGTTCACGAGCGAAAAACACGCTTGCCTGCTCCACGCTGTCGAATCTCATTGTTGAGCCGGAACCCGCCATGCCTTTCATCAATGTAGAGCCTTTAAGTGCTCTGTAATCATCCATATTGTACTGTTTCATCAGTCATATCCTCCTTTACTCTTTATTCTGCCGATGCAGCCACAGCCGGGAAAAACTCAGCAACCGCGATCCCTGTGTCTGTAACTCCGAGATAATGTGCATTCAATCCTACTTTCGTAGCAGTGTCTGCCGAAGTGGTAAACAATCCTGCTTCATCCCCGTCAGTAATCAGGAATACTTTTTCCTTATATGCGGGTGCAGCATCTTTTCCAGTCTGTACCCAGATCTTTCCATGATGCAGACAGCCAACCGTTCTCTTATCGGAGATGTTCAGCTTATTATTCATATCCAACTCTACCATGACAGAGTTATGAACAATAACACCCTCAAAATCTCCGGCTGCGCTTTCCGCAACAGGTTTTTTTACGTCAATCCCCCTGTTTGTGCCTACTACCACGCCACAGCCAAATGTGATGTTCCCTTCTGCCTGTCTGGTTGCCACTTCGTGGTGGGATAAATCAAAAAGTCCGCCGGCTACGCCCTTGGCGAATCCAAAATTATAACTTGTCTGTGCAGCCATACTCATTATTTTTTACCTCCAATCATTTTATTTATCATGTTTTTACGAGCCGTTTCAGAGCTGCTTTCCTCGCTTGCATCCCTGCGCACATGATCCTCAGCCATCTTCTTACGCTGGTCGTCTGTGCTGCGCCTGCTCGCATAAGTATCCTTTGCGATATCATACGCCGCCTTGATGTATGTTTCACTTTTTCCATCAAGATTCACCTTGGGATTAACGGCCTTGATGATGCATTTTCTGCCTTCTGTCAAAGAAAGGTTTTCTACTCCATCCAGATTCAGCTTATCTGCCATGCGGCAAATATCCAATCTGTCTTTGAACATCTGATCTACGGAATCCATGTTTACCCCCTTATCCTTGTTTTCTTCGGTGCCAGCTTCTCCGTCAGAATTTTCTTCACCTGCGATTCCCACCTTATCCGGCTCAACGGGAGGTATGTTTTCAGCATCGCCATTCATATCATTGGATGCCTGCAGCTTGTCAATCTCTTCCAGCAGAGTTTTTAAATCCGCATTCTGACCCGCAATAATATCCTCCGATGACATACTTCCGCTTTCCGAATCGCGGCGGTCCATATTATCCCTTACCTGATCAATAGGGCTTTTGGGTTCTTCTCCAGTGGAATTGTCCTCTCCATTTCCCGGTGGAATTTCCTCACCGTCTGCTCCCGCGGTTGCCGTTGCCTCACCGGCCGCTTTCTGAGCCAAAAACAGCGCTACAGCTGCTTCCATTTCTTCCGGCGTTAATTCTTCTGCGCCATCAGATCTTTGTCCTGTTTCGTTAGGTTTGTACATAACTACTTTGCCTCCTTTTAATATTTTTTTATTATCATCATCTTTGCCATCGATATTGAGCCGGGCAGAATCCCCCGCCCTTGCCTCTGCTACCAAAGCAAGATGATTGATCTCTATGTTTCTCTGTATGCAATCATATTTTTCGCCCCTCCATACACCAGGCGTTTCCTCTGTATCAAGGCTATATCCAAGTGAAAGTTCCTTTAAGCCACATCTTTTAAGAGCATTGGTATCATGAATGATGATTTCGCAGCGAACGCTATCCCCATCTTGATAACCTTCGCTCATTATGGTGCCTATCTGCTCTCTCCTGACATTATCCTTCGACACTTCTCCGGCATCATGTGTGATGATAATAGGTTTACCCTTGTAACTTTTTAATGATTTTTCATTAAAGACGTCCTCCGGCAAACGCAGCTCTCTCCGCATGCTTCCATCTTCGTTTTTATACTCAAATATGCCGCAGGTAGTCACAATCGGATGATCAACCAGGTAACCTTCTTCTGTATAATAGGTCTGATCCAGAGAAATACTGTCTAGCCTCTGATATTTCAACTCTTTTCACCTCCCATCGTGCTATCCAGATTTTCTATATCAAATACCGGTATTGCACAACACCGGCACTGATAGTCTTGTTGGGGATGGCAGCGTCTCCCATTGTCTGTTTCCGGTGGTTTATCCCAACTGAATATATGCCCATGCAATCTTCGATGGCTTTCCCTCACCCTTTCATCGCGGGAATCAGACCATTTGTATCTTTTCACTCCTGCATCCCTCTGCTGGCTCTCCGTAATCTTTGCGTTGAGCTTGCCGATCTGGTCCCTGGCAATAAATTGAGCATGGCGCTTATCCATTCCATATTGCCGCTGCAGTTCTTTAATGATATTGGTCGTGCTGCTCCCATCCATATATTGTTTATAGACAAGTTCCTTAATTTTCCCCAATGACTGGCTTGGAACCGTTTTTATCAGATCAACATTTTCAGATATCCACTTTTTCAGCATTTCGTCATAATAATCACCGCGGAAGTAATCATCCAACAAGTTAATGCCAAATGTCTTGCCTATGACTTTCTTCCACTCACTGATGGATAATTTGTAGTCAAGCTGTGCTATTTTTTTTAGCTTACCGCTTAGATCAAAAAGACCAAAAGCCGCTTCTAATTCCCTGCGAATGTTGTCAAACAATATTTTCAGACGAACCAGCGTATTATCCAATGTCTCGAATCTCGCAAGTTTGCGTTTCCGCTCATTTGCCTTCTTGTCTTGGGAATCTGTATTATACGCCTTAATTCCTTCATTAAGGATTGCTTTCAATTCCGGAATATGTCTGATTAAGATTTCTCTCTCGATAGTCATATAGGCATTGGCAAGCCTGAGATATTCCCTTTCAGCTGAATCAGGATATTTCGCTGTATATTTCGCTACAATCATCTTTTTACCACCGGACATTACTTTAATCTGCTCTTGAATACTGCGCTTCCTGATTTCATCATCCAAATTATTCACCTTCTCTCTTTGCCTCAAATTTTGCATTTTGGACCATCTTCGTTTATTTGACTGTTGAATACAAAAAAGCCCCAAAGAGCCACGATTAGCGGTACTCTGGGGCATAATAAAAGAGCCTTACTCTCTCGTAAGACTCTCACTTGATGTAAACTCAAATTCCAATAGTTTCCAGATATTCGGTAATATCACTGCTGTCTTTGTCAGGATTGTCTTTTATGTACTGGATGACATCCTCTAAATATTCTGGATTATCTCTCAGCGTGAGACACATACCGTCAACGAAATCCTCGTATGTATCAGAAACACCCTCTAATAATTCTTTTAGTTCTTCCATCGCAACGTCTCCTAATCCCCATATTCTTTTTTTGCAATAATGTCATAATTGTCGAAACCATGATTTATGAAGCGGTAATTATAAAAAGGGCTGTCGCTTTCATTTGATCGTGTCTTTATCCAGCAGTTTCTTTTCCCTTCATACTTGGAATGATACAAGTTGTTTATGTCATGCCCGACCTTTATTTTTTCTTTTTCTGTCATAGGAAGCGACTTTCCGTTTTTCTCACCGCTTCCCTTTGGATACCTGCCAGATCCAGGACCTACGTCTGATTCCATATTACTTGAATCTTCCAAGTGCGTCAACCCGTTTTCCACTGGCTTCATAGTGACCTCCGCAATATTCCGCAGCAGCTCCTGCAATGACAAGCGGAATGGCAAATACAATTCGTTTTTCATAATATCCGTTATAGCCTCAAACCTTGCATTTTCCATTTCCGTATTAAAACAAACAGGTTCTCCGTAATACTCTGTGCATAAGAATATTTGCGACGGGCAATATTCGGCAGACATACCGGATATTACTGCAATCGGAACAATATTGGCAATGTTAATGCCAAACTCTTCTCTGGTTTCCCTTATTGCAGCATCTTCGGGCGTTTCTCCTGCTTCAATATGCCCTCCCGGACCACAGATAAGACCATTGTCCTTTCTCTCTCCTACCAGCACTTTTCCGCCTTTCACGACAATAACGCCGCATCCCGTTGGCTGAACGGAATCCTCTGCCATTTCTCCCGTTCTTGGAATGCTGGCAGTTTCGTTCTCTGCAGATAATGCAGTATTGCTTGTTTCTTCAGATTCACGCATATTTTCCGATTGCACATTTTCTAATTCACTCCAGTCTGTATCCTCCTCGTCCAGAATATCGTTGATTGTAAATTCCCCGCTTTCTGCTAGTTTTTTTCTCATTTCGGAGGCATCCAGAGCCTGCATTTCTACATAAATCTGTGCCGTCTGTGCTTTTGTGAATTCCGCCGCCGCCTTCATTTGCTCCACAGTCGCCCGTTCATTCTCACTTAAACTCCATAGCGGATTGAATTCGAGGCTGTAGTCTGGTATATCCACAAATTCCTTCTTGTATCTGCCTACAATAAGAATAATATCAATAAGCGTTCCCATATTATTTTTAAGGTTCAGCTTCTGAATCTTTTCCACAAATTTGTAATAATTTTCCATATCGCTTTCGCCTGTGGAGTTTTCCCCCGCTGGCGATCTTCCGAACAGCTTTGTCTGTGGAATGTTTGTAACTGCCGACAGCATATTGCAGGTACTGTCAATAATATCCTTTACTCCGGAAAAAGTAATTTGCTTGTAGTCGTAATCTTCGCCGTCTGCGTCTATGGCTACACTATTTATAATGCCTTTCGCCATATCAATAATCCTGAGCCTCTTGATAACATTATCCTCTCCCTGATCCGTAGAAAGCAGCTGCGCAAGGTCTTTCATCTTATAAATAGCCTGCACTGCCCGATCAAGCAGCTTGACGCCATTTCCATGCGAAGTTACGGTTTCCTGCAACGTCTTATATATCCTCACGTACTCCGGCATTCCGAAAAATCTATATTCTGTTCTTGTGCTCATGGATGGCAAAATCCCATTTTTGAATAGCAGGCATCTACTTTCATGTACTCTAAATGAGTTCCCATATATCGTGGATATATCATAAAACTCAGGTTTTCCAAATTTAGAAGAATGCTTCTCATTTGGCTTATAATTATAAAGGCTTTGATAGTCTGGTGTAACAAGAGGTCTTTCAAATACAAGCAGTTCATCAATCCCACGAATGCCATCCCAATCCACAGGTTCGTCAAGGTCTTTGCCATCATCAATTACCATAACAATTAAGGCGCCGCCGTAAAGTCTGGACCACTTAATCGCTGTCGCAGCCTTTTCCTCAAAATCCAGTTCTTCCAATGACTTATTGATAAACTTTTCAATATTTTCTGTCACTCCATAAGAGAACCCACTGCTAACTGCTTCATCAGCCGGTATGTCAATGATTTTGGAAAACAACCCGTTTTCCTCATAATTAAGCGTAAGCTCAATATCCGTTACGGGCTCCCCACTCTCGAAGCGATACTGCTCTGACGCATCATCCTTTGTTCCATATTTATTCATCAGATTTTTGTATCCATCTTCCCTGTGTTCTGCCGTTTTAGGCTTTTCCTTTGTTTCTTCCTGCATTTTCTCACCTCCTTAACTTACCAAACTGCCAATGTCAAATGTCTTTTTCTCATAACATGATAGCGAAACCGCATCTGCTCTATCCGGCGATTCGATTCCTCTCTTCTTCATTTCCTCTTTGCTTTCAAGTATCATCCTCCCCCGGCTCGTCAGCCTATACTTTCTGCAAGAAAACTGAGCAACCATTTCGTTATCGTTCTCAATGCTGATTTCTTCCATCATCATCGAATCTTTAACCGTTCCCCACAAATATGTTGTCATATTCTCATACTTATCACAGGCTTTTACTTTTGCAGTTCCATCTTCAACAACATCTTCTGGAACCTTTGCCGCTGCGTTAACAGGAACAATAACCATTCGGCTGAGTTTTTCCTCAATCTTTACTTCCTCTAACCGATCAGTCACACCGCCGCCGAGACCGCAGTCATCGATATTGACATAGATTTTCCCTCTGTATGCAGGATAGTCCTTTATGACTTGCCGATACTGCTGGACAATCTTTCCTACCGTTGTCATAAGGCTTTGTCCCCTAAAAGATACCGGGAGCGTTATCTTCCCTCCAACATTCTGTGCTATGACTGTTTCGTCATTACCATATCTCGCCACATCTACACCGAACGAAATTCTCTTAATCGAAATACCTTCTGGCAAATCCAGCATAGTACAATGTTCCACAAGCGACAGCATGATAAATACATCATCCTCCTGCTTTGGAAATTCGCCTTTTACTCTAACGCGAACTACATTACTGTCCTCCCCATACTTCCGTATGAGAGATTGAATATTTTCTTTGTTTGTCCTGGGACTATCTATAGATGATACTGTATGGCATTTATAGATGGACCTATCAATATTGAAAGCATCAAAAAAAGTGCCGGACGTCCTCGTTGGATTCCCGCACAATAATAATTTATTATTTGCTCCAGATAATGTACCAAGTATAGCCTCCATAATTGGATCTGCTACGCCGGAAGCCTCGTCAACAATGAACAGCATGTTATCCTCGTGGAATCCCTGCATATTCTCTGGCTTTGTAGCAGTCCTGGCTACCGCAAACCAACGCTTTTCATAATTCCGCATGTAAATATATGTCTTGGTCCATTTAAGGATTTCTGAGAGCAAAGGAGACCTGCTCATCCATTTACTGACTTCGGACCATAGCACATCATGCAGCTGCTGTTTGGTTGGCGCCGTTGCGACAATTCTGGGAAAAGGGAAACAGCATATAAACCATAATAACGCCACAGCCTCCATACCGGTCTTCCCAACGCCTTGTCCTGATTTAATTGCAACTTTCGGATTCGTAGCCAGCTCACTTAGTGCCTCAGCCTGCCATCCATCCGGCTTAAACTTTAAAACTTCTTTTGCAAATACAATCGGATCACCGCGGTATATAGGTATTCGTTTTTGGAAAAATTGCTTACGGGCCACATTATCATTTCTGTTCATCTGCACCATCCTCTCCAAGCACACCGGCAATCCAATCGTCCACCACATCATTTCCGGCAAATTCACGATCCATCTTTAATTTTTCAATTCTTACTCTCGATAATGTTTCGATGGCTTTCGTCTTTTTGCTCTGCACAGTAGATAACTCCTGCTCCAATCTCGCAATCACCATATCTTTATTGCTTGTATGTGTTTGAATATTGAATGACTTGCCCGGAAGTCTATCGCCACTGGAAACTTTGGCTTCTATCCTCTTTTCATAGTCGGCTTCCTCCTCCTTATTTTTGAACGTTCTCTTTTCCTCGAACCGGGTAACATCTGCAACCGCAACATCTCCATTTTGCTCCCGGTATTTGTTAATGGCCTGCAATATCCTGCGTTCACGAATGGAAAAAAGTTTTATCTGTTCTATGAGCAACTCCTCTTCGTCATCTGGAACATATTCAACAAGTTCCTGCTCGTCTTCGTCAAGGGCGTCCATAAACACCGGCCTGTATCCGCCATGCTTTGTAAGGACGGGTGGCGTGGTGTTTGTTGGCTTCGGATTTCCCTTACCTTTTGACGCACCTTTTGAATTCTGATTCCCTTTAGGAGCTCCTCGTTTACGTGGAACGCTCCCTTTTTCAGAAGTGGAACGCTCCACTGGTTTTTTTTTACTTTTTTTCTCAGTAATAGGGTGTAATTTCGCCTCCCACCCGTCCAGTGATTTCCATTTCCGAATCTTATTCGCTGGCAGCTTCATTTTTTCAGCAATCTCAACAAGTTTCATGTTTCCTTTGCTTTCAAGATAAAGCCGTTCCGCTTCCTTGCGCTCAGTGCTCCTTTTGTCCGAATCTGGACTTCTTGGTGTCGGCATTTACCTCCCTCCCATCATATTTGTTTTTGCCAATCGTGGAGGCACACTGAGGGTGGTATGCACCCTCGTGTGTGTTCTCCTACGCATATCGCTTGTTAAAACATTAAATCTTCGTTATAAACTCAGCTTTGGAATAACCCTGATTCGAATTTATCATCATCTGCAGAAAATCTTCTTTGGAAAAGTCCGATAATCTGAATACTTCCTCCGGCTTCATTCCAAGCTGTTTCCCTATTTCCTCTACTGATTTACCGTCATTTAGCAGTTCTTTCACAATAGCTTTCATAGGTTCGAGCAGATGCGTACCTCGCGCTCTATTGTGGGTAATGGTTCCATACATATTTCCTGCCCTATCCTTATGAGATACAATGACAATTGGTACTTTTCCTCCAAGCATGGAAAATAGTGGTTCCTCCCCTGCAACGGTCCATCGGTGGAATCCGTCTATAATCGTAAAATCAGGACGCACCACAATCGGCAGCGTCCATCCGTTTGTCAATATAGACTGCTTTAACAGTCCTAAATTCTGTTTTGATACTTTGTTTGGATTATAGTCATTCGGTTTTATCCTGCTTCGTTCCACCCATTGTAAAGTAGATAATGGCAACATTAAATTATCCATTCTGTATTTCCTCCTTCTTCTTTGCCGCGGTAATATATTTCCCGTATATCCTCTGGTATAATGCCCGGTACGAACGCAGCTTAGGATCCCCAGAAATTAATCCTTCATATATAGCCTTATAATCCTTATTATCAGCTATTGCAGATACGCTCATGAAGAAATTCCGGTATCTCTCTGCCACATATCTCTTATGTTTTGTAGGGAAATTACCGCTCATATCAGAAAATAACTCCAAAAGAGCTGCCTTATAATCTTTTTCAGCAGCTCCTTTCTCATTTTCTTTTCTGGTGACGGTACTCCGGCCAAACATTTCACTATCCCAGTACAATGCCGCAAGATACGCATTAGGTTCTCGGCGAACTATCCTTTCCATGAGATCAGGATAATACTCGTTCATTTTGACAAGGCTTTTTGCTGTGTCAATTGAAAAGAACTGTGATACCCTCAACTGTCCCTTTCGCGTTCCAGCCTGCCATAGGAATAAATATATCTCCGGTATATCAACCTTTTCCTGAAGAAGATAGAGCCACACATCATTATTTTTCCAGTCATATATGGGAAATACCTGATTTTTCCTCGTCATGTTCTTTCCTGCCCGTAACATAGTTGCAATGTTCTGCAACCTCTGTACGGATTCCGCTGTTCTTATCCCGGTAATGGTAATACCGCCGCTACATATCCTCGGAAGGAAATCCTGATATGCATCGATACGGGGTCTTAGCAGTGGATGACTTCTAATCGCGAATGATGGTGGTTTTCTTACCCAAACATCTTCCTTATATCTGTCCCAACAAATAAAAGTTTCATCATTGGACAATTCATTAAAGCAGTTGTAGTGTTTTACCTCCAGGCAATACCACTCAAACGCTGCTCCAATTAACATAAATTTCTTCCGCCACTCTCTCACTTTATCTTCTATACATGGGAAAATAGCTTCTTCATCAATAAACTGTACTATCAGCTGTGCCGGATTAATCTCGCCTGCTTGTATAAGTGACATGACCAACTGCGCCATACAGAGACTGTCTTTACCGCCGCTGAAAGACATATATACCGGCAATCCATTTCTAAACACATTTTTTATGCGGATTTTTGCAGCTTCCACTACATCAATACTGGCTTCACACCGTTTTACAGCCATATCTTTTCTCCGCACTTTGGACAGATAATAAACTTTTTGATATCGGCGGTTTCATCATCTGTCTGTGGCTCCTTTTGAACCGGTACCGGTTCATGTGCTCCCTCCTGTGCCACTCCGGCCTGCTGCATTTTTTGTTCATTTCTGGCAGCATTTTCTTTGATATTCTGGATTTCTTCATCATCCAGCGTACCATACTCTGAAAGTTTTTCTGTAATGTCTTCTGCTTCAGATACCATCTGTTTTAATATCTCTTCGTCAAAACCCGGAATATCAAGATCGCCTTGCAGTTCTTCCAGAAAACTGTTCAATGTGTCCAGATTTTCTATACCAAGACTAAAAATCTTATTGTCGGCGATCATAAGCTTCTTTTTCTGATTTTCAGTAAGGTTCCCATATTTATAAACATCTGCAGTTTCTTTCCCCATCTGTAATAAAGTGTCATACAATCCGTTGCCGGCTAATATGACATTGTTTTCATCCACCACAATGGGACGAATCTGTCCAAACATGGTAATACTTCTTTCAAATTCCTTTAATTGCTGCTCTGTGTGGATCCTGACATTCTTCTCCGGCTTTACCAGCTCGGAAAGTTTCATGGTAATTACTTCCATCGCTTTTCCTCCTTGACTATTTGTCTTAAAGGAGCGAATGGTATTTTACTATCTAAACTATCTGCAAATAGCGTATTTTGTTTGAAATCATTTGATTTCATATGTTTTCTTTTGCTAACATCTTATATTTTCCAAGAACTTCTTTGCACTCGGAATAAGGTTCGCTGCTTCTGTTACAATGCTGCTGTCTATCTCATACACTTCTTTCCATCCATTTTCAACGGATCCGGTCCATTGCCTCGCTGCCCAAGGATGTGTGCCGCACAGATAACCATTGTTCCATGCATAAATAGGTGGTATTTCTGCATTGTAATAATGGATAAATGCTAAAATTTCTTCATGACTCCAGTCTGACAACGGACTATAACGTGTAATTCCCTGTCCGTTTGTGTATATATTGCTGCCTTTCCCCACATAGTTCCCGTCAGCTCTTCGCCTTCCGAGCAGTAAGATATCTAAATTGTTTGCTTTGTAATATCTTGCCTGCCCTCGATGCTGAACAATATGGAACCATTGCGCCGCTGTCTTGCTGTCCTGTGGGAACAGCATGTTCGGGTGTGCCGCTAACCATTCCAGATTTTGACCTGTATTCTCAATAACAAGTTTCTCTGGCTTATTCCTTTCCACCCATTCCATAAAATCTTTATATTCCAAATCGCAAACGACCAAAACGCAATCTTTTATTCCCGCCATCTCACAGATAGCACCCAAGACAATCGAATCCTTTCCGCCGCTCCATGCGTAAGCAGCTCTTTTCCCGGAAGTTTCCTGTTTAATTTCCTTTATCGTCTCCCTGATCCGTTTATCCAGATCTTTTTTCTTAACAACACTCTCAATGTTCTTAATTGCCTCCAGCCAGTCTGTATTTCTAATACTCTGCTTTTTCCCCAATACTTTATTCATGCTGACACCCCACTTTCCTGCTTATCGCCAGCGCCACCATTCCAGACAAAATAACCGTTGTCAGGCTCCCAGCGGTCTTATATGCTGCGATCCCAATGATATTTCCATATGCAAAAATCGGCATCCCGACTATAAGGGCACTAATTATGCCTACGACAATTCCCTGTGGTGTCATTCCTGCTCCTTTTAAGGTCAGAATGGTTGGTAACAGGGTTGCTGCCCTTAATGTGCCATACATAAGAAATAAGTGCGTAACTGAAAGTCCTGGGATATTTGCCACCATAATCCCAAGAATTAGAAGCAGTATCATGGCTATCTTTGTCTTTTTAATAGTTACTTTCTTAAAAATGTCTGTTGTGAGGGATGATGCAGCGCATAAATTACTGTCAATCGTGGAAAGCAGTCCTGACACTATCATAAATAGGAACGGCATAACCGCCCACGTTGGGAATAACTCTCTAATCAGTTCAAAATTGATAACCCCAGCATCCACTGCGACATATTTCATGCCGGCGCCAATAAATCCAAGTATACCCATAGATAATGGAACGATACCAAAGAGGATTGCTCCAACAAAAAACGCTCTGCCTATTTTGCCTTTCTCCATGCAGAATGCTCTCTGCCAAAAGCACTGATCCCCGAAAGGTCCTGATAAAAGCCCGATTGTAGTAGGAAGTCCAAAGTCGAGAAATATTTCCCACCCTCTTCCAGAGAACAGGCATCCGGCATCCTCTGTAAGCCCTCCCAAACCCGTAAGCAGCGTTTCCACTCCTCCGCCATTCTTTATACCAAAAGCTGCAAAACAGATGCTGGCGGCCAGCATAAATATCATCTGGACGGAATCTGTCAGTATCGATGCTTTTATTCCGGAAAACTGGGAATAAGAAAATGCCACAACTGCCATGATTACAGTCATTGCGGTAAACGGTATGTCTGTAAGCATACTTAGGATTTTACTGCCCGCCAATAATTGTACTCCGGTAGATAACACCGATAGCGCTCCCAACTGGAACAGGTAAACATTTTTTACTGATTCAGATTGATATTTTTCATACATATACCCAGACAGCGTAATACCGTCCGGCATTTCCCTTCGGATCTTTTTTGCAAAGGGAATAAACAACATCAGGCAAATCACATTCGGTACCAGAAACCAAAAAAGTCCTGCAAAACCTTTCGTATAGGCATTCTCGGTTGATGTAAACAGCGCCGGCGCCCATATCCATGTAGCTGCTATACTTAACGCCGATATTCCCCAGCCGATATTCCTGTTCACAACACAGAATTTTTCAACATTACCCTCTTTTTTTGTTAAAAGTACTGTTGCGCCAAGCATCAATACCGCATAGATCAACAGCACAATCAAAGTATAATTCATGATATTCCTCCTTCTTTTTTCTGGAGGAGCCTCATGCCATCCGTACACATTTCTCTCCTTTCCCGGAAAAACTGCACGAAAAAAAGGAAGTCTGAATAACTATCAGACTTCCCCGACATTTGATTTAGAATTTTACGAATACAATTTTGCCATTTTCATAGTGTAAAGTCAATGTAATTATTTTTTAGACGGAGGATTTATCGTACTTTCAAACCGTCCACCCCGAAAATAAGAGCGGATACCCTTTCAGTAGCAACATTTAAGTCAGAATAAACATTTTCCTTTGACATATTGTATTTTTGTGCAATCTCTTTCACATCAAGCGGTTGTTCTGCCATATATCTGTCCCATAATACCCCAAACCTCCGCTTATCAACTTCCCTGCTGGCTGATTTTTCACAGTAACTCTCATATAATCCAAGCATCACCTCAATATGGGATACAATAATCGCCGTTCTGCTGGCGCTCCGCTTAATACTGTCAATAATTACCTCATTATCATACATTGACATCATAGATTCCAATATATCTGCAGCTGATTCTTCCATCTGGGTTCTTCCAAACACTGAATTTTCCGCATGTTCTTTCAACATATGATAGTTTCGCAGGAGAAGCTTCGTATTTCTCAACCGCCGATCAGCACGTTCGCTGTATTCCTTTTTCCGTTCCTGCTCAAAGATTTTCAGCGCTTCCCTGGCACCGATAGCAGCTGCCTTTTCGTAAATGTCATGCAGTTCCGTAGATGTAAGCACCACTAACTTTTTCGGATTCGGACATTCCTCTTTTACATCATTCGGCTCCTTCCCCTCCACAGGATCCTTTTCATAGTCGCGTAAGATTTCATCCACTTTCTCAACACTAATTTTCATTTCATGTGCAATTCTCTTATTATTCCACCCCGCAGAATATAATGCTGTCACCTTATTAACATCTATACCTTTATGATTTTTGTCTGTTTTCATGCAATCACCCTCCTGGTTCTATTTAAATTTATATCAGATTATGATATAATCTAACTGTCTGTTGGAGGGTTGCGAAAGCACTCTCCTTTTTATTCCACGTTTCCCAGACTTTTTAAATATTCCTCTATTTCTATCTGCCCCGGAATATCATAGTATGGAATGTCCTCCCCTCCTCCGCCCCTATCTCTGATACGTTGCCGCTTTAACGGTGATCCAAACTTTCTCCGATAGCATACCGGACCGTATCCGATTTCCTGACTTTTTTCATTTTTCAATTTTCTACCACATAATGAGCATGTCATAGTCTGCCTCCTAAAATATAAACATAAATGCTGTTTTCTCAGACAGTCCATCTGTCGAAAACCCTTTCCAGTTCCGGTATATCCTGCCTGCCAAGATATCAAGAGCATATTCCTCACGATCATTTTCATTCTTTAACCATACGCAATGCGTACAGCAATGCTCTATGATTTTATTAAGTAGTGCCTGGGAATCTGATACCTCAGCGCAGTTTTTTACAATCTTTTTCCATTCATCCGGGAGAATTTCCCCAGCATTGGTTTTATAAGTTTCTACAAACTTCGTTACCGCGCGCCTGGTACCTATTCTAGTAATTTCATAGTTCCCTGTTGGTCTTGCGTGTCCAATCCGTGTTTGAATATAATAATCTTCCATGCGATATATTTTCATTCCTCAGCTCCTTTTGCTCCAGAATATTCTTTCTCAATAGCAGAAAGAGTGTTCAGCGCGTTCTGTAAGCTTCTCTGTACCTGGTCTAAATCCTTCGGGTAATGGCTCTGCAAGGCCTTATCAAGTTCCTCTAACAAGGAATCATCCCGCCATGCATATTTCCCTATGTCATGTTTTTTACAAATATCTTTAATCTTCCACAGCAGTTCATGCTCATGCTCTGCATTGGAAAGGGTGTTTATTTTGCGCTGCATATCAGAAAGATCCTCTGCCATTTTACTTCCGAGTATTCTTCCCAAGACCTCCTTGTCTTTCTTATCTTCGATATATGCTTTTGCATATTCTGCCCTACTCTCATAGAACGGCATCCTATCCTGTTCCAATCTGCTAAAAATGATATATTTATATAATCCAACAGGTTCTTCAATATTCCGATACATGGCTTTCTTTTTCTTTTTAAGGTTTCCACTCTCCGGATAGTAATAAATCAGTCCAACATTTTCCGGTAGTTCATCTTTAGAAATCAAGCCATTCGGAACTACAAAGTAAAACTCATTGCAATACTGCAGATATAAATGCCACTTCGCATCTTGCAGGAAATCACTCCGACTGACTTTAATTTCATATCCGGTAATACAAGGTCCTGTATAACTCTTCCTTACTGCCAATCCATCAAATATCAGCAAGCCCTGCGGATCAGGAAAGTATGTAGAGCAGGTTTTGCACTCCGTTATAAAATAGTCTTTCGGATGGTATCCGGCGAGAGCCAGCTTTATATCAGTGGATGTTACTTTCTTTCCTGCCATCCAATCCCTCCTCCCTTAATTTCCTGTCGATTACCGGAATCAACAGACGGGCAGACATCAGCATATGTATTCTGGTCGGAGCTGCCACGATTTTGTGAAGCATATCGATATAAACCTCATCTGCAGACATTTCCTCTGCATACTTCTCCGCCTGTTCCCGCGTTTCTTCCACAACAGAAATATTCTGGCACTTCTCTGCAATCTGGTGAATCAGCTCCTTGGATTCTTCTGAAAAAACAATGCTGTTTTCCTGAGCAATATCCATTTCCAGCAGCTCCATTATCATATCATCAAGATTTCCCATGACTTCCTCCTTTTTTAGCTTTGCTTGTAGTGGCTTTTAATTCTGCAATCATTACGGCCGTATCCTTAAATTCACCACTATATTCGCATAGTCCTGTGTGGTTCATCACCGCATGAATCCCTCTTTTAATCATCAAAAGGTTATTTATGTCAGTATTGGTTTTGTCATTATCCCGGAAAATAATTATATATCCCTTCGGTACTGGACCATTGACTTTTTCCCATACAATCCTATGTTTTAATTTCCATTTGTTCGGTTCTGCTACTTTTACCTCAACGTACCCATCTTTGTTCACGCGTTCACTGCCTACCGGTCTATGGTTTTTAGGGATGTGCCCTTTGGGAAACCATGTTTTTTCACATCCAGCGGCATAAACACCTTTCTTTCCTTTGTTCGGCGGTACCTGTCCCTTTTGAAATCTCCCCGTCCTCCCAGTATTAAGATGATGATTGCCGATATATGCATTCACTTGACTTATGGATATTTCCCATCCAAACTTTTCTGTAAACGCAGTAGCAATTTCTCTGTAACTATGCCCCGGAACAAATTCTCTCATAAACGCATGTTCTTCCTCAGTATACACATGACCGTACATCTACCAGTCCTCCATTTTCTTAATTCTATCCTGCAAATTCTTGACAGTCTCTCGGAGATCACGGTTTTCCTCCACCAGTCATTTATCTGGGATTCCAAGCATGGGAACCCCTACCCCGTCACCTTTCCCATATTCGTCAACATATTTCTTTGCCTGCAAAGCCAATGCTCCGTTTTCAATAACCGTCTTTGCCACTTTCTGCAAAGCTTCGCTGCGCTTAATTTCCTTATCCAATTCTTCATCAGATAAATCTTCATTAGTGAGACGGTCCAACTCCTGGAACAGGTACTCATTCAAATCATTTAAAGTCGTTTTTGTCGCTCCCATTTTCATTCTCCCTTCATATCATTTCTGAACATTTGCCGTTGCCGGCTTATATACTCTTCTTCTCCTAAAGCCTCTAATTGGTTCTGATGGGTTGCCAGTGTAGCTGTACCACCAAAGGCTTGGTATATAAATCCATACTGTTCGGCCAATTTCATAACTTCCGTCCAATGACTGTCCATGTCTTTTATCTTTTCCTGATTAACTGCCACCAAATCGCCTTCTTTCTACTGCTTTTTTACAGTTCTGATTCTTTTTCTTAAATACTCTGCATATTTATTTGTAATTTTATAGTTCCTGCACTCTGTTCTCTTTTGGCTTCTTCCAGGTACACCATAATGAACACACTCATCACAGGTAAAACATGGAGCCTCCATTTCGCCAGTGCAATTATCCCAGCACTCAACGCTGTTTGCGCAGTGATTACATATACATCCACCGCATGGAGAAGCGTACTGCTTTGGAAGCTCAGTGAATTCTTTTCCCTGCTTTGTTTCCTGTTTTGGGATCAATCCAAGTTCTTCAAGCGTTATCTGGTGATTCATAATTCTTCCGGTTTGTCACAGTGCTCAAACTCAATTACCCATACCCAGGGATTGGTGTCCCAACCGTAATGATCATAATCCGGTTTCTTGATAGTGGAGTTCCATATTCCAATAAACTCATTTCTGGCCTGCATATATGCATTTTCTGGATCATTAAATGCTTCCGGTCTAATAACTACTCCTTCTGAAAGGAAATCATCTAAGGTCATATCCTGCAACCGTTCCACCCTCACATCTGCAACCTTAAGCCAGATCCGAGCGGCTTCCTTCGGCATGTGGATTGATGGCTTCCAACCGCCTAAAGCCCACTCAGGAAGATTGTCGCTTGCTTTATAATAATAACAAGGACACGAAAGAGTATTTAAGTTACACCATGTTTCCCGGACATACAGGATATCCCCCGGATGATATGGAGTGTATTTCTCTATGTAATATCTTTTAGTCATCCAACAGCTTGAAACACTGTAATCTTTTATATGACCGTTAGGCTCATCATTTTTACTGTAACCATCAATCCACAAACCATTTCCCTGACGATATCCCTCTTTATTCTTAAATGGATTAGCCGGTTTCATTACTCTCCTTGTGACCGTCTTCCTTCCGTCCAGTATCGCCCGAACCATATCGGTGTTGAATAATATCGGTAATACTCTGCTCATTTCACTCCTCCTATTTTACGAATCAATCTCGCAGACGACCTTACTATCATTCCGCCCAGTATCTATCACATTAAAAGTCGTGTGACAGTCTATGCAGTAATATTTCATGTCGCCAATTGATGTTAAAAGTCCGCTACATTCTGGACATATTGCTTTACGTCCAAATAAGTATATTTCACAGTTTTTATTCATTGCGAACCCCTTTCAGTATCTGAATTATCCTTCAAGTAAAAACTGCTTTTCTTCCAATCTTTCATAAATTGTCTGACCATTATCCGTTTCAATATATGGAAGAAAGATTTCTTCAAATCGCACCATCTCAATGTCCAACAGTGCCATCTGCGCTTCTACCCAATCTTTTAGAATTCTCCAGGCAACACGCTCCGCCTGTTCTCTGGTATCTTTTATTTGCTTCCTTGGATTCTCACGCTTTTCCTTTTTCAGCACTTTCAGACATTCATCCACCTTTACCGGAAGGCGCACCGGGATCTGCTGTGTCCCAGTATTGATCAAGAATGATAATCCTGTGATTGATTCACCATCATAATTCTTCATAATCGACTTGGCTTTGTGCTTCATCAGTATGTACTCGATTTCCGATACCGTCTTGAAGCTGTCAACCGTTGTCGTGTAATTTAAAATTGCCATTTTCTATACCTCCGCTAAAATTCAAATTCCGAAAGAATATATTCTCTATATCTCTCAACATCCTCTGTTATAGCATTTAAAACCGGAAGAATTTCTTTGAAAACATCTTCATTTCTGCTTTCATACGCTTCTACCCTTTTATCTGCCAGCATGTCTATATCTAACGCCAGATCGTTCTCGCGTTCCAGACACATATCATGTATCTTAACTAAATCTTTCATGCCTGCCTCCTTAAAGTTCAAATTCCCATTTTTCCGCTTTCATGAGCTGCTCCTTTTCATTAAAAATCAGACGCATATGTTCCTTGCATTCTAAACAAGTTCCATGGCCTCCGTCCGCTACGCCCATTTCATGAAATATTGACTTGCAGGCATACTGCGTTCTTCCGCAATACGGACATATGATTTTATATCTTTTTTCTTTACTCATACTCGTTATGTTCCTCCACCACTTCAAACTGTCCTTTGATTGTTGGAATAATCATATAAAAATCAAATCGTGCCTGTTCAAATTTAAAAGAGAGAAATGATTCTATTCCATCAATTAAAAAAGTCCAACTTCCCTTTATTTTGTCTTTCATTGTTGGTTTTTTTGTTTTCATACCATTAGCCTTTCTACCTTATGGCGGCACGAGGCCGCCATATATTATGATTTTTTGATACAGAAGCAGGGGACAACGCCGTACGCGAGGCTGGCGTAGTTGCCGTTGGCGCCGCCGGAAGCGTTGACACCGCAAAAGACCGTGCTGCCACCCGCATCAGGAGACGAAAGCCACCAGTAAGCCGTTTCCTTATCCTTACATTTCACTCTGTTTTTTTCATCCTTAAAATAATCAATCTGGTTATACAGTCCCTCTTCACCATAGCAATCATCTTTATCAAATACCTCTGAAGCAGATAAAAGAAACAATTTCGTATCAAATTCCTTTATCTGATCTCCGTCCTTATATTTCCGTCTTGTTTCAGCGATAATGTTTTTCAGTCCGTCCGGCAATAAATTCCATATTTCTGTATCAAGATATTTCTGCATTTCAGAAGCCGCAATTCCGCCCTTGTTACTGGCACTATCATTCATGCGATGCCTTGTCATACAATCCTTACTGCAAAAAATCAAATATCCATCTGATTCATTGATTAACACAAATGTTACTCTGTTGCCGTCACTCAGATCACACTCAAATTCGTCATGCAGCTGCAAACTGCCAGCCAAATTTTCCCATGCAATCTGCTCCGATTTATGCATGACTACTTTGACACCTTTGTCTGCCTGTGCTATCTTGCGCCCTTTATCCACTTTCTTCAATCCAATTTCTGGAAGAAAGTTCGTGATATTCACCACTGCTGGGGCATTCCGTATCATTTCTGCGAATGCAGAAAGTTCTTTTTCAATATGTTCCTGGTTTCCATCTGCCATAAACTCTGTTTTTCCGATTTTGATTCTTAATTTTGCCATAACCATATCCTCCATTCTTTAATCGAAATACATACCTTTATACACATTCGCCCTGTGGCGTAAATGTTGACTGCGTATTTCTCACTGGTTTCTCTGTATTAGTTTGATACATCTTCGCAACTTCACGCGTAATCGCTCTGCTCAAAACAGTTTCTAAAGTAGCTGTTTTATGATAGCCGTCATTTGCACAGCATTTGTCAACATATCGTTTAAAATCAGCATTGTTATCGTACAACGCTTTTAAATCTTGGCTCATTGTGTTCTCCTTTCCGCAACTTTGCTTACCGAGTCATTTGTGCGTATCATTAAAATTCTCAATGGCCCATTTATTCCCCGTTGCCATTACAGCATTTCTCGTTCTTTCCTGTGGAGTTAACATATTTGCAGGTAAGCTATTCAAAGCCTCCATAATACCACAGTTATCACAAATCATTGTTTTATTATCCTCTCTTGATACAGCGAGAAGTCTGTCAAAGCTTCTACCGCATTTTGGACATATCTGCACTCTATATGCCTCCTTCCTGGGCGTCAGCACCAACCGCCCATATAATATTCCGTGATATGTATCCTCCGAGACCAACCGGATCTGATGCTAATTTATTGCTACCGGTAATACAATAGCTTCAAAATCACTGTCCTCCGCCTCTATAATCATTGGCGCCTTTGATGCCTGTAACTGTACGCCGATATTATCGCAATCAAACGCTTTTAAAGTTTCAATAACCAACCGAGCATCAAAACCAATTGTAAGCTTTTCTGCCAGTGGCTCCTGCAAAACAATCGTCTCATGATAGTCAGTAGTGCTATCTTTAATACTGACATTCAGTGTATCTCCAGATATTTCAAACTTTACCGGGCATCTTTCCTCTGTACACATCTTGGCCCGCACCATAGCGTCTAATAACTCTGCTCTTGTGATGACAGTATGTAGAGGCAATTCACTGAACATATTTTGATACTTGAAATATTCACCCTCTATTAATCTGGTGTATATTTCATACTCCTCCGTAACAAATACGGCACCAAGCTTGTTATGTCTGATTGATATGCTTCCTTCCACTCCAATACTCTGTAGTTTATCTGTCGTATTCTTTGGTAAGAGAAGACTGAAGTCGCCAGTGTACTTCACTTTATCCCATGCCATTACATGGCCATCAAGACCCACAAAATTCAAATACCCATCTTTTGCCTGTAAACACATAGCTGTCATAATAACATTTGAACTCTTCGCCGGCACTGCATACGATACCCTTTTCATGGATTCCAGCAGTTCAGAACTATCTAAAATAATTTCCTGTTCCTCCCCTTCCGGTATTGCTGTTTCCGGGAACTGTGCAGGATCCATCGTCTGATACTTATTCTTAATCTTCGCTGCTTTGATTGTGATGTTATTTCCGTCTGAAATAATCTCCACCTCTCCATTAGGCAAATTACTTATAAGATCAAATGCTTTCATCGGAATGATAAAACATTCGCCCTCAGCACCATCTATCTTCGCCTTAACGGTCATTTCAAGATTATTGGCGATTAAATACCCGTCTTTTACTAAAATGCCCTGCAATACGGACATTGGGGTTTTCTTCGGTACCACACTCTTAATTTTATTTATCTTCTGTGCGAGTTCATTTTTTTGTATCTTCATCTTTTAATTCCACTCCTTCCAAAATTAATATTGTGCATTGTTTCTCCCTCAACCTAAACTTTTCCAGCTCCTGTTCCGTCATAAACTTATGCCCGAACAACTCCTTCATCCGCTTCCAAATATCCCAGGGAATTCGATAAAATTTAGTTAAACCCAGGGAAACCATTACATAACAGTGAGCCCCAAACTTTTCGTATATATCAAGGCTTTCCCACTGCTTATCTGTGACAACGCTTTGGTTTATCCGGTCAGAATCCGTGTGCTTTGCTTCAAACATAATACCGGTGCCATCACATAAGATTCCTTTATAGTCCGGCTGCCCCTTTTTTTCGTAATACCCTGTTACTACGCCATTCCGATCCTTTCCGGTAATATGAAACGGTTCCGGGGTTTTCTCGATATGCGCCCATCCATTCCTCAGATAAAAATCACAAGCACTGGATATCCACCGTTCAAATGTTTCTCCGGCCGCTTTGCTCCGTCTGCCAATAATCTGTCTTCTCGGATCAGCCATTGGCAACACCTGCCAATCTGGTTTCGAGAATGCCTCTGATAACTTGCAGCTTTGCAGCGCCGATTCCTTTGATGCCTCCGATTTCCTCAACAATCTCTGCTACATTAACCTTCGGAATCGCCTTTGCATTGCCTTTTCCCTGATTAAAACCTTCGCTTCTCGCTTTTTCCACCCGGTTCTCAACATAATTGATCAGCTGCTCGTCTGTCATTCTCCTCATTTTTACAGCTTTCTCATGGATAATATTTTCATCTGTGGTTCTCCTGCAGTTTCTCTTTTTTGCCATACGTTTCTTCCTTTCTTCGCGTGCAATATTTTGAATCGCTATTCCGGCCGTTTTATCACTATATCCCTCACTGTTACGATTCCATTGATTTTTCATCCTCAGCCTCGCCCTCTTCTGGTTCTATGGTTATGCTTTCCGCAAATTCTGCCAGTTGGGGAACATCTAAACCAATTTCTTTGCAAAATTTCTTAAAGCATTCTTTACACATAAATCCAAACTGTTTCGGCTGTTCACCACGTTTTGACCTTGCAAGCAGAGTTATCATTTCATTCTTTTTCAACTGTGCTTTACATTGTGCGCATATGTCATACAGCTTCTTTTTCATCTTTGGACTTACTGCCGGATTCTGTAACTGCTCCGGAAATTCTCTACGCATATTCTCTTCCCCAATAATAGGAATCAGACTGTCTTTCATAAATACCGGTATATCATTTTCATCTGCTAACAGAATAACCTTCCTGATCCAATCCCATTTGGGAATTACTTTATCTTTTCTCCTGCCCGTTTCTGCTCCAAGGATAATCCAGTCTACACGCTGTAACAGGTTTTTGCCTTCTTCTGACACCAAATCGCCCTATAATGTACCCATAGATGTGG
>DKUR01000003.1 GCA_002490775.1 Lachnospiraceae bacterium UBA7199 | reverse complement strand
AGCGTTAATATAATTTTAAATTCTTCTTCTGTAAGATTGTATGCTTTTTCAATCGTACTATGAATAATTTCTGCCATATCCGGATCAGATGTATCTAAATATGATTCTAATTCTATAATAATATCATTTTTATTCCTAGCTGTGCATAGAAGAATCATATTCAATTCTTCTACAGTTAATTCTAATAACGCTTTTTGTGTCATCTTTCTGCCTCCTTGATTGGTACAGTTTTTTCAAATGTACTATTTTTATTAATATTCTCCTGCTTTTGATGAAGTTTTACAAGAACAGATGGTTTATCGATTTTTGATTTGCTTTTGCCTGATTCCCTATTTTCTTTTATTTGATTTTTCTGTAGTTCCTCCATATTTTGATCAATTTCTTTAATCATTTCAGATGCAGTAATCCTTATAGTGTCAAGTGATTCTTTCAATTCTCCTAATTGTTGGCTGCTGCTCCATTTTGCTACATAGGCAAAAGAATAATCAGAAGTATCAAGCCCATAGTGCTGGCACACAACATATGCAACACTTTCAGCCTGCACTTCTATGGTTTTCTGGTCAGGCCTGTTAATCTGATCCTTTGGCGCATTCAGATCAATGTCATGCAGCTTTGCATGTGTTATTTCATGAATTAATGTTTTTATATTATGAAGTTCACTCATTCCTTCATTAATAGCAATTCTTTTATCATTCAAATGATAATATCCTTTAGCTCCAGTGCTGATTTGTTCAAAATCAACTGGAACAGGAGACACTTTCTTTACAGCATCAAAAAATGTTTGATATTGTTTCACATTTCCCTGTAGCTCACTTACCCCAATGATTGGAATTTCTTTTCCTTCTGTCTGGCTCACGTCAAATACATTTACAATTTTAAAAGCAAGTTTTCTTATTTCAACCTCTTCCTGAACTGGTTTACCATTTTTATCAAAAATCTTTTTTTGAGTAGCAGGATCAACCTTATCTTGCGTAATTTTAATTATATAAGGTGCCGGCGCAAGAATTTTAATTGCTTTTTCACCTTTTATTACCTGTCGGTGATGAATATTTTTCCACGCATTGTATCCGGCAATCAGACTTGCATCCGGCTTTTGCATTGCTATTAGCAGCACATTATTAAAACTATAATTATGGAATTTTGACATTGTTTTTAAGTATTCTTTATATCTGTTACTTTCAAATAAATCTTTAATCCCTTTCTCCAGCTTATCCGTAAGATCTTTTACCTGCTTGTTTATTGTATTTTCCATGCTGCCTCCTTAATTTATAGCAATAAAAAAAAGTAGTTTTCACTACTTCAAATCTACTGTCTCAATAACTTGCCTGCCTTCTAATAATTCAATTTTTGTTAATATTCTCCTGCTTCATGAATTGCTCATAGCGTTCATTTGTTAATATCGGAAAGTAAGCATTGCTCAAGTTTTATTTTTCATATACTGCTCAAGTAACGACTGAATATATTGGTTCATATTACGTGCATTCACTCTATCATATTTACCCTGTACCTGTTCTACAAAATAAACACCATTTTTTCTACATTTAAATTCAATTGTATATCGTCTGGGTATTCCGTCTACAGTATATTCTGCCCTAGTGTCCGTAAAAGAATAGATTGCACATTTATCCTGTGTAATATCAGATGCATAACTCCACACACAATGGTGCTGCATTTCTGTTTCTAAGATCAAGCGCTTTCTTGTCTTAATCCATTCAAATTCTGGCGGGAGGATATCCCTTAATGGCAGAAATTTGGAGTTTATCGGTACCTTTACTTCCTGCGTCTTCTTCCTGTAATTGTTGGGCGTACACGCAATCTTTCCATGCAGCTTTTCAAGCTGTTTTATTGAATAAATATCCAAACGTATCTTGCTTTTAGACTGTCGGCACATAGACACATAATCTTTTATTGTTCTGCTCAAATCTACATCATGCATACCGGGTAACTCTGCTTCTATTCTTTCTTCTATCCATTTTTCATATTCATCCGGCAAAACATCTGTCTGTATTTCCTCCAGAATCTCTTTTCGATATTTTGCTTCTAAGTCTTCTCTATTAATCTTTTTCATTTCATTTTCATATATAATCTTATGCAATAGATTTTTTATATACTCATAAGGTCTGAGCATTGCCTTTATATTATAGTTCCCTTCATTTACCAAGGCTGTCTCTTTTTGCTGTAGCAATATTTGCCTGCTCTTATTTGGCTCTACTATGTGATATGCTTTAATAATTAAATATGAAAGATTTAAATTTATCTTATTCCATTTGATATTCATTTTTAGAGAAGTTTTATATTTTTTATGTAACATCTCTGCACGGCTATGATATTCTGCCACCTCGTTAAATGTAATGGGCATTGCAGGTTTTGCATTGACGAAATCCCTTATCACGTCATTGTAAAATAAATTCTTGTTGCAGAAATATTCAGATAACAGTCCCATGAAACTACCACATATATTCTGTTTCCCATATAAATAAATAAAAGTTTTCATTGAAAGAGGAAAAAGTTTATTCACTTTTTTTCTTTTCTTAAACAACCTGCCATCTGGTAAAATTGTAAAATCATACTCGGATGATGCCTCATTTACTTTCCATCCATTATCATTGTTGGCACCTATATATATAGATTTATATTCTATATATGATACAGTTATAAAAAAGTTAGAATTGATACTGATTCCAAAGTAAAATGCAGGTATTTTTGTGGTAAATCCTTCTCCTAAAAGTTTGTAGCACTCTTTAAGTATTTCTTCTCTATTTGGTTCCATCAACTGCCAAGTTTGCCATGTGGTATATATTCCGTTATTTTTATTATATGGCTTTAAATTGTTTTCTTGACAGAAAGTTTCAATCAAACCTATTATTGGATAATTTTCCTTTTTTATTGTAAGCAGATAATTCTGATTTATTTTGTAATGGTCTCGTATAATAAAATAGTTCGAGAGTTCATTTTTTTTAAATAAAAAACTATGTTTGTCATAATTATATAGCTTTTCAAACTCTTTTTCTTCAGGGAAAAAATCTGAAAGGATATTAGTCTCCACTGCAAGAAAATATAAAAAGGATTCCTTTCCGTTATATAGGTATTCATCCATAAGGGAGGGATAAATTGTAAGTTTCCATCCTATTGAATTTTTTCTATAACTTTCATTTAAAATCATAGGACGCAGAATAGTACTTATATGCCAGGAAGAAAAATTTCTATTTAGCATAAATTTATAAGCCTTTAATAGTATGGAAATAGATATGTCTATATCTTTATTTATGTACGCTGGCAGTATTAATGACAGATAACGATACATTTTAAACAATTTTATTTTTTTTCTGTTTCCGATAAGATTATCTTTTTCATAAGAAGGAAGAAAAGCATTCATTAGACGCTTATACTCAAATGTGGTTGTTATTTTATTTTTATTATTTTTTAAAAATTTTATCCATTGCTCGGCTTCCTCTGCAAACATATCCCCATTTAGATATTCTGGCAGGTATATATATTGAGCAATGAAATAATCCATAGCTGCCTGTAGTTCCTGAATGGTTAGATCCTCTCTGGATAAAAGAGAAATCTGCATCTGGCTCATATGCCTTTTTTCTGCACTTTTTAAAAGTTTTTCCTGCGCTTTTCTCATTTAATATTCCTTTTTCTGTATCCGTTGCTTTCTTATTAAAAATTCTCCAAAGAAAGAGACAGCTTAAAGCCGCCCCTTTCACCCTGCCCATATTGGAGGTTGGCAGGTATCTATATTGTGCGATTGCAATATAGCTGATTTATTTTAGATCTTTCTCTGCCAGTTCATCCAGTCTGCGGACACAGTCAATGCCTCTTTCAAGCCATTCTTTAAATGCCTGGTCACTTGCCAGTATGCTGTCAGCTCCCTGCTTGGTCAGAACTTCACACATAATATCTTTTTTTCTTACAAAATCTGCAAAAATACATTTATTATTCTCTTCTTTACTCATACACTGTCCTTTTACACAATATTTACAGTTTGTTAATTCACATGATTTTACATTCATTTCAACATTTCTCCTTTATATTTTATTTGTATGTTTGGCTGCCAATTTCATAATTTTATACTTTCTTCTGTAGATTATTTAGCTGCTTCCAAGATTTAGGCTTAGGACACGCTTCGCTGGGAAAACCGTTTCCGTCTGTTTTTAATTCCCTCCTATTGCTTCTGTTGTATAATTTATTATCACTATTGCCAACACTAACACAAACTCTATTGACTATATAACAAAATTTACTTATAATTTTGTTATCAAAAAAGGAGGTGTTATATATGCCGACAATTAAATCAAGTGCTGAACTCAGGAACAATTACAATGAAATTTCTACTTTTTGCCATAATTATTCAGAACCAGTATTCATAACAAAAAATGGCAAAGGTGATCTTGCTGTAATGAGTATCGAAGCTTATGAAACACTTACCAGCCGCTTTGAATTATATGGCCTTTTAAAAGAAGGTTTGGACGAAATTGCTGATGGAAGCACAAAACCCTTCGCAGAAGCAATGTCTGAAATAAGGAGCCGCCGCAAATGATAAATTATGAAATCCATATTACATGCGCTGCACAGCGGGATCTTCTTAATGCTGCAGACCATATTGAGTTTATTTTAAAAAATCCAAAAGCTGCTGATGATCTTCTGGATGAGGCTGAAAAACAGATTAACAAACTTGCTGAATTTCCTGAAAAATTCTGCTTAATAGATGATCCAGTTTTACTGTCATGGGGCATTCGGTCTGTTTCTGTGAAAAATTATCTTGCTTTCTATATTATTGATAATGAAAAGAATAAGGTTATCATTGTTCGTTTTCTTTATCAAAAAAGTAATTGGAAAGCTATCCTTCGCCAGGGAATATCCAGTATCTAATCATTAAGGAACTTGTCATCCGGCAGGTTCCTTTTTTTGCAGGTTCTTAAGGAAATCTACAAGATACGTTTCACTGTCTGTACCGTTCCGGTATTTCTCATTGTACTTAAATTTATATCCCTCTTTGCCTATCTGGAGCAAATGGTAAAAGTGCTCATCTTCTGTTTTATTTTTCTTATAATAATCTTGACGCTGCAGGTATTCGGCTACTACAAGGCGGCTTCCGTCCTCAAAATCATATTTGTAATAATTCACATCAATATTTTCATCCTTGTACCAGAGTCCCCATTCTTTATAATTATTCAGCCATTCCTTGCGCTGGTCATTATTCTTAAGCGCAGGAAGCTCCGGCTGAATAAGCTCTTCTGTCTTCTGTACAGGTACAACAACCTTCGGAATGCTTCTTTGACAGCGAAAACCACATGATATATTGTCACAGTTTTTGCAGCATGGTGAAGGCTCACCACTTCCTGCTGTGTGCTCTGCTATATCCAGATTTATAAACTGGCACTGCTCTTCCAGTTCTGATCTGATATTATCCAATACCTGCATTGTCGTACAGGGAAACGGATTTCCCATAGGCGCTTCGTTGCAGTACCGATCTTTCTGACGAATCGCGCAATCCTGTGCACAGCTAAAGCAGTCGTACTTATGTCCACAACCAACTGTAGTAAGCAGACTTCCTTCCGGATATACCGTTTTAGGTAGTCCGTATGGAGATAATTGTTCTTTTGTCACAGGCACTTCTTCTGCTGATTCTTCGATTTCCTGATATTCGCCATCAATTATTTTTTCTGTATCAGATAATATGTTCGTTTCTGCATCTTTCGAAGCACAGTATATTTCATCTTCTTTAGGCGACGTCGCATAAACTTCTGTTTTTTCTTCTTTTAAATCTTCTTCCTTTTCTTCCGGCATATATTCAGGAAAATCTTTTTCAATGCTTGTCTGCCCTGGGATGTCAGCATCATTTTCTTCTGTCTTTGACAGCTTATCATTTGTTTTAATATCCCGGATCTGCTTTACGGTCATTTCTGGGACAACTTTTTCAAGCTGTTCCGGTTCCATTGGCAGCATTTCAATCATTTGTGATTTATCAAACCCTGCATACTTTATATCAAGTTCAGGCGAATTGTGATTTTTGGAAAATTTTTCACAAATATTAATGAATCTGGATGCTGTTGATTGGGAATACCCTAACTGATCCGCAGCACATTCCCAAATATTTGCATATCCGTCTTCTTTAAAAAGTTCGTTATCCCTGATATGTTTTAGATACCAGCCTATTTTCACAAATGACTTCTGTACTCTAAGCGATTCATCTTTTATAATTTCAATAGAATCTTTATAGCCGACCTGCTCCGGATTAAGCAATCCTGCTTTTCCAAGATTCATAACATCAAAATTTTTTACTGCCATTACTGATTACCTCCTTTTTTCTGCTGAAAGAAATTCGTCAGTAAATCCTTTGTAAGCTGATGCTACTTTGCCACGCCCATCATATTCATAGATACTCTGTCCATAGGAAGGGGCTTCCTCCGCTCTCACACTCCTTGGAATATAGTTGCCGAATATTCGAATATCTTTTCCATATGCATTTTTTATAATCGTTTGTACACCCTTGAAGGAGGTGGTCTGATCATTTACACAGGTAAAAAGGATTCCTGCTATTGTCAGTTCCGGATTTAAACTATTAGAGTGGATGGAACCGATTGTCTGCAAAAGCTGCTCCAATCCGCGTATACTAAAAAATTGTGCATGTACCGGAATAATCACGGAATTTGCCGCTGCAAGTGCATTAATTGCTATCAGATTTAATGATGGCATGCAGTCAATAATGATGTAATCGTATTCATCCTTGATCATTGTCAGATATGTATTTAACATTTTTTCTCGTCCGAAAAAGATTGAAATTAGTTCTGTCTCTAACATAGATAATTCAATGTTTGCCGGCATCAGGTCAATTCCTTCATCATGCTTTAAGATTCCATAATCCTTTGGAAAAACATAATCTTTACTGATCATTTTTCTTATCATGGTAGATATGGTTATTTCCAGTGAATCAGCATCAAAGCCAAGTCCCTGGGTGGCATTTCCCTGTGGATCTAAATCCACAAGTAATACCTTGTTTCCTTTCTGTGCCAGTCCTGCACTTAAATTGATGGCTGTAGTTGTTTTCCCTACACCACCCTTTTGGTTTGCAATCGCAATAATTTTACTCGTAAAATTTTTCCTCCATAAAAATTGAATGAATTGGTTAATAGTTGCATCTATTTCTAAGGACAAAATTGCCTTAAGAAAAACAATAAAAAGAACACATCCCAAAATGTGTTCCAAATAGCAAAAAATGAATATTGATTTGTTTTATTTCCTTTCCTTAAACTAATTGTATTTATAAATGTGTAGCAGAACAAAAAGCGCGCACAACTTATGACAATATTTTACGTCTTGTGCATGACAGCGATGTCTGCGAACCCATCAGATTCCTTCGTGCCCGTGAAATTGTACACTTCCAGAGATTTGGTGAGGCCCTAAGAATCGTCCAGGATAAATTGGATTCTAAAAACTTCTACGCCTTCAATCCTGAATTTGACAGATGTAAATCTTAATAATTCTAAAACCAGGGAGCTGTCTGACAAACATTTTTATCGTTTGTGTCCAACAGCTCCCTTAACTATAATTATAATAGCAACTCCAATCAAAAAAATAACTAAAATAAAACTTTAAAATAGTTGCAAATATAATTTTTTTTTTTTATTATTGAGTTATGTATGATCAAACTTAAATCAAATGAAAAGAGGTGCTAAATGGCTGGAATTAAGAAAAAAGCAGTACTCATGAAAGCAGTTTCACAACTAAAGGCGGCTGACTACTCCAAAGATCCTGAATTAAACAACATTTATCAAAGATTATCCCGCTCAAGAAAACAATTCGCAGAAATTTTTGAAATGAATCTCAAAGCAGTCATGCAGATTAGTTCTTTGGATCTGACAATGCAGTATGAGACACAGAAAATCGTTGATATCTCTCACAATGTTGCAAAAGCTGCCGAATCCATTTTTGGCTCTTCCCAAGGGGATTCTTATTTAGCGGGAAATGCAAATAATCAACATGAAGAATTAACTGATACTATCGTTAAAGTCTCCTCTGAAACAGAGGAAGTTTACAATAAAATAGACGCTTGTCAAAATGAACTTACTTCTATCAAAGAACTTTCCACCCAGACAATTGAAAGTTCTCACAAAATGCAGGAAGATATGGATAACCTGCTTGAAGTAATTAATTATATGAATCAGGTCATCACAGGAATTGACACCATATCCATGCAAACGAATCTTCTGGCTTTGAATGCTTCTATTGAAGCTTCAAGAGCCGGTGAAGCCGGACGAGGTTTTGCTGTCGTGGCAACAGAAATCCGCAAGCTGGCAGAAGAAACCCAGCAGTTAACTGGAAATATGCGTGAATTTGTTGAGGAAATAAAAAATGCTTCCCAGCAAAGTGTTGAAAGTGCTACCGGAACCATAAATGCCCTTGGAACCATGACCGAAAAAATTGGGAATTTATGGGAACTGAACAGTGAAAATCAAATACATGTATCCAAGGTCAATGAATCCATAAGCGCCATTGCTGATGTTAGCAAAGAACTCAGTTGCTCTATGAATGAAATGGAACGCCAGCTAAAAGACAGTACTAATTTTATGATGAATGTCAGCCAAGAGTTGAAAAAAGCAACAGAGCCTGTCATTGACATAGAAAAAACTTTGGATAATACTGTAAAGCAAATGGGTGCTATGTCGGAGGATGCTTTTTTCCATTTGGAGGATTCAGAGTTTTCCAAACAGGTAAAAAATGCAGTTACTGCACATCAATCCTGGCTTAAAAATTTAAGAAAAATGGTAGATGAGCGAAATGTCATCCCATTACAGTTAGATTCATCCAAATGCGGATTCGGACATTTTTACTATTCTCTAACCCCTAAGGAACCTGCCATCCGCCCTATTTGGGATGCCCTTGGAAATAAACATAAACGTTTCCATAAGTTTGGCGGAGAAGTCATCTCTGCATTAAACAGTGGAGACTATGCAAAAGCAGAACAAATATATTATAGTGCAGAAGTATACTCCAGAGAATTAATTGCAGATTTAGAAAAAATCTTACAGATTATTGAAGAATAGTATATAGAAAGAATATAAATATATATTTTCAATCAGCATTTACAAAAAGACAGTCGGCATCATTTTCCGGCTGTCTTTTTGTATGAAAGAGTGATATGAAAACCACCTGCACACTTTTACTCTCTTGAACCCGGCAGCCTGTACCGGAACAATCTTTTGGAAAGCTGTTTTAAATTAAAAGGAATCAAAGGATAAATATAACTCTTTCCTGATACTGTCCGATTTGTGACAATTGCAGCAATCAGCAAAATAACTGCAGCAATATATCCCCACAGTCCGAAAATCGCAGTCAGGATCAAATTAATAATACGCATAAACTTAATCGCGTAACTAAGCTCATAACTTGCCTGTGTATAATTGGCAATCGCCACAAATGCCATATATAGCATCACTTCTGCATTGAACCACCCACTGTTAACAGAAAATTCTCCTAACACCAATGCTGCCATGACACTTAATGGCGTACTCAGCATATTAGGGGTATTTACCGCTGCCAGTCTAAGACCGTCAATGGCAAGCTCTAAAAGCAGAAACTGCCAGACCAAAGGAATATTGGTGGTTTCCTTGACCATAATAAATTCAAAGCCTGATGGTATCCACTCCGGTCTCTGCATAAGAAGTAAAAAGGTAGGCGTCATAAAATAGGTCAGTATTGCAATTAAAAATCTTGACAAGCGAAGGTAAGTTCCTGTAATTGGCGGGAAATAATAATCATCCGCTTCTTCTACAATATCAAAAATAGAAGTAGGCGTGATCATTGCCGAAGGAGAATTGTCCACCAAAATAACAATATCCCCTTCTAATATCTGAGCAGATGCCGTATCCGGCCTTTCCGTGAACTTAAATTTGGGAAAAGGATTGTACCATTTCTTTTTATAAAGACACTCTGCCAGACTTTCCTGATTCATGGTAAGCGCATCTACATGAATTTGGCTGATACGTTCTTTTATTTTATTTAAAAAAGCATGGTCTACCCTGTCATTCATGTAGCAGATTACAATGTCCGTCTGAGAGCTGTTTCCTGCATGAAGCATTTCCATATGAAGTTGTGGACTTCTGATCCTTCGGCGGATCAATGCTGTATTAAATACAATGGTTTCTACAAATCCATCCTTGGATCCTCTGAGCACTTTATCTTTTTCTGGCTCCCCCACACTTCTTGCTGGATACGTTCTGGAATCGATCAGCAGACACTTATCATATCCATCTATAAAAAGAGCAAATACGCCTGACATAATGAAATATGTGATCTGCTCCCATTCATCCTTAAGGTCTACCTCCACGTAAGGAATGCTTGTTTTCGACATTTCATGGGCATCAGCAGGCATTTCTTCTTCTTTAATATCCATAAAATACTGAAGCATTTTCTGCATCAGTTCATCCTTACAAAAACCATCAATAAAATATATGCAGGCATTTCTTCCACCGACCTTTATAACCCTGTAAACAATATCAAAGCTCTCGTCCACAGAAAGATAATTGTTTAAATATTTCATATTTTCAGCCAGTGAAGTACTCATTTTATTTGTATTCATATAAAAACTCCTTCCACGCACCAATGCTTTCTTTTAGCATTATGTGGCAAAAGGAGTTTTTTTATACTGATTTAAAATATTTTATCACTACTGCTTTCCAGTGCTGCCAAAGCCTCCTCTATCTGTTCCCTGTAAAGCTGTCACTTCCTGAAAAACTATTTTAGGCTGATTTTCAACAATCCGAAACTGACATATTCTGTCATTGCAGGAAATATGCGTATCCCGCATGGCATAAACCGGCATAAACCACTGATCATTATCCCCACAGTAAGAGCAGTCCACTACTCCCTGATGATTTGTCTGGATAATGCCAAAATTTTTAAATGTAGAACTCCTAGGCACAATATGCGCTTCGTATCCTGCCGGAAGCTCCATTGCAACACCTAAAGCAATCAACCTGAATTCTCCTTGTCTTAAATCCACATCCTCTGCACAGCGAAGATCAATCCAGTCAGATTTTCCGTCGATATAGGTCAATTTATCTATTTTATCTGTAAAATATTTAATTTTAATTGTTTCCATAACTTATTGAACATACCTTTCTTATGCATAATCACCACAGTGCAAAACTGGTATGGATGGATCTGTCTGCTCCAACGTCTTTTGTACATCAATTACCCGCTGGTTACTGCTTCCTTTCCATAAAAGCTTATTATCTTTTTTTTCAATTTGAAATTCGCCATCCACCAGCACATCCACATACTGCATAATCGCATAATGTAATATATTTTCCCAACTGTCGCCTGTATACATCCAAATGGTTTTATCGGGATATTTTTTCTTAATTTCCGCCATAAAATTTCTTACATCTAAGCGGTTAGCGGCATGAAGCGGATCTCCCCCTGAAAAAGTGATACCAGAAATGTAGCTTTTATCAAGCTGATCAAAGATTTCCTTTTTGGCAGCATCATCAAACAGAAGACCTCCTGCTGGATCCCATGTAACAGGATTATGACATTCCTTACAGCAGTGGGAGCATCCGGATACCCAAAGTACCACTCGGAGCCCATCACCATTTAACATGTCTTCTTTCGTAATATTATGATATCTCATCTGCTACATGCTCTTCCTTTCTGCAATCTCTGCCATTTTTGCTTCATTTAGTCTTGTATCTCCATGTACTCTGGAGTAAGAAAGATAACCATTCATACGTTCAATCTTTGTTAAATTTTTACTTCCACATACAGGACATACATCCATTTCAAGCTCCTGATGTCCGCAATCATCACAATAAGAAAGGGATAAATTCACGCCTTCATAAAATCCCATATCCATTGCCCTGCGGATCAGCGTTTTAATTGCATCAATATTATAATCAATGGGATATTTTACATATTGAATCTTGCCGCCATTTGAAAGTTCCCAAAAGCGATATTCAAGATCCTGCTTCTGAATAGGAGAAATATCTTCAGATACATGACAATGAAAACTATTTGAAACATATTCCCTGTCAGATACTCCCTCAATAATCCCATATTTTGCACGGAATTGTTTTACCTGAAGGCCGCAAAGACTTTCCGCAGGCGTTCCATAAATGGCATATAAATTTCCGTCTGCTTCTTTAAATTCATCAATTTTCTGATTAATATGCTCTAAAACTTCAAGTGCAAACTGCCCATCTTCTACCAACGATTTTCCATTATATAATTCCTGTAATTCGTTAAAAGCAGTAATGCCAAAGCTTGCAGTTGCCGACTTAAGTATGGGTTTAATCTTATCGGTAAGCTTCAAATTTCCATTTAAAAATCCTCCCTCGCAGTAAGCAAGCGGATTTGTGGATGCCCTCATCTCTCCAAGATACGCATAAGTTCTGATATGAAGCTGGCGTATTAAATTTAAATAATAATCCAGCACTTCATAAAAATCACGGCTTTCCTGCCTTGACTTTGCAAGAATCATAGGCAAATGAAGTGACACTGCCCCAATGTTAAATCGTCCCACAAAAACAGGCTTGTCATCATCGTCAGCCGGATGCATTCCGCCTCTTTCATACCAGGGAGAAAGAAATGCACGACAACCCATAGGAGAGATCACTCTTCCATACTGCTTGTACATACTTGCAATGTATCCTTTTCCAGTTAAAGAAAGCCAGTCTGGATACATCGTTTTCGCAGAACACTTTACACCTGCCTCAAATACATCCTCCAGTTCCTTTCCCGGTCCATGAAGGTTTTCATCATATAAAAATACGATTTTAGGAAAAAGAACCGGCTTTTTACATTCCTCCTTTCCCTGCCCTTTTCTTCTTACATTTAAAAGAGAAATGGTTGCAAGCCTGGCAAATCTTCCCGTCCCGATTCCTGCTGTTACTGTAATAAAAGGATAGTCGCCGCGGCTGGATGCCACCGTATTGAATTTATATTCCCAGCCCTGAAATCCCTGTTCAAACTCGCGTTTTACGTCCGCATAGGCTTCTGCCTTGGCTGTCTCTTCATCAATTCCAAGTTTTAAATATTTTTTCAGACTTTTCTGATAAGTTTTTTCTGCATAAGGTTCTAGTATTTTATCTACTTCCGGAACGGTAAATCCCCCATACTGCTGGCTTGCCGCACTTAACACAATGTCACCGATCACGTCAAATGCTACGTCAAGGGTTTTAGGCTCATTGTACCAAATATTCCCCATTTCAAATCCGCCGGTAAGCACATTGGCCACATCAAACAGACAACAGTTCATGGTATCTCTTCTTGCTGACATATCATGAACATAAATATAACCATCTCTGCACGCCTGAATCTCCTCTGTGGTCATAAAAAATTTCTGATACAGTTCTTTGTTAAACTGATTAAAAATAAGACTCCTTTTGGTAGAAACAAGGGCACTATCCGTATTTGCATTTTCTTTATCACCAACGTACATGATGGACTGGCTTTTTTTGTATACATCATCCATCATGCGTACAAAATCCTGCTTATAATTACGATAATCACGATAGCTTTTGGCAACAATAGGCTTTACATCCTCAAGGGCACTTTCCACTATGTTGTGCATAATGGGAATGGGAATCCGGTCTTCTTCCAGCTCATTTACTTTTTCGACCACGTACTGGCAGATATGTTTTTTCTCTTCCTCTGTAAATTTTGTCAAGGCCCTGTATGCACTTTTTCCTACAGCATCAATTACCTTCTGCACGTCAAAGGCTTCTAAGCTTCCGTCTTTTTTAATAACCTTGACATCCTTGACCGGCTTAAACACTTCACCATACTTTGCAGTTTCTTCCTGCACATTACTCATTTTATATCCTCCAATCTTCCCCACACATATATACCAAACGCTAAATCTTGTGATTATAAATGGCTTTTTCTTAAATGCGGTACAATATCTAGTATAAAGAAGCCCTTACTATATGTCAACTTGAATATAAAATTAATTTAGCCAAAAAGTATGTGCTGAATTTGGTGGAATTATCTATTTGATCATCCCAGAAGAAGCAATTGCCGCCACAGCCTGCTTAATTTCTCCTACTGAAACCGTAAGTGCAAAACGAACATGTCCTTTTCCCAATTTACCAAAACTACTTCCTGGTGTACAGAGTACGCCTGACTTTTCTAAAAGTTCCATAACAAAAGCAACGTCATCTGTGTATCCTTCAGGAATTTTCCCCCATGCAAACATGGTTCCCTGACTGTCAGGTATATTCCAGCCAATCTCCCGTAACCCGCCACAAAGCGCATCTCTTCTTCTCTGATATTCTGCGCATCGTTCCCTTATTCCGTCATCAGGTCCCTTAAGGGCCGCTATTGCTCCATATTGTACCGGTAAAAATGTTCCATAATCAATCTGAGAACGAAGTTTTTTAAAATTCTGTACCAAGTATTCATTTCCAACCAAAAAGCCTGCTCTTGCACCAGTATAGTTATAGCTTTTTGATAAAGAATAAAATTCAACGCAAATATCTTTGGCACCTGGAAACTGCAAAATAGATTTCCCAATGTGACCATCATAAATAATATCAGAATAAGCATTGTCATGCACAATAATAATATTATGTGACTTAGCCCAGGGAATCAGTTCCTCATAAAAACAATCCGGCGCAATTTTACAGATAGGGTTAAGAGGATAAGAAACGATCATAAACTTTGTTTTTTGCAGTAATTCCTCATCCATCCCTTTTAAATCAGGCAGATAATCATTCTCCGCCTTAAGTTCATAGGTTCGCACATCAGCCATCGCCAATGATGGTCCTATGGAAAAAATCGGGTAGCCCGGATCCGGCACAAGCACAATATCATCAGAATTGCAAAGGGACAAGCCAATGTGTGCAATTCCCTCCTGAGAGCCATACACATCGGTAATTTCACTTTCCTTTAATTCTACGTGATAGCGCTGCTTAAAGCGCTCTATCACTGCCTGAGTAAGCTCTGGAAGCATTTTTAATGCGTATTTATAATTTTCCGGTTTTTGAGCAGCTTTTACCACAGCTTCCATAATATGGGGTTCTGTGGGAAAGTCAGGCGTTCCTACAGACAGGTTGTATACTTTTTTACCGCTTTTTTCCACTGCCTCCTTCTTCTCATTTAACAACTGAAAAATTCCTTCCTCAAAATCCTTCATTCTGCTTGAAACCTGTAAATTCATATTAATACCAATCCCTTTCCAAACAATATTTATAACTGCTTATCTTCATTCCTGTAATTTGCTGCAATTTTTTCTATAAATTGAATGTATTCCTTCTGTACGTACGCCGGTGCAAGAATACAGACCTGACTGCCAAGCCCTGTCAGCCACCCATAAAACTGTCCACTTAGCGCCGCTTTGATTCTTACACTGACCATTTCATTCTCAAGCTTCCTAATATCGGTTTCTCTCCCAAATCGGTCCAGAATAATTCCAATCATATTTTCCGGAAGCTTTAAGGTTACCGTTTCAGTTTCTCCCCCAAACATGCCAAATGTCATATTTGTATATTGTGCAATATCAAATTTTTGAAAAGCTTCCATCCCCTTTCGCTTTTCATCAGGAAGTTCTGTGATCCGGCTCATTTTATCCACTCTGTAATGCTTAATTTTTTCCTCTGTATCATCATAAGCTATCAAATAATAATTTTCATCCTGCCAGGTAAGGGCCCATGGACTGGCTTGATATTTTTTGCCTTCTCGTTTGGGCTGTAATTCTTTTTTTATATTCCATGTAGAGTAGGTAAATGTGACCGGATAATTATTTTGTATCGCTCTGTGAATGCGGTCAACATTGTAATAAATACTTTCGTTTTCCGTTTTTACTCTTCCCGCAACAAACACCTGTCTTTGTAACTGTTTTCCCTCGTAAGGACCTGCAAGCTTTTCAATTTTAGCAATCAATTCTCTTGATTTTTTCTGTGTAATAAACCGGGACGCCTGTACGGCATCCACCAAAAGCTTTAATTCCGGCAGTTCAAATTCCCTGCCTGCCAGATAATATCCGCCCCCTTTTCGGGATTTTATATTTACAATATCATAGCCGAAGCTGATCAGACATTCTATGTCATCATAGATGCTTTTTCTCTCCGCTGAGATTCCATAAGAAGCAAGCTGTGTTATAATTTCCTGTGCAGGCATACAATGTGTTTCATCTGTTTTTTCCGTAAGAATCTTTAATATGTAAAGAAGCTTCAGCTTCTGGTTGGCAGATTTAGCCATTTTAATCTCCTTGCTTTTATACGACAAAATAACGGATGTCCCGCAAAAGCGTGACATCCTTTCACAAGCACCAGATATTTAACTTTCAGAGACTTTCTCTGCCCCTTCCATCTCAAGCTGGCTGTTTTTACGTTTGCGCAATTTAATTCCAATAAACACTGCAATTCCGCAAAGTACAACAATTACTGCCAGTAATAATACATACGATAAAAAAGAATTTAAAAATAAAATTAATTTTTCCATTGATCTACTGTACCTTTCTTAATGAACTTTTTAAGCTGAACTGCTATCTTTAATCATACCATTGTGACATTTTTCAGTCAAGCATCTGCCATGTGCCTGTTTTTAAAAAATTGCCAGCCATAGTTTCTGCCACATCTATAATTTCTGTTGAAAATCCCATAATTCCAAGAAGTTTAATTGCATTTCGTGTCTGGGCACGTCCGCTTATAATTTTATAGGTAAAATAAATGTCATTTCCTTCAATTTCTTCTGAAAAATGATAATTATCATATATTTGTTCCAAAAGATAAGTAAGCTCAATATCATGTGTTGCTGCAAAGCACAGGCAGTTTTGAACTGACATTTTCTTCAAAATCTGGGTAGAGGCAGCAATACGCTCCACCGTATTCGTGCCTCTTAACACTTCATCCACAAAGCATAAAACAGGCTTTCCTTCCTCTTTTATAACATCCATGATACGCTTTAACGCCCTGATTTCCACCATATAATAACTCTCTCCGCCCTGCACATCATCCCTTAAACTCATAGATGAAATTACCCGAAACAGAGAACCATTGTATTGATCTGCCAGGCAAGTGTGAATTGTCTGGGCAAAAATACTGTTTAATGCCACAGTTTTTAAAAAAGTTGACTTACCAGAAGCATTTGAGCCTGTGATCAAAACGCTGCTTTGGGTACTAAAATTGTTTTTAACCGGATTTTCAAGCAGCGGATGATACATGCCCGCTGCATAAATTTCCATTTCTTTTGAAAAGGCCGGAACACAATACTGCGCGAGGGAAGCTCTGTACGCCCCAACAGCAATCATCGCTTCAATTTTTCCTACTGTTGTAATCATCGAATCAATATCTGAAATATGCTTTCTAACCTCTGAGAGCATTTGATTAAATTTTATCAAATCCAAATGAAATCCCATCCGTATAAAGTCAAACAGAATATCAAGGGGATTCCCTGAGCCTGACATACGCCCATTTGACATCAACAGGAAAGAACCTGTTTTAAATCCATTCATGGAACTACTGCATTTTTTCAGGAGCTTAAACTCTTCTTCCAGTACTTTTGTTTTATGCTCCTGCAGCTTCCTGACTGCTGTCAGCAGACGGAATATATAAGCAAAACTGGTAATATAGGGATCTATTTCATTTTTCACTTTGAAATATGAGACATTATTGTAAATCATTATAATTCCAAAAGCCACCAGCCCAAATGGAATATTGACAAACATTACCGCAATACTGATAATCAGCAAAAACAAAGCCAAATAATGCTGCAGGTTGCTTCTGCTTCCCAGCCCATCTAAATAGTCCAGATAATCATAAATAGAATACTTGCCCGTCTTTCCCAGTTTACTGTAAATCAACTGATATGCAACTCTTTCATCCGGGTGTGAGCTAAAAAAATCAATGATCTTTTCTCTTTTTAAAAGCTCTGCCTCTTCCATACATGGCATACGCAATAAATAATATAAATATTCTTCACCTGCTGCCGAATGTGTGTAGTTCATCTTTTTAAAAACTTCATCCAGATTCAAATCGTTCCATGTGATATCATCAATCTGAAAACCATCCTTATGCTTTTCAAAATAATGGGAAATAATTTCAAGCTGTCCCGGTTTATATTCTTTGGGCGGCAGTACGCCATATTCCTTATATAATTTTTCAATAAAAATTTTTTCCGATTTTTTAAAGCTTATAACTTCTTTAAACATAAACAGCAGAACCAAGACGGCCATGGCAATCGCAAAAATAATATATTCCATACCAGATTACTCCATAACAAACATTTTAATGCTTTCTTCCATCTCACCTGCAATAATATTCAACTGCTTTGCATTATTTGCTATGTCCTCAACAAGCGTGCCAACCTCTGACGCAGATGCTGAAGTTTCTTCGGTGCTTGCTGCATTTTCCTGTGCAATTGCAGTCAAATTCTGAACCACATCTACCACCTTGATTCTGGCCTCATCCAACTGCTTTGTTTTATCTGTAATTTTTTGTATATTTCCCATTGATTTATCTATGCCATCTTTTACATCCCGGAATGCATTTTCGGTATTTACTACATTTTCATTTTGCTTTTCAATTACCACTTTCACTTCTTCCATTGTGTCCACTGCTTTTTCAGAATCTGCAATCAGTGAGTGAATAATATCATCAATCTGTCTGGCCGACTCATTTGACTGCTCCGCGAGCTTTTGAATCTGTGCTGCAACAACCGCAAATCCTCTTCCCTGTTCTCCGGCTCTGGCCGCTTCAATAGACGCATTTAATGATAAAAGATTTGTTTCTTCTGCAATATCTGTAATCATATCTGTTGCTTCTTTAATTTTAAGTGCAGATTCGTTGGTAGTATTTGTCTGCTCAGAAATCACAAATACCGCTTCTTTCGTCTGCTTATTAATCTGATTCAGCTCATTTAAAATATCAATTGCCTTATCCCCTGCATTACGCATAATACGGGCATTTTCTTTTAAATCATCCACTTCTGTGGATGTCTCTTCAATCACGTTCCCCATCAAAATAATATTTTCCGTAGCAGTCTGCGTATCCTGTGCCTGAGAAGTTGCTCCTTGGGCAATTTCGGAGATTGCTTTTTCTACCTGTTCTACCGATAAAGAAGCCTCTTGCGCGCTGACAGTCATAGTGTTTGATGCATGATATAAATTGTCGCTGTGATCTGCTATTTTTTTCGTCACATCAGTAAGTGCATTTCTGAGACTGTCGATAGCGCGTCCCATAATGCCAGTTTCATCTTTCCTTTTGCTGATATATGCCTGCCACTTACTTTCAACAAAATTCAGATCCGCAAGCTGTGAAATAATAGCAGTGATCCTTTCAATGGGCTTCACAATTCTGATTGCAACAAGCAGTCCTATAGCAGAGCACAGAATCAAAATGAATAAGGAACCATAAATACTTTTTGTTATAATCTGTGTAACACCTGCAAATACTTCATTTTCATCTGCGGTAATGACTATTACATACTCCATATTTTTCCCGATATAATAAGAAGCATACTTGGTCACTCCTTTAAATTCATATGCAATTACATCTGTTGCCGGCCGGTTTCCCTTGGCCATTTCACTTAACACCTGCTTTACAGCATCATTTTCAACAGGCTGTCCTATCTTATCCGCAGTAGGATGATACAGCATGGTACCATCTGAACCTACAACATAAGCATAACTGGAATTCATGCCATTGATATCAATGCTGCCAACTGCATTTTCCAGTCCTTCCCGTGTTAATACTGATTCCCTGCCCATTGCCTCAATTTCTCTGTCCAGGTTAACCCCTGCAAGGTCTGTCATATCAATCATGTAATTTTTCGTAACCTCCGACAGACTTTCCTCAACCATTGGAATAATCATGCTAAGGCATAAGGATGTAGTTGCCAAAACAGATAATACAACAACCAATACTATTTTTGTTTTAATTGAATGAATCATTGACACCTTTATGTTCTTTTTCAAACTATTTTCCTCCTTGTAACTCTATTTATAAATTTATTTAATGATACGCTGTTTTATCTGCTCGGCTTTTTGATAAATATTTTCCGGACTGTCTGAAACATAAAACGTGCCATTTTCATATAGAATTTTTCCATTCACCATAGTCATTATTACATTCTGTTTACTTCCACTGTAAACAATATTTTTAGGAATATTATGGACTGGCTGCATATTAGGCTGCCTTAAATCAATCATAATAAGGTCTGCAAGCTTTCCCACTGCCAAAACATCCGCCTCTTCAAGCCCCATCGCCAAAGCCCCATTTACTGTTGCCATCTTAAGGACTTCAAAAGCGTTCACTGCTTGAGCATCCTTTTGCCTTATTTTGGCAAGTCCTGTTACAAGAAACATTTCCCTGAACATATCAAGACAATTATTGCTTGCAGGCCCGTCTGTTCCAATCGCCACTTTAACTCCATTTTCAAGAAAACGGCTTATAGGTGCAATACCACTGGCAAGCTTTAGATTTGAGCCAGGATTTGTCACTGCAAACAATCCCCTTCTTTTCATAATGCCAATATCTTCTTCTGTCATATAAACACAATGATAACCGCCGCCGCCATAGTCAAACATTCCTATGGAATCAAGAAATGCCGCTGGCGTCATACCATAGCGCTCTTTGCACCCTGCCACTTCACCTTCCGTCTCCGCAAGATGGGTAAAGACGGGTGCTTTATATTTATGGGCAAGTGCTGCAATCTGCTCAAGAAGGTTCCTTTGACAGGTATATTCTGCATGAAAGCCCAGTATATATGATTGAAGGGAACTTTTTTTATTTAATTTTTGATACATTTCTTCCACCAGTTCCAGTGACTGGCTGAAATCATTTACAGCCCCCACCTGAACACAGCGCATTCCCATATCATCAAATGCATCTGCAATTGATTCCGGTGTCAGATACATATCAAAAACTGCTGTAATGCCGCTGGTTAAATACTCCAGTACCGCAAGTTTTGACAAATGATAAATATCTTCTGCATTCATTTTTGCTTCCACCGGAAAAATCATTTGATTCAGCCACTTATCTAATGGCAAGTCATCTGCGTAAGAACGAAGCAGCGTCATTCCTGAATGGGTATGGGCATTTTTAAAGCTTGGCATTAAAAGGTTTCCTTTACAGTCAATCTCCCTGTCCCAAACAATACATGTACCGGGAAATTCCTGATAAATCTGATCTGTATCATTCCCATCTCCTATATACAAGATGCGGTCATTTTTTACCCAGATCTCCCCTTCAAAAATATCCTGTCCTTCTTTCATAGAAAGAATTTTGGCATTGTACAAACGAATATTCATAGTTTCCTTCCTGATTTTAACTTCTCCGGTCCAAAGCTCTCCGGCAGTAATTCAATTAATCTATAAATTTTATAATCACTTTCACTTTTAGCAACAATTACAATAAACTGCTCATCAGCAAATTCCCGAAGTACTTGTCTGCATACGCCGCATGGAAATGCATATTGGCCGACTGTATCTCCTTTTTCACTGCCGACAACAGCAATGGCTTTCAATTTACGCCACCCTTCACTGACAGCTTTTGCAATTGCAGTTCTTTCTGCACAGATGGTAGGCGTATAAGATGCATTTTCTATATTACAGCCTGTGTAAATCCTCAGTTCATTTGTAAGCACTGCCGCTCCTACTGTATAACCCGAGTATGGTGCATAAGCTTTTTTTCTTGCTTCCAGTGCTGAACGGATCAATTCCTTCACCGGAATATCCATCAGGATATTCTCTCTGCTGATTTCTGATTCCATTTTATTTTCCACTCCTTTTTCAGCATCTGTTACGCAAAGGCTGCTATAGACTCTGTAATCAATTGACGGAATAAAGGTGCAGCTTTGTTAGAAGCCTCCTGCACTTCTTCATGGGTAAGGGGATTATCTGTCATCCCTGCAGCAAGATTTGCCACACAGGAAATTCCACATATTCTCATCCCCATATGATTGGCTGCAATCGCCTCAACCACGGTGCTCATCCCCACCGCATCTGCTCCCAGGAAGCGAAGCATCTTGATTTCAGCCGGCGATTCAAAGGAAGGCCCTGTAAGCTGTACATAAATCCCCTCATTTAAAGGAATTCCACATTCCTTTGCCTTTTCTCTAATAATTTGAGAAAGTAAAGGATCATAAACCTTACTCATATCAGGGAATCTACATCCCAATTCATCAATATTAGCACCAATCAAAGGGTTTGGCGCAAAACTTGAAATGTGATCCTTAATCAGCATAAAGCTGCCCGCAGAAAAAGAAGGATTAATGCCCCCTGATGCATTGGTTAAAAATAAAATTTCTGCCCCCATCATCTTCATAAGCCTGGCGGGAAGCACTACATCTGTAATCGGATATCCCTCATAATAATGTACACGCCCTTTCATACAAACTACAGGAACATCTTTCACATATCCAAAAATAAATTTCCCTTCATGGCCGGGAACCGTAGAAACTGGAAAATCTTTAATTTCACTATATGAAATTTCTCCCTTTACATCCATTGTATCTGCATAATTACCAAGCCCGGAGCCTAAAACAAGTGCAACTTTAGGCACAAAGGGCCGCCTGTCCTTTATGCTGTCATAACATTTTACTACCTTTTCATATACCTGATTCATATAAAATCCTCCTGATATTTCCATCAAAATCTATAAAATATAGTACCATAGAAACTACCCTTAAGCAATGATTTATATAAACAACGCTGCCGCGCTTTGCAAGCCATATGCATATAAACCAACAGTCATCTTGCTTTTAAAATATCTTTATGATAAGAAAATGCTCATGAAACAAAAAATAGTCATGAGCATTTTCCATAAAATAAAGTTTTTCATTTTTAAATAATAATACAAACCATGCCGCCATTTGAATCATTGACAATCTTCTGCATGGTTTCCTGAAGTTTTAACTGGCTCTCATCACCAATCATAGTCAGCTTGCCTGTGATGCCATCATTCACCAACTGCTCCACCGACTTGCCAAAAATATTTGTTTCCCATATTCCCGCTTCACTTTGACTGGAATCTGAAATAAAACGGATTAGATCCTGCGCCTGTTCTTCTGAACCAACAATTGGTGAAATCTCTGTTTCAATATTTGCACGAATCATATGAATGCTGGGACTTTCTGCCTTAATTTTTACTCCAAACTTATTTCCATGCTTAATTACTTCCGGTTTTTCCAGCTTGATTTCACTTCTCTCTGGCGTCACTACTCCATATCCCTTTTGTCTGACTGAGTCAATTGCGTGAAGTACTTTTACGTATTCTTTTTTCATTTTTGACATTTCTTTTAAAACAGACAGCAGGTGATACTCATTGTCAATGTTTTCTCCCACCATTTCACTGAGCATTTCATAATAATAAGCATCATCCACATCCAGCCAGACTTTAATACATCCATCTGCCATGTCAATACTGTCCATCTTACATTTTTTTACAAATGGACCATCCAGTACAACAGGCTGATTCTTTACATCACGGATACAGTTATACTGCTTCATAATTTCTTTTACCCTGCTGATCAAATCTACTTTCATGGGATGATTTGCAGGCAGCATTTCCACCCATTTAGGCATATAAAATTCAATCATAGTAAGGGGAAATTCATAAAGAATATTTTCCAGTATCTGATTAATATCATCTCTTTTTAACTGTTCACAATTTACAGGCATAACCGATACTTCATATTTTGCTGCAATTTCATCTGCAAGCCTTGTAGTTTCCTCACTATAGGGTTTGGCTGAATTAAGCAGCACTACAAAGGGCTTTTTCAGCTTTTTCAATTCTTTTATGGTGCGCTCTTCCGCTGCTAAATAATTTTCCCTGGGAATATCTCCAAAGCTGCCATCGCAGGTGATTACAATCCCAATGGTAGAATGATCGTTGATTACTTTTCTGGTTCCAATTTCCGCCGCCTGGGTAAATGGGATTTCCTCTGTCGACCAAGGCGTCTTTACCATACGTTCCACTTCATTTTCCATATGGCCGCTGGCACCATCCACCATATATCCTACACAGTCGATCAGTCTTACTCTCGCTTCAATTCCATCCCCTAAACTTAATCTGGCTGCTTCCTTGGGAATAAACTTAGGCTCTGTGGTGGTAATTGTTTTTCCTCCTGCACTTTGAGGCAGTTCATCTTTTGCCCGCTCCTTCTCATAGGATTCTGTCATATTGGGCAGGACCATCAAGTCCATAAATCGCTTAATGAAAGTGGATTTACCAGTTCTAACCGGCCCCACAACACCTATGTAAATTTCTCCGCCGCATCTTAATTGGATGTCATTGTATAAGTCATACTCTTTTTTGGTATTCAAGTCCATAAAATTACCCCTTCCATACTTAGTTAAATGTATGTAAAGGGGCATTCGTTTATTACTATTTTACCGATAATTAAAAGGGATAAAGCTTCTTACCATTTTCTTTCAGCCATTTTTTGTACTGGCGGTACTGAGGACATATGCTTTCCACCAGATTCCAGAAATTTACCGAATGATCCATAAAAACAAGATGGCACAGTTCATGAATGATCACATAATCACACACTGGTTCAGGAGCCATGATGATGCGCCAGTTAAAGTTTAAATTTCCTTTACTGCTGCAGCTTCCCCACCGGCTTTTCTGGTCTTTAATCCGGATATTTTCAAAGCAGACTGACAAACTTTCTGCAAACTCCTCTGCCTTTTCACTGATGAGACATAAAGCTTCCTTCCGATACCACTTTTCCAGGCATTCCCGTTTATACTCATAGTCTGCCTCATAAGGAACCCACATAAGTATCCGATCCATGGCACATTTTACTTTTGCCCTGGTACGCTGTTCCCTAATCACATTCAGTATCCGCTTTTCTCCCAGATAAAAAAGAATATCTCCGTTTTCCAGCGTCACTTTACCAAAACCTTCCGGAAATTTTTCTTTCCTCTTTTCACAACAGCACCTTCTCCAGCAAATGTATCCTTATCAAAAGAAGCTTTCACATCTGTAATTTTTTCATTTCCAAGTATTACGCCGCCTTGTTCGATTGCACGTCTTCCCTCGGAGCGGCTGGTTACCAGTCCGGACTTGCATAATACTGAGATCATATCAATTGCCCCGTCTGTAAAGTCCTCATCTGTAAGCTCTGTGGTCGGCATATCTGCCGCAACGCCTGCGCTGAAAAGAGCCCTTGCGCTTTCCCTGGCCTTCATGGCCTCTTCTTCCCCATGAACCAAATTGGTAAGTTCATAAGCAAGAATTTCCTTTGCCTGATTTAACTGACTTCCCTCCCATTGATCCATCTCTTCAATCTGTTCGAGAGGAAGGAAGGTAAGCATGCGCAGACATTTAAGTACATCTGCATCTGCTACATTTCTCCAGTACTGGTAAAATTCAAAAGGCGTCGTCTTGTTAGGATCAAGCCACACTGCTCCTTTCTGGGTTTTTCCCATCTTCTTTCCTTCGGAATTAAGAAGCAGGGTGATCGTCATTGCATAAGCATCTTTACCCAGTTTTCTTCTAATCAGCTCTGTTCCTCCCAACATATTACTCCACTGATCATCACCGCCAAACTGCATATTACAGTTATATCTCTTAAATAACTCGTAAAAATCAAAGCTCTGCATAATCATGTAATTAAATTCAAGGAAGCTTAATCCTTTTTCCATTCTCTGTTTATAACACTCAGCAGTGAGCATCCTGTTAACAGAAAAATGAGGTCCTACTTCACGAAGAAATTCGATATAGTTAAGGTCAAGCAGCCAGTCAGCATTATTTACCATCAAAGCCTTTCCCTCGGAAAAATCTATAAAGCGGCTCATTTGCTTTTTAAAGCATTCACAGTTATGATCAATGGTTTCCTTTGTCATCATGGAACGCATATCGCTTCTTCCTGATGGATCTCCTACCATGCCGGTTCCACCGCCAATCAGGGCAATCGGTTTATTTCCTGCCATCTGAAGGCGCTTCATCAGACAAAGAGCCATAAAATGCCCTACATGCAGCGAATCAGCGGTAGGATCAAACCCAATATAAAAGGTTGCTTTTCCGTTATTAATCAGTTCTTTAATTTCTTCCTCATCCGTAAGCTGCGCCAAAAGGCCTCTGGCTTTTAATTCGTCAAAAATCTTCATATTTATTTCCTCTCTATTTCTCAATTTATTTTAATCTATCTAACGCTCTTCCCTGAAATAATTTAAGCCAAGTGCTGCCGGAAGATTAATTCTTCCTGATTTGCGCATAGAACTGATCACAAGCACCAACGCTGTAATTAAAAATGGCAGCATATCATAAAAAGCAATAGGAAATGGCAGAACGCTTTGAGGGATATAATATTTTAGTACACGTAATGCTCCAAATATAAAAGAACCCCAAATTGCATAAGCAGGCTGCCAATTTGCAAAAATAACCAGCGCAACCGCAATCCATCCAAGACCGCCTACATTGTTGCTGATCCATACACCTCCATTAATAATCATTGCACAATAAACGCCGCCTATTCCGCAGATTGCTCCACCAAAAATAATATTTCTATACTTGACAGAAGTCACCTTAATTCCCGCCGCATCTGCTGCACCGGGATTTTCCCCTACTGCCTTCAAGCTTAAACCGGCCTTTGTATGGTTCAAATACCAGGCACAGGCCACTGCAATGGCAATCCCTATATAGACAAATGGGCTGTAGGAAAATAAAAGTTCTCCCACTACAGGCAGCTTGCTTAATGCCGGAATATTACCGCCTCTCATGGCTGCAGTAATCTTTTCAGGAAGCTTCAAAGTCCCCTCCGGACTTTTACTAAGCACGAAAATGCCAATAAAGTTGGCAAAACCAATTCCAAAAATGGTAAGGGTAAGTCCGGTAACATTTTGATTTGCCATAAAGGTTACCGTTAAAACTGCATAGATCAATGCTCCCAACGCTCCTGCAGCAGCGCCGGCGAGTATGGCAATAAAAAAATTATCTGTATAATATCCGGCCATAAAACCAATACAGGCCCCAATGGACATCATCCCCTCTACACCTAAGTTTAAATGTCCGGTTTTTTCTGTCAATATTTCTCCTACAGTTCCAAAAAGCAATGGAGTTCCAGCACCTACTGCCGCCACTAAAAATTTAATCAGCATACTCATTTCGTGCCCTCCTTTTTCCTAAATAAAAACCGATATCTAATAAAAAACTCACATCCTAGTATGAAAAAAAGAATAATTCCCTGCAGCACATCTGCACAATCGGTAGACAGCCCATAATTAGACTGAACCACACTACTTCCTTTTTCCAATACACTGAAAAGGAAAGAAACCAATAAAATGGAAAACGGATTTAGCTGTGCCAGCCATGCAATAATAATTGCGGTAAATCCCACACCGCCTGCAACAGAGGTGGTCAATGTAATATCCGATCCAGTCGCCTGCAGCATCCCTGCCATGCCGCAGATTCCACCACTTAAAAACATGGTACGGAGCACGATCTTTTTTACATTCATTCCTGCATACCTTGCAGTATCCTGACTCTCTCCCACAACACTGATCTCATAGCCCTGTTTGGTATACTTGATATAAACAAATATGATTACTACCAGAAGTAAAGCAATCAGCCATCCAAACTGTATTCCAAACAGTTTATCCAAGGATGCATTTTTATCAAACCTGGCAATCTTAGGAAATCCCTGTGAACCCGGATCCATCCAGGGGCCATCCCTTAAATAAGATACAATATGAAGCGCTATATAATTCAACATTAAGGTGAACAAAGTTTCATTTGTATTATATTTCACTTTGAAAATTGCAGGCAGAAGTCCCCATAATCCGCCGCCAATAAAACCTGCAAGGAACATAACAATAATTAATAACACATGGTTCATTCCTGAGCAAAATAAGGCAAAAAAAGTTGCACAGGTTGCTCCAAATATAATCTGGCCTTCTCCGCCTATATTCCAAAATTTCATTTTAAATGCCAGCGTAACTCCCAGGGACGTAACCAGCAGTGGTATCATAACCTTAACCGTTCCCTGAAATGCCATAACACTGCGCACTGCCCCTGAAATAATGGTTCCATAAATTACAAAAGGGTTTTGTCCCACACAGGCAATAAAAATACCTCCGGCTATCAGGGAAAGTGCAACTGCCGCTAATCGTAAAAGAACAATTTTCCCGGTGGAAAGTTCGGCACGCTTTACAACTCTGGCAAAGGGCTCATTTTGTCTGTTTCCTGCACCATTACTCATCTTTGCGCCTCCTTTTCCTGATCTGAAAATTTATTTTCTCCGGTCATCATCATACCGATTTCTTCCTTTGTAGTTCCCTGCGTATCTACAATTCCTGTTATTTTTCCATGACATAAAACCATGATCCTGTCAGATAATTCCAGGAGAACATCCAAATCTTCCCCAATATACATCACAGCCACATTTTTCTTTTTCTGCTCATTTAAAAGATCATAAATCGTATAGGAAGAATTAATGTCCAGTCCTCTTACCGGATAAGCTGTGATAAGAACAGACGGAGCAGATTCGATCTCCCGTCCCAGAAGTACCTTTTGTACATTACCTCCGCTTAAAAGCCGAACCGGCGTTTCTGTTCCGGGTGTTACAATGTCAAGCTGCTTTATCAATCCTTCTGCCATTTCTCTTGCCGGCTTTCGGTTAACAAAAGCTCCTTTTCCTTTCTGATAACTCTTAAGCAGCATATTATCCGTCATCCCCATAGACGCCACAAGCCCCATTCCAAGCCTGTCCTCCGGTACAAAACTCATACTGACGCCCTTTTCTATAATTTCCGAAGGGGTTTTTCCAAGCAGGTTTTCTTTATGGAAAAGAATAGCGCCTTTACTGGCCTCCATAAGCCCGGCTATGGTTTCACACAATTCCTTCTGACCGCTCCCTGCGACTCCGGCCACGCCTAAAATTTCTCCACTTCGGATATCAAAGGAAATATCATCAATTGCCTTTGTGCCATCTGCTTTATAAACGGTAAGGTCAACTACTTTTAAAATCGTCTTGCTTTCTTTTACCGGAGGGTGGTTGATTTCAAGACTGACAGGCCTGCCTACCATTAGTTCCGTCAGCTTTTGCGCGTCGCAGGTACTCGTTTCAACCGTATCAATGCTTTTCCCTTTCCGAAGAATCGTAACACGGTCGCTGATTTCCAATACCTCTTGGAGCTTATGGGTAATAATGATGATGGCGCATCCTTTTTCTTTCATCTTTCGAAGAATCTGGAATAATTTTTCTGTTTCTTGAGGCGTAAGAACCGCAGTCGGTTCATCCAAAATCAATATTTCCGCCCCTTTATATAATACCTTCAAAATCTCTACTGTCTGTTTTTCTGACACGCTCATATCACAGACATATTTTTCCGGTTCAATTTCCAATCCATAAGTTTGACTAATCTCTTTTATTTTTTCGCTGGTCACCTTGTTTTTTTCTTTTTTTCCTTTGGTTCCCAGAATAATATTATCCATTGCCCGAAATGCCTCTACCAGTTTAAAATGCTGATGGATCATTCCAATGCCCAAATTCATGGCATCCACAGGAGAATTAATTTTCACCTCAGAGCCGCCTATAAAAATCTGTCCGCTGTCAGGATGATAAATGCCTGACAACATGTTCATAAGAGTTGTTTTCCCTGAACCGTTTTCTCCAAGAAGTGCAAGTATTTCTCCATATTTTACATTCAGATCAATTTCATCATTTGCAAGTACCTGTCCAAAGGTCTTGGTAATTTTTCTGCATTCAATAGCATATAATGATTTTTCCTGCTTTGCCATACCCTATCTCCACATCTGACTATATGTAATAAGATCAGCCTTTTTGCAGCTGACTTAGAAAAAACGGGCGGTCATTTGTCATAAAAATGGCCGCCCTTATAAAAATCTGCCTTTCGACTTATTTAACTACTACATTCTTGAAATACCAGTTCATGCTGCCAGTAATATCAGAGTCACTTAAGGTAGAACCTTCCTCACCAACAGTACTTCCATCATTTGTTTCAATCACGCCGTCAAATACATTGAATCCCTCATCTATGATTTGAGCTCTTGCCGCATCAACAGCTTCCTGTGTTCCATCTGCACAAAGGTCAGAAAGAGGCGCAATATTTACGAGACCATCTGCCATGCCTCCAAAATAGTTTTCACCTGTCCATGTTCCATCAATAATAGACTGCACTGCAAAAGTATAATATACGGACCAATCCCACATAACAGAGGTTAAAACTGCGTCTGGTGCATCCTTGGACATATCTGAATTATAGCCAACACCCCATACGCCATTTTGTTCAGCAACTGTCTGGGGATTAGGTGTATCACAATGCTGTGCAATCACATCACAGCCAAGATCAACAAGTGCCTGTGCTGCCTGTGTTTCACCTTCTGGATCAAACCAGCTATTTGTTACCTTTACATAAACCTCACAGTCAGGGTTCACAGAATATGCGCCCATTGCAAATGCATTCACGCCTCCTGTTACCTCTGAATTTTCCTGTCCCATAGCTGCAACGTAACCAAGCTTATTGCTTTCTGTCTTAAGGCCTGCTGCAATCCCTGCAAGGTATCTTGCCTGATAAATTCTTCCAAAATAATTGTTAAAGTTTACGCCATTGCACTTATAACCTGTTCCGTGGGAAAAGATCACATCAGGAAATTCTTCTGAAAGTGCTTCACAAGTATCCATAAATCCCCAGCTTGTAGCAAAAATCACATTACATCCTTCTTCAATGCACTCTCTGATTGCATTTTCAATTGCTGTTGCGTCAGAGTCACTTACATTATTTTTACGAACGATCTGGGAATCATCAAGGCCAATATTACTCTGCATTCCCTGAATACCAAGGTCATGGGTATATGTATATCCACTTCCTTCTGCAGGATCTGTAATGTGGATAACGCCTACTTTAATATCTTCTTTCGCAATTGCAGGCATAACGCCTGTACTTTCACCCTCTGTACCTGTTTCTGCATCTGAACTGCTTTCAGTTGTTTCAGCGCTCTCCTGCGTACTTCCTCCATTGCTGCATGCACAGAGGGAAACCACCATAGCGGATACCGCTAAAAGACTTAATAATTTTTTCATACTTTCCTCCTTAGATTTTACGCAAAAAGGCAAAACCTGATTATTTTGCCTTTTTACATACTTTAAAGTTCAATTACTTTACTACTTTATAACAAATTTCATGAAAGTTCAACAACTATTTTGAAAATTAACTTATTTATTCAGCATTAATTTCACCATCGCCTGATTTAGCCCGTCCACAGTCAGCTTATACATGGGAAATAACGTCTTGATAGCTGTTTCTGCTTCCCGCCAGGGTGCATGTCCCGGCGCCATTTTCGGATTCAGCCAGACCACCTTTTTATAGTGGCGTTTTAATAGCTGCAGCCAGTCCCATCCTGCCAGCCCGCCATTTGGCCCTCTATAATTTCCACTGGTAGAATACAACTCTTCCGGCGCCATAGCCGCGTCTCCCACGACAATCACCTTATAATCGCTGTCCAGATTCCGGAACATCCATTCCGTATCAATCCAGTCTCCGTTTTCACATTCAGGTGTTTTATATAACTTGGAATAAATACAGTTATGAAAATAATAGGTTTTAACATCCTTATAATGGTTTGATTTATGCACCGCCTGAAAAAGTTCATTTAAAAGAGAGCTGAAAGGAATCATGGTACCGCCCGAATCCATGAGAAGCAAAAGCTTTACCGCATTTTTACGGGGCTTGTCCATAACAATCTGAAGATATCCGCCATTGTTGCAGGTTTTATCAATGGTTCCGTCTATATCAAGCTCTGTCTTGGGAATATCCAGCCTTGAAGAAAATTGGCGCAATTTTCGGAAAGCAAGCTGAAATTGGCGATTATCCAGCATCCTGTCGTCCCGGAAATCCCTGTATTTACGTGCACCAACTACTTGGAACGCACTCTGATATCCGGTCTTTCCGCCAACCCGGATTCCTCCCATAAAACCGCCCATATTACCGAATGCAGTCTTGCCCATGCTGCCAATCCAAAAGCTCCCACCATTATGTTCACTGTCCTGATCCCGCAGTCTTTCCTTAAACTTTGCCTCCACCTCGTCCTTATCAATAAACTGTATGCCATCCTGCTCATTCATGCGGTAACGTTCTTCCTCGTCAACCATATCAATCAACTCTGATTTATCCAGCCACTTCATCATGTTTTTAGAAATTTCATTTTCAGACTGGATGCCCTTAAAGGCCTCCTCAAAGGCCATATCAAATTTATCAAAATCGGTTTCACTTTTTACAAGAATCATTCTGGCAATATAATAAAATTCCGTAAGGCTGCTGCTGCACAGCCCCTGATCCAAGGCTTCCTGTAAGGTAAGCCACTCACTTAAGGTAATATTTAACCCTTTCGCCTTACAAATATAAAAGAAATTTGAAAACATATCTGTCACCCCGCAGCTTTCAAACAATCTCTGTTATTTTTAATCCAACTTCTGCCTTACTGTTTCCAAATCCTCGTCTTTTTTCACAACCACCCCGATAAAAGGAAGCTTTGCCCGGATCTGGTCTGCACTGATGCCGCCGATCTGAAGTGCGTTAATCCAGTCGATCAGTTCTGAGGTACTTGGTTTTTTGCGGATATCCCGAAGATCACGAATTCGGTAAAATACCTCCATTGCATTTTGCAAAAGATGTTCCTCCACATCAGGATAATGGGTTCTTACAATTTCTTCCATCAGCGCCTCATCTGGAAAATCAATGTAATGGAAAATACATCTTCTGAGAAAAGCATCTGGCAGTTCTTTTTCCGCATTGGATGTAATGATTACAATAGGACGCTGTTTTGCCTTGACCGTACGCTTTGTTTCATGAATATAAAATTCCATCTGGTCAAGCTCCCATAGAAGATCATTGGGGAATTCCAAATCCGCCTTGTCGATTTCATCAATCAATAAAACTACCTGCTCTTCTGACTCAAAAGCCTCACCCAATTTTCCCAGCTTAATATAATGAGCAATGTCATCTACGCCCTCTTCTCCAAACTGCCCGTCATAAAGTCTCTGGATGGTATCATACATATAAAGGCCGTCCTGTGCCTTAGTTGTTGATTTGATATTCCATATAATCAGTTTCTTTCCAAGAGACCTGGCAACAGCCTCTGCAAGCATAGTTTTGCCTGTTCCTGGTTCCCCCTTGATCAAAAGCGGCTTCTGAAGCGCAATTGCCACATTCACACCTGCCATCAACTCCTCGGAAGCCACATATTCTTTTGTTCCGCTAAATTGCTGATTACTCATTTTTCCTTCTCCTTTTCCATACTGCTTTGTTTCGCAAATTTATCTCCTACCAGGGGATTTCCACGCTGTTTTGATACAATGTTCTCAGATCTATATTCTCCACCTTTTTGTCCCGAAGCATTAACTCGCCAACTGCCTCTTTGGCTGGCTTTTTCTCAAATAATATTTTGTTGACCTGCTCAATAATCGGCACATTTACACCAAATTTCTGTGCCAGTGCATACCCTGCTTTGGCAGAATAAACGCCCTCCACTACCATCTTTACCTCTTTCATGGCCTCCTCCATAGAAGCCCCTTTCCCAATCAAAATACCTGCACGCCGGTTTCTGGAGTGCATGGATGCACAGGTTACAATCAAATCGCCGATTCCTGTAAGTCCGTAAAAGGTTTCGATCCTTCCTCCCATACTGATGCCAAGCCTTGCAATCTCTGCAATCCCTCTGGTAATCAGCGCCGCCTTTGTATTATCCCCATAGCCAAGACCATCTGCCATGCCGGCAGCCAGCGCCACCACATTTTTAAGTGCAGCCCCCAGTTCAATTCCCAGCACGTCCGAACTGATATATACCCGGAACACTTTGCTCATAAACATGTTCTGCAGATATTCAGCAGTTTCCTTGTCCTTAGAACCGACTACAATGGTGGTAGGAATTCCCTTCCCTACCTCCTCTGCATGGGACGGGCCGGAAAGAACTGCAACCACCGCATTTGGAATCTCCTGTTCAACAATTTCCGACAGCGTCATTAAAGTAGTTTCTTCAATTCCCTTTGCAACATTAACGATTCTCTGTCCATCCTTAATGTAAGGAGCCAGTTTGGCAGCCGTGCTTCTGGTAAAAGGCGACGGAACAGCCAGCACAAGCACATCCTTACCTGCTGCCACCTGCTTTATATCAGTAGTAAACTCCATATCATCAGGCAGAATCACTCCGGGAAGCTTATCCTTATGCTCATGATTTTCCTTAAGCATTTGAATTTCATCTTCCATGATAGACCATACGGTAACATGATTTCCATTATTATGAAGAAGCCATGCCAGTGCACATCCCCAGCTTCCAGCTCCAACAATTCCTACATTTGACATCTTTATACCCATCTGCGCGTTGCGACGCGCGTACAAACAACGGATGCCAGGCTTTGCCAGCCATCCTTATGTTAACCAATAGGCTGAATACGCATTTTTATTCAACCTTTATTTTTCTTTGTGAGATAAGTTTTCCGCTCTTCTCCCTTTATCAGCCGCTTTATATTTTCACGATGTTTATAGTACGCCAATATGGTAAGCAGTGCCGTGATTATGTACATTTCAACCAGTACCGCCTGTGAGGCGCCGAAAAGCCCCATCTGTCCTGCCACTACCATCTCAATCATAAGTCCGGCATAGACAAGAAGTGATCCCAATGAAACATAATGGGTAATAAAAAAAGCGCCAAAAAATAAAATAACTCCCATTGGAATAAATGCAGGGTGAAAAGATAAAATCAGACCGGCAGTTGCCGCAATCCCCTTGCCGCCCTTAAAATTTAAATAAAAGGGAAAATTATGCCCTAAAATAGCGCCTGCCGCCGCATACAGCTTAAGCAGGTAGATCTCATCCGGATGAGAAGCATCAAAGATAGCCCCACAGATCACAATTGCAAAAATACATTTTAAAATATCCCCCAACAATACAATAAGCCCTGCCTTTGTTCCCAAAACCCTTAATGTATTTGTGGTCCCGGCATTTCCACTGCCATGCTGTCTGATATCAATTCCATGCAGCTTTCCATAAATGAATGCTGTCTGAAACAGTCCGAATACATAGCCAATTATTACACAGATTAATCGTTCCACTTTATTTATTTTCCTTTCTTTCCCTGATAATAAACTTTAAAGGCGTCCCTTTAAAGCCAAAAGCCTCTCTGATTTTATTTTCAATATATCTGGTATAAGAAAAATGCATTAATTCTTTATCATTTACAAAAATAACAAAAGTTGGAGGCTTTACACCAGCCTGGGTAATATAAAACAGTTTTAAACGCTTTCCTTTATCAGAAGGCGGTTGTTGGAGGGCTACAGCCTCACTCATGATCTCATTCAGCACCCCTGTGGAAATCCGCAATGCATGATTTTCGCTTACCATATCAATTAAATCATACAGCTTGGGCAGTCTCTGTCCTGTCACTGCCGAAATAAATGTGATCTCTGCGTAGGGCATGTAAGATAAAACTTCCCTGATCCGGGCGGTATATTTATTGACCGTTTTATTATCCTTTTCAATTACATCCCATTTGTTAACAGCTATAATGACTGCCTTACCTCTTTCATGGGCAATCCCGGCTATCTTAGCATCCTGTTCGGTGACACCTTCTACGGCATCAATTAGCAGGATAACAATATCCGCTCTTTCAACAGCGCTTACTGTCCGGACAATCATATAGCGTTCTAACTCTTCCTTGATTTTATTTTTGCGGCGTAGTCCGGCTGTGTCAATGAAAACATATTCCTTACCATTACGTGTAACCGGCGTGTCAACGGCATCTCTTGTGGTACCTGCAATATCGGAAACAATTAACCTGTTTTCTCCAATCAGCTTATTGATCAGGGAAGATTTGCCTACATTAGGTTTTCCAACGATGGCTACCTTTACTCTGTCATCCTCTTCCTCTTCCTCACCAGCTTCTCCAAAATGACTGATCACTTCATCCAGCATATCTCCTATGCCCAATTGATTGGATGCAGAAATAGGATGCGGCTCTCCAATTCCAAGATTATAAAATTCATAAGTATCAGCCATATATTTTTCAAAGTTGTCCACTTTATTGACCACCAGCACTACTGGTTTATGTGAACGCCGCAGCATATCCGCAACCTTCGAATCTGCGTCCACCATTCCCTGCTTTACATCTACCATAAAAAGAATCACATCTGCCGTGTCAATGGCAATCTGTGCCTGTTCGCGCATTTGCGATAAAATCACATCCCTGCTGTCCGGCTCAATTCCGCCGGTATCGATCAGGGTAAATGCCCTGTCAAGCCATGTGACATCTGCATAAATGCGGTCTCTGGTAATTCCCGGCGTATCCTTTACAATGGATATTTTTTGCCCTGCCAATGCATTAAATAAAGTTGACTTACCTACGTTTGGTCTTCCTACCACTGCAACAATCGGCTTCCTGCTTTTACTCATTTCATTATTCCTCTCCTAATATGGCATTTACAAAGTCATATCCGCTTGATTTTACAATATCTACTTTTACTTGTAAAGCCTTTTCCACATCACTGACTGTTACATCATCCAGAAAAACTGTTTCTCCACTTCTTAATGTGTTTTGAGGGAGCAAAAGGCGCTCCCCAAGCCTTTTATCCTTAAGCTGTGAAATAATATCCTGCCCGGTAAGCAGCCCTGTTACGGTTATCATTTCTCCAAAAAAATAATTTGTAATCTGATATACCCGGATACATAGACCAGAAAATCGTTTCATCATTTCTTCCGCCATCTGCTGAATATAGGGGTATGCAAGCCTGCCTGTTACCAAGGAAATTTCATGAGCAACGACTCTTTTCGTTGTTCTGCCCAACGCATCCTGAAATTCGTTTAGCAGAAGCCTTATCATTCCCACACCGTTTTCCAATTGTAAATATCCGTCATAATTTTCTTCCTCTGGAATTTCATCTCCCGCCAGAATATACCATTCATCGCTTGCATGAATAAAATGGGTACCATAGTCATTGTAAATTTCTTTTTGAAATTGATGAATCATTTCAAGAACTTCTTTCGCATCCTCTTTATTAAAAGGCTCTAAAGGATATAAGCCCTCTCTATACTTAGACAGCCCCACCGGCACAACGGAAACGCTTTCCAACACAGGAATATACTGCATCAGTCTTCTAATGCTATACTCCAGCTCCTTTCCATCATTTACCCCTTTGCACAAAACAATCTGACCGTTCATAGAAATTCCAGCTTCATACAGCTTGTCCGCCTTCTTTAATGCTTCTCCTGCAAAACGGTTATTCAGCATTTTGCACCGCAGATCCGGATTCATGGTCTGAAAAGAAATATTAATAGGAGAAAGATTATATTTTATAATCCTGTCGATATCATGGTCCGACATATTGGTAAGCGTCACATAATTCCCCTGCAAAAAAGAAAGCCTGGAATCGTCATCTTTAAAATAAAGGGTTTCCCTCATTCCCTTAGGCATCTGATCAATAAAACAGAAAATACATTTATTATGACAGGAGCGGTATTCATCCATAAGACCATTTTCAAATTCGATCCCTAAGTCCTCATCCTCTTCTTTATCAACCTCTAAAAGCCACTGCTCACCATCCGGTTTTTCAATCAGCACCTCTATATATTCATTTTCCACATAATACTGATAGTCAAAAATATCATCTATTATCTCATTATTAATTGCAAGCAGCTTATCTCCCGGTTCAATGGCCAGTTCCATAGCTATGCTGTCTTTATGGACAAGCCTGATCACATGTCCCTTTTGTTTTTTATCGCTCATAGATACTCCTTTTACCTTTATTATTTTACTAGAATTTTCTTGACGTGTCACTAGCATAATGATATAAAATAAAAGTGTATTTATATTATTTACATTCTGGAGGTTATCATGCCTAATTTACATGAATTAGAAGCAGCTATTCCGGTTGCTCCTCTGAAATTAGTAGTTTTGGATTCTGCAATAAAATTGGGAAACAATGTTAACAACCATCTTGTTACATTTCGAAGAGATGTTAAAAATATTGCCAAAAATGATCCTGCTTTTGAAGGCTATGTGTCTGACAACTTTATTCTAAATGCTTCCTGCTACCGATTTGGAAGCGGCGAGGGAAAAGCTGTCATTTCCGAATCGGTCAGAGGCAAGGATCTTTTTATTCTTGTGGATGTCTGCAATCATAGTATTCCTTATACCATGAATGGCTATACCAACTATAAATCTCCCGATGATCATTATCAGGATCTGAAAAGAATTATTTCTGCTGCAAATGGCAAGGCACACCGAATCAATGTAATCATGCCTTTTTTATATGAAGGACGCCAGCACAGAAGAACAAGACGCGAGTCACTTGACTGTGCTTATGCAATTGAAGAGCTCAGTAAAATGGGTGTCAGCAATTTTATTACCTTTGACGCTCATGATCCCCGGGTTCAAAATGCCGAGCCCTTAAAAGGATTTGATAACTTTACTCCCCCCTATCAGTTTATCCAAGCTCTTTTACATACCGAAGAAGGACTTCTAATTGACAAAGAACATCTTGTAGTGATCAGCCCCGACGAAGGAGCCCTTGACAGAGCGGTTTATTTTGCAAATGTTTTAGGCGTTGACACAGGTATGTTTTATAAACGACGGGATTATTCCACCATTGTCAACGGCAAAAACCCTATCGTTGCACATGAATTTTTAGGGGACAATATTGATGGTAAAGATGTGATCATCATTGATGATATGATTGCTTCCGGCGGAAGCATGATCGACACTGCAAAGCAGTTAAAGGCAATGAATGCCAAGCATGTTTACATATGCTGTACCTTTGGACTGTTTACAGAAGGACTTTCTGGTTTTGATGAAGCGTACGAAAAATGCTATTTTGATAAAATTATAACAACCAACTTAACTTACCAGATTCCAGAACTGAAATCCCGTCCTTATTACGTGGAAGCTGATATGAGTAAATTCCTTGCTTCCATTATTGATTTTATGAATCACGATTCTTCTATGGCTAATGTTTACACGCCTACGGAGAAAATTCATGAATTTCTTGCAAAATACAATAACCGTGAATTATCTTATGACTAATTGGACATATACTCTGTCAGCTTACTGCAGAGAGCTTGTCTTAACATACGGATAGCCCGCAAAGCGGGCCATCCGTTATTTTTATTCTTTCAATAAAGGAAAGTACATATTTACCTTAAATAAATCCCCGTCCATTAAAATCTCAAATTTGCCATTCTGAGCTTCTGTCAGATTCTTTGCAATGGATAATCCCAGTCCGCTGCCTTCTGTGGTTCTGGATTCATCTCCTCTGATAAATCGTTCTGTAAGCTCCTTGGGATTAACCCTTAATGGCTGAGCCGAAATATTTTTAATGGAAAGCAGCACCTGCGCAGTCGTCTCTTTATCTTCCATAATAGTTATATCAATATATACTCTTGTTCCTTCAAGAGCATATTTCACAATATTGTTAAACAGATTTTCAATGACACGCCAGATCCTGCGGCTGTCCGCCATAATATACACACTGCCTTTCGGTGTCTGAAGCACAGGATACAATGCCTTATTCTCAAATTTTTCTGAAAACTCCCCTATTGTTTGATTAATCAGTTCCACAAGATTAATCTTTTCCCAATGAAGTACGATGTTACCGGAAGAAATTTTCGAAGCCTCCACCAAATCATCTGTGAGCTGCTTTAACCGTTGTGATTTCACATCCAGCACTTCAATATATTCTCTTACTTTGACATCCTGTACATTTTCTCTCTTAATCAAATCTACATAATTAATAATAGATGTCAGCGGCGTTTTGATATCATGAGACACGTTTGTAATCAGATCTGCCTTTAGCCTTTCATCCTTCATACTGGTTTCCACCGCTTCTTTTACGCTGTCTCCAATACGATTGACCGCTTTTGCAAGAATCAGATCTTCCCCATACATTCCTTCTTCTTTTACCTTATGTTCCAGATTTCCCTCTCGAATCAACTGAATGCCCTCTAAAATTTCCTGTCTTGCTAAAGAGGACCGGTACAGCAAATATCCAACAGCACCATCAAAGAGTATCAGTATTACCAATATTGCCAGTAAAGCAGAATTTCCAAATTTCCACAGCATAAAGGCTGTCACCCCTGCATTGACCAATATAACAATTCCAAAAGGCATCCACACCCGCAAAATACTGGTAGAGTGATTATAAGCATAAAATATTAGGCTTTTTACCGTCATTCCTAGCTTTCTGAACAAACTGTCCTTCCAAAGCATCCCTGCCTTTATTCTTCTTACAAAGCTATAATAAAAGAAGGAAAACAAGAGACTAAACAATAATGCCAGTATTCCGGAAACTGCTATAACCACATTTTGATCCACAAAGCGCCACATCCTGCTCACCAGGCTTGACGTTCCAAAAAACAGACCTACACCAGTTAAAACTGCTGCTGCCAGCATCACTTCTGTGTAAATGCGATCCTGCCAGTAAAGCTGCATAACTGCTTCACCATTTTCTTTCCGGCCTGCACGTCCCTCCTTTAAAGTCAAAGAAACCAAAAACACAAAATACATAAACAGACAGAAAACCGCACCAGCCAGATACTGCACAACGTAAGGCGCATATTTCCCAAATTCAGTCTTCCCCTGATAAAAGGCATCCTTATGAGGATAAGACGTATCAATTCCCACCATAATCTGTGTATCCTCTGGATAAGCATATTCATATCCATTTAAAACATACCTGATAGCATCCTCTCCCACATTTGTATTTGTGTCATACTGCATATTAAGAGGATCATAGTAAATATATCTGCTGCAGCGAGCTTTCAAGCTTTTGCTCAAACCAGAAAGAGTAATATCATTTGTATTCATGTTGGTAAATACCTGAATATCCCCGCCTACATTTCTGCGGATAAAGTATACTACATTTGTATTTTCAGATGCATAGTACTCTTTGTAAGATAAGTATTCTTTGTAATTAATTTCCAGATCTTTTGCTGCATTTACCACATGATTGCATAGAGTAGAATATTCTGCCCAGGTAGAGACGTACTCTTCAATGTTTTTTCCTTCTGCGCTGCTATACCGATTATTGAGCAAATTAGATGTAGTCCTGTAGGAATCATTATTGAAATCGTCTGATATCAACTGATTGCTGGACACACTGGGAATTTCTCTGGTAGTGCTATTCAGATCTGAATTGAGGTAACTAACCGTCCCACCGCTGTATCCATCTAAGTCAACTACCCGAAAAATACTCTGCTGTCCTAAAAATGCAATCTCTTCCTTAGGTGTCAGACTGACAGTATCATACTGGAAACCTGCCTGTGCCCATTTAATCAAATCATTTAAGTAATAATCCGCTGTAATATACTCTGAGGATACCCCATAGTACCTTTCATCAAATGCTGTCACATCAATTTTTTTCTTTGGATCAAACTCTCCGTCTGTTTCCATCTGTGCCCGAATTGCTCCATAGCAAATAATATCCGAAGCACTGTTTCCCAGCATACGGTTAAACATGTTGGAATCCTCAAAGGAGACATTATCTATATCAGTCATAATATTATCATGACTGATGTTATATATTTCCGAACCATCCTTTGTTTTGATGACAACACAGGTCCCCAAAAGTACCATTACTGTCAAAGCAGCTGCTGCAGCAAAGAATGTATGCTGAAACAAGTGAAGAAATAATAAAGAGGCTTTACTGCTTTTATTTTTATTTCTTTTTTTCTTTTCTTCCAATCCCTTTTTCTCCTGCTGGCTGCTTTGCACTTTTTGCTCTTCCATCCTGCTATCTCTCCTATTGTTTTTCAATCTTATATCCTACGCCCCAAACCACTTTTAAATATCTTGGTTCCTTAGGATTGATCTCTATTTTTTCCCGAATATGCCTAATGTGTACTGCAACAGTATTATCTGCCCCAATAGCTTCCTCATTCCAGATATTTTCATAAATCTGGTCAATGGAAAATACCTTCCCCTGATTTTTTACTAAAAGCAGCAAAATGTTATATTCAATGGGCGTCAGCTTTACAATCTCTCCATCTACTGTCACTTCCTTGGTATCATCATTGATACATAAGCCTCCTGCTGTAAATAATGCATTATTTTCCACATTTAAGTTGCCTAGCTGGGTATATCTGCGCAGGTTCGACTTAACCCTGGCCACCAGTTCCAGCGGATTAAAAGGTTTGGTCACATAATCATCTGCCCCTATGTTTAGCCCTAATATCTTATCCGTATCCTCTGATTTTGCCGAAAGGAAAATAATGGGGATACTGCTGTATTCTCTAATCTTTAAAGTCGCATGGATTCCATCCAACTTGGGCATCATAATATCAATAATAAGAAGATGTATATTCTGCTCCTTCAGCATCCTGATTGCCTGTTCTCCGTCATATGCCTTGTAAATCTTATACCCTTCCTGGTTTAAATAAATTTCAATCGCATCTACAATTTCCTTATCGTCATCGCAAACTAAAATATTGGTCATGGTATTCTTACCTTTCATGTTTTATCTTGTGATTTGACATTATTAGTAAACCACATAATTTTTAAGTGTTCCTTAGGAAAAAAGTTAAGACTTTCTTAATTCCATAAAAGCGGCTAAATTCCCCCTTTTTCCATTGCTGGCGCGGTGGGAAAATAAAACCTTACTGTTACAGCAGGTGCACAAATCCGTCACTTCCAAATGGCTTTCCAAAATACCGGCATTTAATAAGACAATGCGATTGGCCTCCCACAAATCCAACTGATATTTTCCTTCCTGCCGCCCATCCTTAATGATCTTCTGCCACTGCTTAGGAAAGCTTTTCTGAAAAACATCTGCCACTTCACTGCCCACTTCATAGCATTCCTGACAGATGGAAGGCCCAATTGCTGCATATACATCTTCAGGCTCCGTCTTATAAACATCATGCATTTTTTTAAGCATCACTTCTCCCATTTTGTTTACAGTCCCCCGCCAGCCGGAATGGGCCAGTCCGATTACTTTATTTTTCGTATCAACAAAATATAAGGGAACACAGTCTGCATAAAAAGTGCACAACAGTATTCCCGATTCATTGGTGATCAATCCGTCCACATCATCATAATCCTGAGGATAAATCACACCTTTTCCACAATCCTTTTCTGAAACAATACGCACATTTGTAGTATGCGTCTGTTTAGAACATACGATTTTATCTGGCGTAGTATCGAAGATTTCTGCAATTCTCCTGAAATTTTCATCTACTGCTTCCTTTTCATCTCCTCGGGAATAGCTTAAATTCATGGATTCATAAATTCCTTTGCTTACTCCCCCAATACGGGTAGAAAATAAATGTCTGACCATTTCCAATTGCTCTAACAATGGAAAGGTCAGATATACCGTCTCTTTATATTGGTTCACATTCATATGTGTACCACTTGTTTTCCGTTTTAATTCCATTCTGATTCCCTCTGTCTTTCTATTAAATATGCGTCTTTTACTTTAAACTTTACCATGACTGCCTTTCATACTTTCTTTTATAGCAAAATGCATTTTTATACCATAATATTTCCTTCCCATAAACAGCTACAACATCATAACGCACCTGCATTTGGAATGTTTCTCTGTGCAAAATTCTATAATAATCTGATACCAGACATATTTTTGCCTGCTTCCCCTCTCCTACTGCCTCCTCGGGCATTCCCGCCTTTTTATTTTTTCTGTATTTTACCTCCACAAAAACCAGACAGCCTTCGTGCATACCAATCAGGTCAATTTCACCCTGCCTGCATCTGAAATTCTGTTCCAGACAAACAAATCCATATTTTTCAAGATATCTGGCCGCCTGTTCTTCATGTTCTTTCCCTACTTTTCGTTTGTTCAAATACAGCTCCTTTTCCTACTTATTCATTTTCGCTTTGATTTTATCCATAGCATCTACAAACACTAAAATCTCTGCAACCACCTCATACAGCTCCGGCGGAATCATATCTCCAATATCCAGGCGGGATAATGTATCAGCCAGCTTATCATCTCTGTGTACAGGCACAGCCGCTTCCTGTGCTTTTTCTATAATACGTTCCGCAATCACACCTTTTCCACTTGCAATTACCCGGGGGGCACTGTCATCTGGATCATAAGAGAGTGCAATTGCCTGTTTTATTTTCTTTTTTTCCTCTGCCATACGCTACCTGCCTTCCCCTTTTTCAGACTTTTGCCATCACTTTTTATTAACATAAGGATGGCTGGCAAAGCCTGGTATCCGTTGTTTCCTGTTCAGGCTCTGGCATCAAAGGAATAGCCTGAAAGTACAGAAACATTTTTCCCCTGCTTTAAAATCTCATCCATTACATTTGTTTTTTCATCTCTGTTAACAAATTCCGCGCTCATAGAGTACCCCCTGCTCTCCAGCCTTTCATTTAAGATATTGATATTCTGCATAATAAGGTCAAGGGCACTGTCATCTGCCAGATAAAATTTCGTAGAAACTTTCTGGTTATTTAAAGCCACATACACATCCAAACTCCCTAAATGCTCCATATCAAGATGCAAAAGTGCACTTACGCTGCCATCTTTTTTTGCAAGGCTCTTTTTATTGGTGTATACAAACAAATCCCCGTTTGTATTTTGGCTCTGCATCTTAAGAGGCAGCTGCACATAAGTAAACATTTGATTCAGTTGATTCATAAAATCTATGTTTCCTGTTACATTTGATACAGCTCTTCCAAGAGGCGTTGCCGCCCTGCCTGTCTGGGTAAGCAGCTCATTTAAACGGTTCATCTGACTATTTAATTTTTCATAAAGCTTATCAACGCTATGTTCCTTAGCCACCTCTTCCGGCTGCATCATCCACTGCTTACTCATTTCATTTTTCAGCAAATGTTTAAATTCTTTTCCTTCCAAGAGTTTAAAAAGTGCTTCTTTATCAGGTAATGTTTCCTGAGAAAGCAGCCTGTTAATTTCCTGCAAAAACTCTTTTCTGGTAATTTTTCCATCTGCCACCGCATTTGTAAGCTTATCAGGTACGCCTGCCTTCTTTAGCTGCTCAACCAAGGCATCCATTTCTTTTTGAGGCAGAAGCGCTTCCTCTGCCAAGACACCGTTTCCCCCTTCTGCCGATGCAAAATTCACTCCCCTTTGTTCTGGAGTCTGGCTGCTTTCCTCCGCCCCTGTCGTGGATAGTTCTTCTGTGAGCATACCAAGTATTTCTTTGTAAAAATCAATCCCTTCCTGCTGGTTTCCGCTTCCTGTTATCTCCTGAAAAGTTTGAGAAAACGCATCTACAATATCGGTAAGACTTTCACTCATTTGATGCTGATAATTTTTATATGCCTCAAACTGCATAATATTTTCAGGCGTCACAGGTAAAGAAAGGCGCTGCATCTGAACCAGCGTTTGGATATCCACCTGCGGATTTGCATTGATATACCGGTTCATCTGATATAAAGACTGTCGGTCAATGGGCAGACCTTCCTGCATCATTGCCTTCACCATCCCTGTCGTTATGCTGTTTTCGGGAAGTCCGGCTGCCAAAAGTGCTTTAGATACATTAGGATCTTGGCTCAAATTCTCAAAAAGAGGCATTAAAACCACTTTTGTTGAACTGCTGTTTTTAATCTGAAAACTAAGCAGTTGTCCCGTCTGTGGCGTCATTCCCCCTTCCAATTTTGCCTGCAGCAGTTGATTTTTTCCCAGTTCAAGCAAAATATCATTTCCTTCTCTAAGGATCACTTCCCCTGTGATGGACTGCCCCGGAGATTTCCCCTGAATCACTTCCATTCCATTTTTCAGCCCCTGTTCCATGGAAGATGTATCTTTTAAATCCACATTTCCTGTGATATTTTGATGAACCTGACTTATATTAGATGAAAGCCTCATTCGTTCTCCTTTCTGTCATTACAGAAAATTTTTAATGAAGGTTTTACGATGGATAGGTGTAGGACCAAATTTGCGCAGTGCCTCTAAGTGTGCCTGTGCACCATATCCTTTATTAGATGCAAAGCCATATTCAGGGTACACTGTGTCATACTTCACCATCAGTCTGTCTCTGGTCACTTTTGCAATAATACTGGCGGCCGCAATGGAAATGCTTTTTGCATCTCCCTTAATAATAGGTACTTGTTTTACTGTTATTCCGGGAATGGTTACTGCATCATTCAGCAAAAGATCAGGTGTCTGTTTTAATTCACCAATTGCCTGACGCATTGCTTCATAAGTTGCATTTAATATATTAATCTCATCAATTCGTTCTGGTGTTACAAACCCAAGCCCTGTAGCAACTGCCTTTTCCATAATCACATCATACAACTCTTCTCTTTTTTTTTCGGAGAGTTGCTTGGAATCATTTAGATATAATATGTCACAATCCTTTGGAAGTATGACCGCACCAGCTACCACTGGTCCTGCAAGCGGTCCTCTTCCCACCTCGTCAATTCCACAAATATAAGAAAATGAATTGTATTTTTTCTCAAATTCTTTCATTTTCTCTGTCCGCGCAAGCTCTTTTTCATATTCCTGTATCTTCTTTTGAGCCTTCGTAACCAGCGCTGTCACGCCTGACCTTAAATCTTTTTCATAAGTGCTGATAAAAGCAGGCAGCTCATTAAGATTAGCTGCCTGTAAAATTTCCCGGATTTCACTTATCTTTTGTTCCATAAGTCCTGCCTTTTCCTTAACGTTCTTTTGCTTACTGGTGTTTGATCATGCCTACCTGTTTTAAAGGCCAGATACGCATCCACGCCTTTCCAATCAGTTCATCCCGATGAATATTCCCCACCACAGGATCACGGCTGTCTGAACTGTTATTTCTATTATCTCCCATTACAAAGTATTCATCATCTCCCAATGTAATAGGTTCAAACGCTCTTCCTGAATCAGCAATAATTTCTTTTCCATAGGATTCATTAAGAATCTCCCCGTCAATAAAAATAGAACCATTTTCATCAATATAAATGGTTTCCCCAGGCAGCCCAATAATCCGCTTTATATAATAAGTTTTTTCTTTATACCGGAATGGGAACACAATAATATCAAAACGCTGGGGATCTTCAAAGCGATAGGAAATCTTATCAACGATCAGATTGTCGCCATCATTTAAAGTTGGTTCCATAGAAGCACCCTGCACCTTTGTTCTCTGTCCCACATAAGTTACTGCAAGAAAGGTTAAAATCAAAACTACCAGCAAATATATACTTGTGCTCAAAATCTCTTTTAGCTTTTTATTCATTGCCACTCCTTTGGGCTCTCTAATGTAATCCTGCCCAGCTTTCCGCTTCTGAAATCATCTATAACTATGGAAGCTGCTCTCATAAGATCCGGTTGTTCTCCTTTTAAGAAGCACCGTCTATTGATACAGATCTCTTCCAAAATTTTATAAGCATCCTCACACAAATTTATTTGATATCTCTCACTTAACGCCTGTGGGTATTCCCTATATAAGAAGGAAAGGATTGCTGCTGCAAGCTCATCTGCATGAAGAATCTCATCATTAATAGAACCGATCATGGCGAGCCGCTCTCCTACCTTTTGATCCTCAAATCTGGGCCATAAAATACCGGGTGTGTCTAAAAGTTCCAGATTTTTTCCTAATCTTACCCACTGCTTTCCTTTCGTAACACCAGGCTTATTACCTGTTTTTGTACAGGCTCTTCCAGCAAAGGAATTAATAAAAGTAGATTTTCCCACATTGGGAATACCAACCACCATTGCCCTGACAGGCCTGTTAATGATTCCCCGCTTTCTGTCACGTTCAATCTTTTCCCGACAGGCTTCCTGCACTAAGGGTTGAATATTTTTAACTCCCATGCCAGATTTTGAATTGATCTCCTGCACAAAAAAACCTTTTTTTTCAAAATATTCTTTCCACAATGAATTAAATGCAGGATCTGCTAAATCTATTTTATTTAATAATATTATTCTAAACTTATTTTTTCCAATCTCATCTATATCCGGATTTCTGCTGCTCATAGGAACCCTTGCATCGACTATTTCAATCACCAAATCTATCAGCCGGCTGTCTTCCTGCATCATCCGCCTGGCTTTGGTCATATGCCCCGGATACCATTGATAATTCATATTTAACCCATGCCCTTCCAAAAACTATTCTATAATTCCCATCTCGGTTTCTTCACCGCCAAGATGGAACCATGCTTTTCCAGTAATTGTGTCCTTGCTCACCGGTCCAATATTGCCTGACCGACTGTCTTCACTGAAATTTCGATTATCACCTAACACAAAATACTCATCATTTCCCAGCAGAATCTCTGATGCCGCTATTCCCGGATCTGCAATTTTATCGTAAGACTCATCCTCTTTTAAAAGCTCCCCGTTAATATATACATAACCGCCTATGATCTGTATCGTCTCTCCGGGAAGCCCTACCACACGCTTTAAATAGTAATGGGAATTTGTGTTTCCATTGGGTAAAAATGCAATCACTTCTCCTCTTTGGGGAGAAAAAATTTTATATTTAAATCTATTGATCAGAACTTCTTCTCCGTTTTGAAGCACGGGATTCATAGATACCCCAATCACACTGACTTTCATTCCAACGGAAAACACAATTACGGATGCCAGCAATATTGCAGCAAAGCAGCAAAAAATAGTGCTGAATATCTCATGTATTGTCTCTTTGCTGATCTTTTTTTTCTTTTCGTAAAAGGTAAGCCCCTTGTGTCTTGCCATACTATCAATCGTTCCTTATTTATTATCACTGGTATACGTAACAAATCCAAACTACATTTTAACATATAGTAAACAACGGATGCCACGCTTCGCGAGACATTCTTATGTTAAAAAAAAGGGCAAAATCAGGATTTTGCCCTTAAAGGTTAACTAAATCAATTATTTAATTGCTTCTTTTACCTTAGCTTTCTTACCGACACGATCTCTCAAATAGTTAAGTTTTGCCCTTCTAACTTTACCTCTGCGAACTACTTCGATCTTCTCAACATTAGGAGAATACAAAGGCCATGTCTTTTCTACGCCCACGCCATTAGATGACTTTCTGACTGTATAAGTTGCCCGCGCGCCTGTTCCCTGCTTTTTCAGAACAACACCTTCAAAAACCTGAATTCTTTCACGATTACCTTCTTTAATCTTAGCGTACACTTTAATGGTATCGCCTACATTAAATTCTGTCACTTCCTTTAATGCTTCATCTTCAATACTTTTAATAATTTCGTTCATTTCAAACCTCCATATACTTGTAAACTAATCAGATGTTCTTAATACACATGTAACAGAGGACCATCATAATTTCGCAACATCAATAACTTATCACATAACGCCATAAAATGCAAGTAAATTTATGTAATTTGTTATATAAGCTTCCCTTTCTTCCGCTCCTTTTTAAGCCTCCTCTCTTCCCGCTTTGCCTTCTTTATAAAATATTCCTGGTTATCTTCCACCCATTTTTCATACAAATCATTTCTCAAAATTTTAGTTTTTTCAAGGGACCGTTCCAGCCGCCATTCCTCCACCTTTTTATGATCGCCTGACAAAAGTACTTCAGGCACCTTTTTATCCATCCATACCTCAGGCCTTGAATATTGTGGATATTCCAGCAGATAATTGCTAAAACTTTCTGTTTCCCCTGAAGTTTCATTACTTAAAACACCGGGCACCATCCTTGCAATTGCATCAATCATCACCATTGCCGGCAGTTCGCCGCCTGTAAGAACATAATCTCCAATGGAAATATAATCTGTAACAATCTCCTCCAAAACCCTCTCATCAATTCCCTCATAATGACCACATAGTAAAATTATGTCTTTTTCCTTTGCAAATTCCTTTGCCATAGACTGGCAAAAGGTTTTTCCCTGAGGCGTTACATAGACCACTCTTATATTTTTTTCATCCCTGCCCTGGTCTTTGATCTTTTGATTGACAGCCTTCCACGCATCATAAACCGGCTGCGCCTGCATCAACATTCCTGCCCCGCCGCCATAAGGATAGTCGTCTACTTTCTTATGCTTATTCAGGGTGTAATCCCTTATATTTACAGCTTCAAGTGATATTATGCCTTTTCCGATCGCTTTTCCTATAATGCTGATATCAAGTCCTTGCATAATCATTTCCGGAAATAACGTAAGTACATGAAAGTTCATCTTTATAGCTATGCTCCTTTCAATCTAAAAGCCCCTCCAACAAGTGTACCTTCATTTCATTTTTTTCAAGATCCACTGACAGAATACATGCCTTAATTGCCGGAATCAGCACTTCTTTCCCATCACCACATAAAACTGTATATACATCATTCGCTCCCGTTTCAATCACGTCCTTTAAAACGCCTGAAAAAGAGCCATCCTCATTTTCAACTTTCATTCCAATTAAATCAGCAATAAAATACTCATCTTTGTTCAGACTGACTGCATTTTCTCTGGTTACAAAAAGACTTTTTCCTTTATATTTTTCGATTGCATCAATATCATCATAGCCTTGAAACTTAAGAATCGCAAACTGCTTAAAAAATTTTACCGATTCTATCTTAAGCGTCACGAGTTCTTTCCCTGTATCAAGAAGTATCTCTTTTAACTTCTTAAAGCGGTTTTTATCATCTGTTGTAGGAAATACCTTAACTTCACCTCTCACTCCATGCGTTGACGATATAACCCCTACCTGCAATAAATTCTCCATAAACCTCCACCTTTATAGAGACAAACGTCTCTCTGATAAAAAGCCATATATGAAACAAGGGATGCCACGCATTGCGGGACATCCGTTGTTTTTAGACGATTTCCACGTCCACTTTTTGATTTTCTTTAGATGATGCAGCTTTTACCACGGAACGAATTGCTTTTGCAATCCTTCCCTGTTTTCCAATCACCTTACCCATATCGGACGGGGCAACATGAAGTTCAATGGTAATATATTTACCGTCTTCCTTCTGGGTTACAACAACCTCATCCGGATGCTCAACAAGTGCCTTTGCAATTATTTCTACTAATTCCTTCATAGTCCACCTCCAAAAGGATTGTCAACATGTCTTATTTTTCAATGCCTGCCTGCTTGAAAATTTTGCTGACCACCTCTGTAGGCTGTGCACCGTTTGTAAGCCACTTCTTAGCCAGTTCCTCATTTACTTTAAATGTGCTGGGATCTGTGTTAGGATCATAAGTGCCGATTTCTTCAATAAATCTTCCATCTCTGGGAGATCTGGAATCTGCTACAACGATTCTATAGAAAGGAGCTTTCTTTTGACCCATTCTTTTTAATCTGATTTTTACTGCCATGTTTTCACCTCCGTAATCATATGATTCTTATATATTTTGAAAAGAAACAAATCATGGTCTGAACTGTTTCTAGTTTCAACTAAAATGGAAATCTCATTCCGCCAAAGCCGCCTCTGCCCCGTTTACCGCCCATAAGTCCCGGCATCTGCTTCATCATCTTCTGAGACTGCTCAAATTGCTTGATAAAGCGGTTTACTACAGCCATATCTACACCGGCGCCTCTTGCGATTCTGCTTTTTCTGCTTAAATTAAGCAGTTTTGGATTTTTCCGTTCCTCTGGCGTCATGCTTAATACAATGGCTTCCGTTCTTGCAAGCTGCTTTTCATCTATCATCGAATCTATATTTCCAAGCTGTTTTCCCATACCGGGCATCATCCCAAGAATACTTGCAATTCCGCCCATATTACGCATCTGTTTCATGCTTTCCAAATAATCTTCAAAGTCAAACTTCCCTTTTTTCATTCGGGCAGCCATTTCTTTTTCTTTGGCTTCATCTATAGACACATTTTCCTGAACCTTTTCGATCAGGGAAAGTACATCTCCCATTCCCAGTATGCGCCCCGCCATCCGGTCCGGATAAAACTGCTCCAAATCAGAAAGCTTCTCACCCATACCTACATATAAAATGGGTTTTCCGGTAACTGCCTTAACAGAAAGCGCCGCACCGCCTCTGGTATCGCCATCCATCTTAGACAATACCACACCATCAATGCCGATTTTCTCATCGAACTCTTTTGCTACCGTAACTGCATCCTGTCCTGTCATGGCATCCACCACAAGCAAGGTCTGATGCACTTCCACCTGTGACTTAATATTTTGAAGCTCAGTCATCATGTCCTCATCAATATGAAGTCGTCCGGCAGTATCAAGAATTACTACATTGTGCCCGTTTTTTTCCGCGTGGGTAATGGCTGCTTTCGCTATATCCACAGGATTTTGATTATCCCCCATAGAAAAAACGTCCACCTGCTGCTTTTCTCCATTGATCTGTAACTGTTTGATCGCTGCAGGCCTGTAAACATCGCAAGCCGCAAGCAAAGGTTTTTTCCCTTTCAGCTTTAGTTTACCTGCTATTTTTGCTGTAGTGGTGGTTTTACCTGCCCCCTGGAGACCACACATCATAATTGTTGTAATTGCTTTCCCAGGCTGCATCTGGATCTCTATAGTTTCTGATCCCATAAGGGCAATCATTTCTTCATTCACAATCTTGATCACCATCTGGCCGGGATTTAAACCATTCATCACATCCGAACCGATTGCACGTTCTTCCACCGACTTTACAAATTGCTTTACTACCTTAAAATTAACATCTGCTTCTAAAAGTGCAATCTTTACTTCCTTAAGCGCTGCCTTAACATCTTCCTCGGTCAGCCTGCCCTTGCTGCGAAGATTTTTAAATACATTCTGAAGTTTATCCGTTAAGCTTTCAAATGCCATAAATTAAAGTTCCTCTAAGATTTGGCGGGATAATAATCTGACTTTTTCTGCCAGTTCTTCCCTTGTTATTTCCATATTTTCAGATAGCTTTTCCATCTGACTTACATTTTCTTTCACCCTCATAAACCGCTCAACCAAATGCAGTTTATTTTCATATTCCAAAAGTATATGATTGCAGCGTCTTACCAGATCATGTACCCCTTGGCGGGAAATGCCATTTTCCTTTGCTATTTCTGTAAGAGAATAATCATTATACACCACATCTTCATATATCTTTTTTTGATGTTCTGTAAGCAGTTCTCCATAAAAATCATATAAAAATCCCTGCTCAACAATCTTTTCCATTACCATCACCTAAAGTAGGATACTACAAACAAAAAAGCCTGTCAAGCATTTTTGCTTGACAGGTTTTAAATCTTTTTATATTCAGTCTCCATAAGGCTCACCTTCCCTATTTAATAGGCATCTGACGGAAGCTGTCCAAGCAGTTTTTTATAAGCCCGGCTGAATGTGGAATAATCCTTAAAACCGCATTCCACACTGGCTGTTGTTGCAAGGCAGCCTTCAGTGATCAGATTTCTTGCCGCTAAAATACGTTTTTCCAGAATATACTGATGCATGGAATAACCTGTCTCTTCCTTAAATTTACGCATCATGTGATATTTACTTATAAAAAATCTGGCAGATAAAGCTTCTATACTCAAATCTTTGGAAAGGTTTTCATTGATATAATGAATCAATTCAACAATCTTTTTGTCATACCGGGCAATTTTATGATATACATCAGGATTCTTTAAGCAGCATCTATTCAACTCAATCAAAAGCTTTAAAAATAAGATCCGGCTGTACATTTCTGCATATGCATGCTCCTTTTCTACTTCTTCAAGCAGTTTTACCGTTTCGAACAATGTCCTGCTTTCCTGAGGCGAAAGTCGTATTACATTGCCCTGCTCTTCATGCGCCACCTGAAAACACAGATTTAAATTGCTTCCTTCCTCCGAATGTTCTTCCAAAAACCTGTTGGAAATATAAAACACATATCTCTCATAAATACTTGAAAAATCTACAAAAGGTTTATGTATTTCTCCCTGATTCACCAGTAAAATATCATGCGGCTCCAACTTGTAAGACTTCCCTTCAATATGATATTCCACGTCTCCTGAAATGAACCAGATCAGCTTGTGAAAGTCATGGTAATGGTACACATATTCCCTGGGCTGACTGTCCTTTAAATGAAACAGCTTAAACTTTTCCGTAAGATACCCGCTTTTAACGGATTCCTTCAGTTCATCCATTCCGGCTCCTTTACTGGCTTTGCTTTGAGAAATCCTTCATACAGACATTTAAATCCACATCTCCTTCTATTCCCTTTATGCTTCCCTTGGAAGAATACTGCCATATACTGAATGCATAGGGGAAATAAACAGGAACATCATAATAGGCAAACCATTTTTCATAATCCTCAAGCTGCTTTAAATCAAGCATGATCATAAATGTCTTTAAATTTCCATAAATCATGGGGGTATAGCCTGCTTCTTTTATTTTTTCACAAAAGGCAATTGCCGCCTTCGTATACTCCTCCTGCGTCATATTTGCAGTTCTGGCCGAACTGCTTGTGCTTTCCTCAAGGTCTAAAACCACGGGATATGTCACATCATAATCCTTGATCAGATCAATCACAAACTCTGCCTCTTCTTCTGCTTCCTCTACGGTCATGGCCTGTGTATAAAAATAAATTCCTACGTCTATCCCATTAGCAAGAGCGCCTTCAATATTATCCTGAAAATATTCATCCTCCACCAGCTTTCCTTCCGAGCTTCCCCTGAATCCAGCGCGGATAAAGGCATAGGAGATATCTTCTCCAGCAACTTTCTTCCAATTGATCCTTCCCTGATGTTTAGACACATCAATTCCTTTTAAGGATAGTACTGTCTGATCACCATTCGTATAAACAATTTCTCCATTTTCCTGCAGCGTAAAATTATCATACACATAATCATTTTTTTTCAAGGTATCTAAAATAGGGAAAAAATTATAACCTCCGTCAGCATAAACCACAACGTCCTCCGGGTAAAGCCTGCGCAGTACCGACACTGTAGCGGTTCCACTGCTGACAGAAGACTTTAATTCAGTGAGAATCTCCTGTCTGCCCTGTTCTAGTGCCGCTAATGCTGCACTATCAGAGTATGCTTCCAAATCCTCCTGCGTATAAATATATTTTTCCTGCCTGCTTTCATATTCTTCCAGCCTTCCAAGCACTTCCCTGCTTTGATTTCTCATGCTGTAATTTTGTAAAAGAAGTACAATACAGCCAGTAAGTGCTGTAAGTGTGATCAGACTGAATATTATATTCGTAATCAAATTGATTTTTTGTTTTCTTCTGCTTCTTCTTGCCGATTTATTAGCCATTTTCTTTTGAACCCTTCACCTTTTTAAACATTTATCTTCCTGTGAACTTAGTATATTATGAAATCAAATGTTTTTCAATTGTCTGGTTACAGTTTTTCTCCAAAATAGCTTTTGTACCCTTCTCCATAAATTTCCGTTGCATTTGAAATAATCATAAATGCTGTACTGTCCTCCTGCTTTACAATCTCCTCAACCTTATATGCAAGCTGTTTCCTTACCACACAAAAAATCACCTGTTTTTCCTCTTTTTTATAGGCTCCCATGCCTGTAAGATAAGTGACGCCGATATCCAGTTCTTTTAAAATACGCTCTGTGATCACTTGTGGCGAATTACTGATAATATAAATCATTTTCGCCTCATCATTTCCATAAAGTACCATGTCTAAAACTTTAGAGGTGACTGCCGCTGAAATAACACTATAAAGAACCGACTCCATATTTTGAAATACGATTCCTCCAATACAAATAATCACTCCATCTATCAATAAAAAAATGGTCCCCGTTTTTAAATAGGGCTTTTTCAGTTTCAGGCATTTTACCACAATATCTGTCCCGCCAGTGGTGGCACCCACACGCAGCACCAGGCCGATTCCTACCGCAACCAGCGCCCCGCCGAACACTGCCCCCATAAAGGGATCATGGGTAAGCGGCAGCATCCTTGCAAATAAATTGGTAGAAAGAGACACCATAAAAGTAGCATACAAGGTAGATATGATAAATTTTACTCCAAACTTCCACATTCCAAGAAGCATGACCGGTATGTTAAGCAGTAAAAATAATGTTCCGGCAGAAACAGGAATCAACCGGCTTAAAATAATAGAAAGCCCTGAAACGCCTCCTGGCGCCAAATTGTTGGGATCAATAAAAAGACTGATTCCAATACCAAATATCAGAGATGCTAATGTGATCATACAATATTTCTTCACTGCTTTTCCACACTTTTCCATTCAAAACTCCTCCTTATGAAACAACAAATGCCTTTGCTGCGCGGCATCCACTGTTGAAAAAAACCGCATACTTATAGTATGCGGTTTTCGTCATAAATTATATATTTGTCCGTACCAGTCTGGGTTGATAATTGTTTTTCTCAAGTGCCTGAATGATTTGATGCTTATGTTCCGTGCCGAAAGCTTCCAGTGTAATCCGAAGCTCTACAGCCGCATTTCTGTTGATAGAAACAAACTGATTGTGCTCCAGCTTGATAACATTTCCATTTTGCTTTGCAATCACATCAGCCACGTGGCTTAATTCGCCCGGTTTGTCAGGAAGAAGTACGGAAACGGTAAAGATACGGTCACGCATAATTAATCCCTGCTGTACTACGGAAGACATAGTGATTACATCCATATTTCCGCCGCTTAAGATAGATACAATCCTTTTATTTTTCACATTTAAATGCTTTAAAGCTGCCACTGTAAGCAATCCTGAATTTTCCACCACCATTTTATGGTTTTCAACCATATCCAAAAAGGCAACCACCAGTTCCTCATCCGGTACAGTGATAATATCATCAAGATTTTTACATAAATACGAAAAAATCTGGGCCCCCGGCGTCTTAACAGCAGTTCCATCTGCAATGGTGCTGACACTGTCTAAAGTAACTACCTTTCCAGCTTCAATAGATGCCTTTAAGCAGCTTGCCCCTTCCGGCTCCACTCCAATTACCTTGATCTTGGGATTTAAAAGCTTTGCAAGAGTAGATACACCGGTTGCAAGACCGCCTCCGCCTACCGGTACCAGAATATAATCCACAAGAGGCAGTTCCTTAAAAATCTCCATTGCAATGGTTCCCTGTCCGGTAGCTACTGCCGGATCGTCAAAGGGATGAATAAAAGTATAACCATGTTCTTTTGCAAGCTCATAGGCATGCTCACATGCTTCGTCATATACATCTCCCCACAAAACCACCTCTGCCCCATAATTTTTCGTTCTGTTCACCTTAATGAGAGGCGTTGTGGTCGGCATTACAATAACTGCTTTGGCACCATAACATTTTGCCGCATAAGCCACTCCCTGGGCATGATTCCCTGCTGAGGCAGTAATCAGTCCTTTCTGCCTTTCTTCTTCCGAAAGAGTACTCAGTTTGTAATAGGCGCCCCGCAGCTTATAGGCTCCTGTAAACTGCATATTTTCCGGCTTCAAATAAATCTTATTTCCTGTCTGGATACTATAAAAATCGCTATATACCAGTTTTGTTTCCTGTGTTACATTTTTGACAATTTCAGATGCCTCTTCAAATTTATCTAATGTCAACATTTTCTCTTCCATGTGCTCATCCATGCCTTTCTACCACCTATCCTCTGCCTCTTTTACATCAAACAACGCATCTATAAATTCTTCCGCATTAAATTTCTGCAGATCCTCTATTTTTTCGCCTACCCCGATATATTTCACCGGTATATTCAGCTCCGATTGAATGGCCACTGCAATCCCGCCCTTAGAAGTCCCATCCATTTTGGTTAAAATAATACCGGTAAGATTGGCTGTTTCTCCAAATTCTCTGGCCTGATTTAAGGCATTTTGTCCAGTGGTTCCATCTAGGACAATTAAATTTTCCCTATACACCCCAGGATACTCCCTATCTATGATCCGGTTCATTTTTTTCAGTTCTTCCATTAAATTTTTCTTATTGTGGAGCCTTCCGGCCGTATCACAGATCAAAACATCCACATGCCTTGCCTTTGCAGCATTCACCGCATCATACACAACACTGGAAGGATCTGCTCCTGAAGATCCGGTGATGATATCCACCCCTGCCCGGTTTGCCCATTCAGAAAGCTGTTCACAGGCGGCGGCTCTGTAAGTATCCGCCGCAGCAATCAAAACCTTTTTTCCCTGCTGCTTTAATAATCCGGCCAGTTTTCCCACAGAGGTTGTTTTTCCCACTCCATTTACGCCAATCACCAAAACCACCGACTGCTGCTGCTCAAACTGATAGGCAGTTTCCCCAACCTGCATCTGCTCCTTCATGTTTTGGATCAGATAGTCCTTACACGCCATAGGCTCTTTAATATGATTTTCCTTCACCTGCCTGCGCAGCTTTTCAAGAATATCACTGGTGGCATTTACACCAATGTCTCCCATGATCAGAATTTCTTCCAGTTCTTCATAAAATTCTTCATCAATACTGGAAAATCCGCTGAATACCGAATCAATTCCCTGAACAATATTATTTCTTGTCTTACTTAATCCTTCTTTTAGTCTGCTGAAAAAACCGGCCATTAATCATCTAACTCCTTATCAATCAGATTTACGCTTACCAGTGTGGAAACGCCTTTTTCCTGCATCGTGATACCATACAGTCTGTCAGCCTTTTCCATAGTGCCCCGTCTATGGGTAATTACAATAAACTGTGTATATTTTGTAAGCTTATGTAAATATTTTGCAAAGCGGGCTACATTGTTTTCATCCAATGCCGCCTCAATCTCATCCAAAAGACAAAACGGGGAGGGCTTTAAGTTCTGGATTGCAAACAAAAGTGCAATTGCAGTAAGCGCCTTCTCGCCGCCTGAAAGCTGCATCATATTCTGTAATTTTTTCCCCGGCGGCTGTGCTATGATTCTAATTCCTGCTTCCAGAATATCCTCATCCTCCATTAATTCAAGAGTTCCCTTCCCGCCGCCAAATAATTCCTTAAATACTTTGTCAAATTCCTTTCCAATTTCTGCAAACTTCTCATGAAACTGCTTCCGCATTGCAGTATCCAGTTCAACAATAATGCCTTCCAGCGTTTTTTCCGCTTCCACCAGATCATCATGCTGTGTTTTTAAAAACTGATAACGTTCCATCAGATTTCTGAAATCCTCAATGGCATTTACGTTAACGTCTCCTAACTTTTTAATCTGATCCTTTAAAGAAGCACTTTCCTTTTTCATCGCGGACAAATCCGTCATTTCCTCATTTCTTAAGGAGGCTGCGTCTGAAAGAGTGATCTCATATTCATCCCACATATAATTGATTTGTCCCTCTAAAGACTCCTGCAGCTTTTCCTTCTGGGCATTTAACCGGTACACTTCCTTATCAAGCCCAGTCATCTTTTCCGCAAGTGTTTCCCTGTCAGTAAAGAAATTCTTCTGTTTTAAGGATAACTGTTCTTTCTTTTCCATATCCTCCTTCAGTTTCTTTTCTGTATCTCCCTGAGAGGTATGAGATGCCTGAATCGTCTGCTCTATGGAAAGAATGCTGTTTTGTTTGTTTAATGTATCCTCACTGTTTGTCTTTAATCCTTCTTCAATTTCTTTCAGTTCTCCGGCATATCGGCCAATTTCACTATCAATACGGTTCACATTCTGCTGATGGAAATCCTGTTGCTGCAGCATCTTTTCCACTTCCACATCCCATTCAGACACATGGGCAGACTGCACTGACTCTTCCTTGCGTTTTTCATCCAGCTCCACCTGGAATTTTCTAATCTGCTGCTCGATTTTCTTTTCCAAGAGTTCGGATTCTTCCAATTCCTTTTGAATTTCCTGTTTATTTAATTTGATTTCCTGTATCTGATTTTCAATTTCCTGCTCTTCTGTTTTCAGTTCCAAAGAACCCTCAGAGGCTTCTTCCTTACGTTCCTCGGCCTTTATCACATTAAGCCTTGCCGTATTTTGCTCAATAAACTTCCTCTGCAAAGTAGATTTATCTTCCTCAAGACTCAGTCTCAGTTTATTCCTTCTTTCCTTTGTCTCCTCAATTTCATTTAAAAGTACATCTATCTCTTTCAGGAACTTCTTAACATTTCCCTCCAGTTCTTCCATTTCCCGCCTGCGCCCAAGAAGATTGCTGTTGTTCTTAAAAGCACCGCCGCTTATAGCACCGCCAGGTACCAAAAGCTCTCCTTCTAAGGTTACCATTCGAATGCCATAATCATATTTCCTGGCAATCTTCACTGCATTGTCCACATTGTCAACTACAACAATACGCCCCAGCATTGCTTTCGCAACATTTTTATATTTTTGATCAGTGGAAACCAATGCATCCGCCATACCAATCACGCCTTTTTCTTTTAGAGACTCAGGGTTTTTAAACTCCTGTGGATTGGTAATACTGGTAAGTGGTAGAAAAGTTGCTCTGCCTGATTTTGTCTGCTTTAAAAAGGCGATCATTCTTTTTGCCGTATCTTCATCATCAGTGACAATATTTTGAATATTACCGCCAAGAGCAGTTTCAATGGCTGTTTCATACTTCTTGTCCACCTTAATGATATCTGCCACAACACCAATGATGCCCTTTTCACGTTCCTTGCATTCCATTACCTTCTTAACGCTTCCGCCATATCCTTCATAGCGTTCTGTAAGGTTGGTAAGCGCCTCTAGTTTTGACTTTTCCTGATGGTAATTTACCTGTGTGTCCCGCAGCTTCTGATCTTTTCCTGCAAGTTCTTCCCGGATCAGCGCAAGCTTTTCTTCCTTTTCCTCCTGAGAGTCATTTAAGCTTCTGATTTCTTCATTTATTTTTTCAAATTCTTCCTGAAGCTGCTTAATTGCTGCCTCCTGCTGGGCTTCATCTGACTTGATTCGAAGCAGCCTTGAAGTGAGTTCCGCCTTGCGGATATTAATCTGCTCGGTCATAGTATCATATCTGCCAAGCTTTGATTTAATAGTAGCTCTGCTGTTTAAAGCGTCAATAATCGTATTTTTACCGGTCTCTATGTCATTATTCAGTTCTTCTATTCTGGACTGGATGCCAAGCAGCTTTTCACGTGCTTCGTTTCTTGCCCGCTCAATCCCTGCTACCTGCTCATCAATCACCTTTTTATCGTTTAAAATTCCTTCTTTATCCAGAAGCTTACTGTTCATTTCTTTCGTAAGTGAATCTTTTCTGGAAAGGAAATGCTCTTCATTGCTTTTTGCCGATTTGATCTGTTCCTTTAAAACATTGATCTCACCTTCCAGTTTGCCGCGAAGCACGCTGGTATCCGTCAGTGATGTTCTTTCAGCCTCAATCTCTTCATCCAGCATTTCTATCTGCCCCTGGATCTGCTCATATTCTTCTTTAATCTTCTCATACTGACTGGTGGTCTGTTCTAAGTCATTGCTGGCAATTTCAAATTTTTCCTGTACTTTAATAAGCTGCTCCTGAATCCGTCCATTCTCAAGCAGAAACATATTTACATCCAGCGTTTTTAATTCTTCTCTTTTTTTCAAATAAATCTTAGCTGTTTCAGACTGACGCTCCAAAGGCCCAATCTGCTTTTCCAGTTCTGAAAGAATATCATTAACACGGACAAGATTCTGTTTCTCATCTTCTAATTTTTTCTGGGCCGCCACCTTACGTTTTTTAAACTTAACGATACCTGCCGCCTCATCAAATAATTCTCTTCTCTCTTCCGGTTTTCCACTTAAAATCTTATCAATCTGTCCTTGTCCGATAATGGAATAGCCTTCTTTGCCAATACCAGTATCATAGAACAATTCATTTACATCCTTTAATCTACAAGGCGCACCGTTCAACAAATATTCACTTTCACCAGAGCGGTAGATACGTCTGGCCACTGTCACCTCATCAAAATCAATGGCAAGCTGATGGTCAGAATTATCCAAGGTAATGGCAACAAATGCATAACCAAGGGGTTTACGCATTTCTGTTCCTGAAAAAATAACATCCTGCATGGATGCGCCACGAAGCTGTTTAATACGCTGTTCTCCAAGCACCCATCGCACTGCATCCGCCACATTGCTTTTTCCACTACCATTAGGACCAACGATTCCTGTAATTCCATTGTGAAATTTGAACACTATTTTATTTGCAAAGGACTTAAATCCCTGAATTTCAATGCTTTTTAAGTACATATATCACCTACTCTTTTGGTTTAACATAAGGATGGTTTTTGCATAATCAGCACCTGATATGCTGCCTGCTGTTCCGCAGATTTTTTATTCCGCCCCTGGCCTTTTCCTACTGTTTTTCCATCTATTACAGCCTCCACAATAAAAACCTTGTCATGATCAGGACCGCTCTCGCTTACCAGTTCATAGACAAGATCCAACCCCTCTTTCTGCACCTTTTCCTGTAATATGGTTTTACTGTCATAAAAAAGCTGTTTGTTCTCCAAATCAGAAAGAATAAATTTCTGGACAAACTCATTTGCCTTTTCAATACCGCCGTCTAAATAAATGGCGCCGATCACCGCTTCCATTACATCTGAAATGATGGAATCCCGCATTCTGCCTCCAGTGGCCTCTTCGCCTTTTCCCAATAAAATAAAATTCCCCAGTGACAAATCTCTTGCACAAAATGCAAGGGCCGGTTCACAAACCATAGAAGAACGCCTTCTTGTCATCTGTCCTTCTGACATATCAGGATAGTTTTCATAGAAAAAACGGCTTGAAAGCAATTCAAGCACCGCATCTCCCAAAAATTCCAGTCTTTCATAATTTTTAAATTTATTGATTTTTTGCTCATTAGAAAAAGAGCTATGCGTCAGGGCCTGCACCATAAGTCCCTTATCCTTAAACTCATAGCCTATTTTTTCCTCAAGCTTCTTTAATTCTTTTTGTTTATACATATTAATTCATCCTATTGGAGAAAAAAGCCCATAATGGGCTTTTTAATTGAGAGCATTTTTAATCATGTTAACTGCTTCTTCTACAGTAGATATTTTTTCTGCATCTTCAGCCGGAATTTCAATATCAAATTCTTCCTCTATGCCCATAATAATCTGAAAAACATCTAAGGAATCCGCTCCCAGATCATCTACAAATGTAGTTTCCATTGTGATTTCTTCAGGGTCAACGTTTAATACGTCAGCAATTACTTTTTTCAATTTTTCAAATTCCATTTTTCAGTTTCCTTTCTAATTTTCTTCCATTGTTATTTTTTCTTTTATTTTTTGATTAATATTCTGTTCTGTAAA
>DKUR01000081.1 GCA_002490775.1 Lachnospiraceae bacterium UBA7199 | reverse complement strand
GCCCGATTATTGGGCGCTTACTTTAATTCTTCCTCATAATTTTGTATTTCAAGGTATTGCTTAAAAGAAGCATCACCCTGAATCAGCATATCCGTATATTCAGAAAGCAGCCCCTTTATTTCCTCCTGAAAAGGATAAGCAGGTAATAAATTAATTTTCATCTTTTTTTCCCGAATAGGCTGCATCTTTTTCCACATCATAGAAGCAATCTGCAGAAACAAGCCTTCCTTTTTTTCTCTCTTCTATCACCTTAAGCAGCATTTCACATCTCTTCCTGATGGCATTACAGATTGCATCACTCCTGGCATTATCCACAAAGGGAGAATCCTTTACAACCTCCCGGAATTCTTCTTCCACCCCTTTTAATCCAGATGTATCCAGCCAATCAAAAGAAGACACCAGCTTAATTTGTTCTTCATGACTGGTTTTAAAAGGTTTACTGGCCAGTTTAGGCGCCTCACCCCTGACAAACGCTGTCGGCGTACTGAACCAGAGGGAAGTTCCACTGTCATAAATTGGTGCCGCTCCCAGCCATTTTAAGGTTTCCGCCTCACGAAGCACACCAAAATTATTCTGGTGCCTGTCTTCATTTGCGATCAGGTAATCCACTACCAGCATCCGGTCTATCGCTTCCTTTACTCCTTTTATTCCAAGATTTTCACAGCAATTTAAATAATGCTGATAAACCGATACATGATTTTCTTTCTTTGCTGTCTGCATAATATACCATGCACGGATCAGCTCTGTTCCGAGCCCTACAAAATCCTCGCAGACACTATAAGGCTCTTCTTCCTGCACCATAAGTGAATAAGAAACATGGGCAATCCCCAGCCGCTCCATAAGAATACTGGCAAATACTTCATTATAAGGCTCCTGCCTGTTTATGCCGCTGCCTCCCTTTATCAGATACCTCTTTCCATCTGAAATATTCCATTTTTTCTTCAGCCATCCGTCTGAAGTATTATCCGGCGAAAACAAATTTATTTCTCTTTTGGAAAGCTTTTTCCTAAAAAGAATGTTCCCCACATCTTCAGAAAAATCATTTTCAAAAAAGTTAACTTCAGACCATTTCACCTGCAGATCTACAGGGCAGATCCAATACTGATCCGATAAGCTTAATCCCATGCATTTTTCTAAAAGGGTTTGGGGCATGTCCATATGCATTTGGCAGAGAGCCTCCTGTATACCCTGCCGGCTTGCAGGAATGGCCCGTCCACGCCACCATTCATTTAAAGCTGCTCTGTCAATATGTCCCTTTCCATCAAGACATCCCACCGGAAGGTGTTCAAAATGATACACTGTTCCTGTTTTTACGATAGCACATACCGTTTCATCAATCAAAATATCAGCCACATGAATATCCTTATGCATCAATTTATAATTCATTTCATGGCTCCTTCCTTGCAACAGCGAATGGGTTTCCGGTTTCATTATACCTATTTTTATGTTTAGGAACAACCCATGTAAACTTTTTATGTACTAAAAAGACGCTGTCTATTGATAATTCAGTTCATTTTTTTGAGCTCAACTAACACTAATTCGCGCTGAAATATTTCAGTAATACAATTCAATTATACTTGTTTTATTACTTCCAATAAACTTTCTTTTTTGGTGCAGCAAAAATAAATCCCCCATTATTGAATTCTATACTGATTTTTTAATTCTTAGATATTCCGCTGATACTGTATTTTTATTTAGTTGTAGAGAAAACTTTTCTCCACTTATCCCTCTCTTGTAAGCGCCTTTGTACCATGAGTATTTAGGATTGTCACAAAAAATATTAGGTATTTGTTACAACACAAAATTGCTCAAACATCTGATATAATTCTTCTTTCTTTGCAATGCTTTGAAGCCATTCTTGGGGAATATCATTTAAGCCATAATAAATACCTGCAATACCCCCTGCAATGGCTGCAATAGTATCGGTGTCACCACCAAGATTTATTGCTTTTAAAATTGTATCACGATATCCATTTGCATGAAAAAATGTCCACAAAACTGCTTCCAATGTATCAATAACATATCCTGACGATTTAATTTCATCCTTGGTAAGGTTGACAATTTTCTTACTTAAAATTTTTTTAAAATTTTCAAATTCACCAAAATATGCTTTCACACAGTTACTATTAATAAAATCTATTGTCCTGTCTAATGCCTTTTCTTTTTCATATCCCAGAATAATTTGGATTGCAAATTCTACATAAAAAATGCACGCCAATTTAGAACGATTATGTCCATGTGTTAATGAAGAAACCTCTTCTGTAAGCTGTATTAGTTCTTGTCCACTTAGTTTTTTTCCATAAAAAGCTATAGGAAGAATGCGCATTAATGACCCATTTCCATTATCAATCTCTGCTCTTCCTCCACACTCTATGGGAGAGATTCCAGCACATATTTCTATAATAGCGTTTCTTGTTGAATTTCCGATATCAAACACATCACCATATGGGGTAAAATAACCTTTTTCATAAAAATTCACAAAATTTTCTGCCACTTTCTTTATTGAATAACCTCTATTTATTGCATCAATTAAGCATATTGTCAACGAAGTGTCATCTGACCACGTTCCAAACGGTTGATGATATGTTCCATATGCCCGCATCTCTTTAATTGGATCCTTTTCCCTTTCTTCCCTCGTTGAAAATTCAACCGGAACTCCTAATGCATCTCCAACACAAAATCCAAATAATCCACCATATATTTTATTTTCTCTATCGTTTTGTATCTTCAGGTTTATCGGACTATTATTATAATATGCAGGACATTCCTTTTTAGGGAATAATACGTATTTAGGTTTTCTCTCACTATTATAACAGTTGCAATGTAACGCATTTCCTCTTATATAATTGGTACATGTTTCGCATTGCGGAACTGATGCCAATGTTTTGGCACCACTTCTATATGATTGGACATCTACATTCCAACGTTCAATTAATGAATTTACTTTATAATTTTCATGCATTCTTTTTACCGCCTTTACTTTATAGTTACAGTTATGTATCTACTCTGTTATTCGTGGATTGATTACCAACACTAATGAGCCGCACTTTTTAGTGTCTTGGAATACCGCTGATTTTCTGACTAAATTTACAATGTTAATTCTCCATTTTCAAATCTTTGAAGAATTTTTTGACGTTCTTCACGGTCCTCAGATTTGAATTTTTTACGCAAACTTATTACATTATTTGATTCTTTAATGCTGCTTCTGTCTTTAATTATCCCCTTATTATATAAAATTCCCATAACAGCAGTACTTCTATTAACCTTATTGTTATTATTAATATAAATATCTGCAAGAATGCTATATAAGCGTTGACAAGGCTTACAATATGACAAAATTGAAACATATGATATTGTTTCTGGAGATGCATCAATATTTCTTTTAATCAATTCTAAATAGGCCTCATCTCCTGTAACCTCATATAATATTTTTCCAATTTCAACACTTGCTTCACTTGGTATTTGCAATAAATGGGGACTTTCTTTTAACGCCTTTATGCCATCATATATTTCTTCTATCACTCTGGGATAATATCCATCCATTTTTTCTGAACCATTTGCATCCAATTGTTTTATTAAATAGTCATAAGCCTTGCTATTTTGCATCTATAATTACCTCCTGAATAATAATATCATTTTCTTCCAGGATTGGTTTTTCTATTTACGCTAATGCATCACTTAATAATTTTTCAACCATACACTCTAAACTAGAAAATACTTCATTTTCTTTTCCAGAAGGATTATCCAATTCAACATATTTGCATTCTGCTAAATCATAAACATACCAACTAATATTACTTTCCCCTATAAAAATGTATTTTTTTTCACTCATTTTCATACCATATTTTATTATATTCAATTAGTCCTTTGATGCTTTGGTTTTGTTGCCTGCTTAACAGATATTGACTTTTTCTTCATATATTTTTTCTCTTGAACAATTTCTTTCAATTTATCCTTCCACATTTGTAATTTCTCCTAGTGTCTATTAATTAACTATATCATCGCCGTATACTCCATCATTTTGAGATTGTAAAATAATATTGTACATTTCATCAACATCTAATTGACATATTTCTGCCTCATCCGTTGTAATACTAATTCTTTTTTTCTTTACCATATGTGCCCCCGCATCATACTGAAGAAAATATCTTCCTTCATCTTCTAATAATTCAATACCTTTATCTTCTAAAATCAACTTCAACCATAGTCACCTCTATTCAAATAAATGTTTGTAAGTATATGTTCTTTCTGCTGCTGGATTGACAACGTCTTCTTTTATTCCGCCGCCTGCCTGCTGGCTCTGGTCTGCCCGGCTGTCATATCCCACAAAATCAAACTCGCATATGCAAGCTCCATTCCTTTTTCAGCATACCATCTGATATACTGTTTGTTCTTTTCCTGGCACTCGTAATAGGAATTTGTTTACAATATTTTAAATATTAATATACTATTGCATATAAATTTTCTACAGCATAATCACCAAATGCTTGTTTAATTTCTTTCTTTATTGTTTCATTCTCTAAAAGGAATTTCAGGAAACTAACTAATCTATCCGGTTCATCACATGTTGCTGGATTAACATTTTCACTAATCTGAACTATCACTTTTGTAACATCATCCTGATTCCTCCATACCGCCTTCACCCCTGCTTCGATTACGTCCAAGAACCCCAAGACGTCGTAGGAAAGGGCCACACTTTTCTCGTCCGGATAGCGTACCTCCGCCAGTCTCTCGTCCGGGTGACAGGCGTTCTCCCTTCCCCGTCTGTTATGGATATGCCGCTTCCTCATTTTCAAATGTCCATTCTGTCGTCATTCCTCTTTCGTTAGTTTGATAAACTTTCCATAGTTCTGTATTGTTATCAAATCCGTATCCTATAACAAAATCTGCATCTGTAAGTTGATTTAATACTATTTTCCACATGCCTATGTTATCTTCAAATGATAATATACTAGAAATTAATTCGTTTTTATCCACACCTAATTCTCCTTTAATATTCCTATTTTTTCTAATACATCTCCACCAAATGGGGTAACAATTTGTCTCGCTCCACCAGACATATTTCCCCATTCTGTTGCCAGGCCTTTTATACCATAGGTTACATCTACACTGTCTCCCAATTCTTTATTGGCTTTTGATATAAATGAATCATAATTATCACACAGTTCTTCAAAATCATCCAAGTCCCACTTAGATATCCCTTCATTTTGAAGCAACTCATTAAATATATCCATATTTATCCCAAGTATCAGATAGTCCTAAAATTTTAAATCTAATATCCATATATTTTCTATACTCTAACAGTTTAATGCGTACATTTGAATGCAATTGTGTTTTTCCCTACTAATGCAACTATTTAAAAAGTTTTAACTATTAATTCTCTTTTTCAGTTGGCTCTTACACCTTACATATTTTCTATAACAACTCCCAAACAAGAATATTTTTTTAAAACCAAGCGTTTTTTACCTTCCACTTCCACTAGTAGAACATCTTCGCTTTTTCTTATTTCGAGCACATTATCAAACTCTCCTGCAAAAATGGTATTATCACTATATCTAACAGAAATATCAATTTTTTTTGCATAAGTATCAACTGTCAATGTCATTGAGAATTGGTAACTGTCCTTCATAGAGTATATAAATTTTGCTTCACCCTCTTCTCCAATAGATATTGGCTCATTTTCAAAAAATTCCAACATATCTAAATCATCAAACTTAATAAACATTATCCTATCCTCCTACTTCGGTATCACTGTGATTACCTTTCCTGTATCATTTACTATAACAGTAACATCCGCCGTTTGATGAACAAATGTCCCTGCTGGTGTCCTGATACTGCGGTGGTATTTTCTCTGATAATGGCTTGGACACCTCTATTATATTGGAAAGGTGATTTTTTTGCTATAAGCAATTGCTGCACCACCCGCATAGCAGGCAATATCGTCAACTTAATAGCACTTAAAGAGCTATATTAAAAATATTGCATTCATAAAAGCACCTCACATTGAATGTATAATCAATGCGAGGCTGCATATTTTGATGAACTTGTCAAGCCTTTTTTGAATTTTTAAATGCCCTTAAGTTGACGACATTGGTCGGCACGGGTGGTTCAGCCAATCCATTTTTGGGTTTCTGGATTTAAGGACATCCTGCAGAACACAGGACACAAAGCAGAAGAACTCTCCTTCGTGGTGTGTGATGTTAACTCTGAAAAAGAAAGTCTGCAAGTCAATTTTTTGATTTGGAGCATATTTTTTCTTGTCATTTCCCAAAAGGACGCTTTTAACTGCAAATTTCCGTTTATGCCAAAAGACCAAAACAGAGAAAAAACGGTAATAATGCACAACTTTACTTTCCCGCCACACAAACCAACTTTCTCTTGCCCCTGTGAGAGCCCGTGTTGCCCCTGTGTGCGATTTTAAGGCCGAAGGCGAGGTAGTGCCCATAATGGATAATTTAAGCCTTGTTGGGGAAATGTGAAAGACATAATTTCTTAAGATACTACCAAAATGAACAGGGTCGAAAATAGTGCAGGTTAAAGGGCTTATGCCGCTAAAGGACGGCACAAGCCGATGTACACCCACCGGCAGAGTCGTTGGGGCTATCCGTTATGGCATAACTTACCCTAAAACCAAGAAACTTTTTATGCCATGGACTCTCTTTTGTCTATTCTGCTTTATTTTCCCTGCGAATTTTCATTGGATTCTGTGAATGGATGGATTCCGATTTCTGCGGTATCGTGTGTTGGCAGAAAGGAGGGTTTACTTATGGTGAACATGGATATTTTTCAACTGTTCTTCAATTATTTGGAAGAACGACCTTATAACAACGTATACCAAAATGTAAGGCAGGACGCTGATTATCTGGAAGCTGCGACGAAAGAAACCGAACTCAGCCAGCAATTCAAAGAATTGGATTTATCGGATGAACAGAGAAAAATCATAATGCAGTGGACCGATGCCATCCAAGCACAGGAATCTGCTTACACAGCAGTTGTGTTCCGCATGAGTATGCAATTGTGTTTTTCTCTACTAATGCAACTATTTAACTTGTAAAAGTGGATAAAAAGTCAGCGGTAATTCATGACATTTTAGTGTCTTAGGAATACCGCTGATACTGTGCTTTTATTTAGTTGTGAAAGAACTTCTCGTCCCCCTTATACCCCCTGGTGAGTGCCATTGTAACATGGGTATTTGGGGTTCGTCAAGGAAAATATTGCAATTTTGTTACATGCTTTTTTGATTTGCTAATGCAAAGATACCTCACATCCATCTGGCTCTTTTATCAGCTTTTTCAAAGCCATTCCTAACCGCTCTATTAACCCTAATTCGCTTTTTACATAAAAACAACATCTATGTGAACGCGTATCATTATCTGCTATTTCGATATCCACTTCAATTTTAACATGTCCTGATATATCTGCTGGCAGCATACACATTGAAAACGCAGGTGTATAATTTCCTTCTTTTTTACCGAATTCCAAATAGCAATCTTCATTATAATCTTCTACAAAATTACAAATTGTTTCTGCTATTTCCTCTAATTTTTTATCCTGAATATAACAACTTTGATAAGCTGAAGCAAATTCAGAATTAGCAGATATTTTTAATTCAATAAGACTATCATCTTGCCAAATTTTCTCGAAAATAATGTTATCCATCTTTTTTATCCTTTCTACTTAAATTTAAAATCATCAAAAGCACCTGTTGTTTCATTGTACACATAATGTATTGTAGTTTTCGTTCCATCTGCATTCTGTACCACCGATTGCATTTTAACCCAACCTTCTGATGCTGGCCATCTTGGGTCAGTCATTTCTAATGGCACTTTAGTTGCACCTTCTAATGGATTAGATTGTACTTGATTCATTGACATCTTCTCGTTTAATGTATTAGGAACCGTTCTTCCTGTATTTCCTCTTCCTTCTACTGCGACGGGATTTCCTACACCTTGTGCTCCTGAACCACCCTCAACCTCACCAGCCTCTTTCTCTACCACTTTCACCTCCTCAGCATACTTCCTCACCTCCGCCGCCTGCCTGCTGGCTCTGGTCTGCTCGGCTGTCATATCCCACAAAATCAAACTCGCATATGCAAACTCCATTCCTTTTTCAGCATACCATCTGATATGCTGTTTGTTCTTTTCCTGCCACTCGTAATAGGAATTTGTTTCAATCCGCTCTGCTGTGTCTTCACAATCCTTCCTCAGCAGTTCTATCATTGCTTCATTTAGCAAATCAGGCTGCCAGCCTGGCACTTCGTACATTCCGCTTGTACTTCCCCTGACATACAAAAGATTTATGAGATCTCCTTCATTTTCTTCATTACAAAACGCCAGTAAGCGGCCAATAGCGGCCTTTACCATATCCGTCTGTAAACTGGGTTCGGAATAAAGTACCTGTATCTGTATCTCCCCATTCTTCTCTACATAATCTTCCAAAAACTGGAGTGCAAGCTTATACATCCCCTCATTCAGGTACACACTCCCCCAAGGATTTCGCAATACATCAAACATCCCCGGATATTTCTCTTCTTCTACTATTCGTGCTGCTTCTACTCCATCCTGCCCTGATGTAACTGCTTCTATTGCCACCCCAAAAGTCTTACATATTAATATAGACTTCGTTGTAATAATTTCTATCACTTCATCATGGTAAGCACCATCTGGGCCGTTTCCACCAGATTGGTTCCGCTGTCCATGCTGCATTTTTGTATATACTTGTGGGCCTCCTCTTCGGTCATGTGATTTCGGCTCATCAACACTTCCTTTGCATCCTTGATCAGCCTGATTTCCTCAGCGCTTCTTTCCCTTGGACAATTCTTTTGCCTGCGTCTTTTCCTCTCTATGGCCCTGATCATCATGTCAACCGTATTAATTAGATCATGCACCTTAAGGGGCATGGAAAGACACATGATTCCCTCCTGCACCATGCCGCCGCCTATAATATGCTGGGATGCGATCAGCAGCATTTCAAACCCGGGAGGCATATCCTGGTGCAGCTGCGCATAGATCATATCTGCCAGCTTATACCCGCAAATGATGATTCCGTCGTTTAATCCGTCTGCAAGCGCAATCGCCTGCGCCCCGGTAGTACAGGCACCAGTTACAGGAATCCCGTTTCTCACCAGAAGATTCTTTAAATTTTTCGCATCCTCCGGCTTGGGAAGGGCAACAATTATACCTGTCATCCGCACACCTCCTCATCTTGGTATTTTGGCATGTATTAATACTGGTTTAAATATTGATTCACTTCCCAATCGGTAACCTGTGAAGCATAATTTGCCCATTCCTTTCTCTTTGCTTCTATATATTTTGTGGACACGTGCCTTCCCAGCACATCTCTGATAAATTCATCCTTTTCCAATTCATTTACCGCTTCGATCAAGGTTCCCGGAATCGCTTCAATACCCAGCTTTTTCTTTTCCTCCTCAGACATGGCAAAAATATTTGTATCCACACTTGCCGGAGGCTCAATCTGATTTATAATCCCGTCCAGCCCTGCCCGCAGGCATACTGCCAATGCCAGATAAGGATTGGCGGAAGGATCGGGACAACGCAGCTCAATTCTTGTACCGGCTCCTCTCGAAGCAGGAATACGAATCAGAGGGCTTCTATTGGTAGAACTCCATGCAATATATACCGGTGCCTCATATCCCGGCACCAGACGCTTATAGGAATTAACCAAAGGATTGGTGATTGCAGTCATGCCCTTCATATGTTTCATAATACCGCCAATAAAATAGTAAGCCGCTTTGCTCAGTCCTAATTCGTCCTCAGGATCATTAAATATATTTTTTCCATCCTTGGACAAGGACATATTAATATGCATACCGGAACCATTTACTCCAAATTTAGGCTTCGGCATAAAGGTTGCATGCAGTCCATGCCTTTTTGCAATAGTTTTCACTGCCAGCTTAAAAGTCATAATGTTGTCTGCCGTTGCCAGTGCTTCATCATACTGGAAATCGATTTCATGCTGGGCTGGCGCCACTTCATGATGAGATGCCTCAACGATAAAGCCCATATCCTCTAAGGTAAGCACCATATCTCTTCTTGCATTCTCCCCCAAATCCAAAGGTCCTAAATCAAAATAACCTGCTTTTTCATGGGTAAGGGTAGTCGGCATTCCATTTTCATCTGTATGAAATAGGAAAAACTCGCACTCCGGTCCCACCTCAAAACAATACCCTAAATCTTCCGCCTCCTTGATGGCCCTTTTTAAAATATATCTGGGATCACCTTCAAAAGGCATCCCATTAGGGCGGTAAACATCACAAATAAGCCTTGCCACCTTTCCCTGCTGGGGTCTCCAGGGGAAAATTTCCAAGGTATTTAAATCGGGATACAGATACATATCCGATTCCTCAATCCTGACAAAGCCTTCAATAGAAGAACCGTCAAACATGCATTCATTATTTAAAGCTTTTTCAAGCTGGCTGGCTGTAATGGCCACATTTTTAAGACTGCCGAACATATCTGTAAACTGTAATCTGATAAATTCCACATCCTCGTCATTTACCAGTTCCATAATATCTTTCTTTGAATAATTTTTCTTCATAACCGTTCTTTCCTTTCTTCATGCCTATAATATAAATTGGCTGATAACATCAAAAAAAGCCTTCCTCCCACAGCCGGCACTTATGCCTTCTGTTATAAGAACGCCTTTGTTCTGTACCAGAATAACAGTCTTTTTATCTTTTTGTCAATACCAACTTACAAAAATGCATAAATCCACGACTCTAATAATACTATAGTAAAAAGAATGTAACGGGGAAATCCTATGAGCTCCAAAACCAAAATCGTTGTACTTCATCTGAAAGAATTAATATATACCGGTATCTTCGCTGTACTGGGGATATTATTTATCATTCTCCTGATCATTATGTTTGTGCCCAAAAATAAGGAAGAAAATAATGCTGTGGAAACCCCTGCTGCTACATATGTTCCCGGCATATATACCACCTCTCTTATTTTAAATGATAATGCGGTGGATGTAGAAGTCACTGTGGATGAAACCAACATTAACGACATCCGTATTGTGAATCTGGATGAAGCTGTTGCCACTATGTTTCCACTTTTAGAACCTTCCTTTGACGATCTGGCAAATCAGATCATAAAAAATCAGTCATTGGATAATATCACCTATGCAGATGACAATAAGTACACCTCTATGGTACTTTTAAATGCCATCAAAACTTCCCTTGGAAAAGCGGCAGCTCCCTCACCTTCTCCTTCCTCTTCCGCTTCTCCCTCGTCAAAATAAGCAGGGCCCTGGCACAAAAAATATTCTTATGTACACAGACGGGCAGTGCGCTTTTGCGGACTGCCCGTATAAAACAACGATTCAGTTTATCCTCTAAGCAAATCACATTTCTTCTGCCTGTTCCATCCATATCCGCACGCAGGCGTCGGAGGGCATACGCAAATCCCCCCTTGGAGACAATGCAACACTTCCCACCTTGGGACCATCCGGCAGGCAGGAACGCTTAAACTGCTGGGCAAAAAACCTTTTGTAAAAGACTTTCATCCACCCTTTTATCTCTTCCTCTGTATATTGTCCTGCAAAGGACTGCTTTGCAATCCGGAAAATCTTAGCCGGTTCAAATCCACACCGCAGCATATAATACAGGAAAAAGTCATGAAGCTCATAAGGCCCCACCAAATCTTCTGTTTTTTGGGAAATCTCTCCGGCCTTGGGAGGCAGAAGCTCTGGACTTACCGGTGTATCAAGCACGTCTGAAAGAATGCCCTTTAACTGATCCCTTCCACAGGTATCTGCATAATATTGCACCAGATGACGCACCAGCGTTTTGGGAACTCCCGCATTTACCCCATACATGGACATATGGTCTCCATTGTAGGTAGCCCAGCCTAAGGCAAGCTCGGACATGTCTCCTGTACCGATTACCATTCCGCTTTCCCGATTGGCTATGTCCATAAGCACCTGGGTCCGCTCCCTTGCCTGACTGTTTTCATAGGTCACATCATGGTTGTCTGGATTTTGTCTGATATCCTGAAAATGTGCTGTAACTGCTTTTTTTATATTGATCTCTTCCAGCGTTACCCCTAATTCTTCCGCCAGTTTGCAGGCATTGTCATAGGTTCTGTCAGTGGTGCCAAAGCAGGGCATTGTAACAGCAACAATATTTTTTCTCTCTATTTTCAGCATATCAAAGGTTCTTGTGATAACCAAAAGCGCCAACGTAGAATCCAGCCCTCCGGATACGCCGATCACTGCCTTCCTGCATCCGGTATGTTCAACCCTCTTTTTCAGCCCCATAGACTGAATCAATAAAATTTCCTCGCAGCGCTTTGCCCTTTCTTTTAAATCGCTGGGCACAAAAGGCATACAGGGAAAGGTTCTGGTAATCTTTGTCTCTTCCTTTTTCAGATGAAAAGGAAGTATAAGGTATTCTTCCCTTTCTCCCCTGCTGCTGGCGAAGGTATTCATTCTCCTGCGCTCCATGCGCAGCCTGTTTATATCAATTTCCCCATATAAAATCTGGCTTTCAAACTTCTTGCTCTGGGCAAGGACAGTTCCATTTTCCGCAATAATATCATGACCGCCAAAAACCAGATCCTGGGTGGATTCTCCCTCTCCACTGCTGCAGTACACATAGCCAGCAATCAATTTTGCACTGGCGGACTTTACCAGCATCTCCCGATAAACATCTTTTCCAATGGTTTCATTTGAGGCAGATAAATTTACTAAAAGTACAGCCCCTTCAATCCCGTGAGAAATTGCCGGTTCATCCGGCATCCAGATATCCTCGCAAATCTCACAGCCCACCAGAAGGCCTTCCATTCCTTCCGCCCGCAGTAAAATATTGGTTCCAAAGGGAATTTCCTTTCCCTCAAAAAGAAAAGCTGCCGCCTTTTTATTTCCTGCCTGAAAATGCCTTGTTTCATAAAATTCCCCATAGGAGGGGATAAAGGTCTTAGGAATGAAGCAAAGAATTTCTCCGTTATGGACTGCCGCCGCCACATTGTAAAGTTTTCCTTCCCGTTCCAGGGGAAGCCCCACAAATATAAGCGCATCTTTTCCCTTGGAAGCCCTGGCTACCCTGCCAAGCTGCTCTTTGCAGGAGGCAAGAAGTCTTTCCTGCAAAAATAAATCTCCACAAGTGTAACCACTGATGCAAAGCTCTGGAAACACAATGACTTTAGCGCCTTTCCCTGCTGCCTCTTCGATTCCTGCACAAATCTGATCTGCATTATAAATTGTATCCGCCACTTTGATCTTAGGCGTCACTGCCGCCACCTTAATAAAACCATGCTTCATAAAATCATCTTGCCTTTCCAGTTAAAAGTTCCTTAAGCTCCTCCACCGAAAAGCTGTATGAGGTGTTACAAAAATGACAGTTCACCTCTATCGGCTTGTTCTCGGAAATCATTTCACGAATTTCTTTTTTTCCTATACTGATCAGTGCCTTTTCCACCCTTTTTTTATCACAATTACAGTAAAACTTAGCCGGCAGAGTATCCGTAATTTCCACATCCATCCCTTTAAGAACAAGACCTAACATCTCTTCCGGCGTCTTGCCCTCATCCAACACGGCAGTGACAGACGAAAACTCTGCCAGATTCTGTTCCAGCTTTGAAATCACCGCCTCTTCCGTAAAAGGCATAAGCTGCACAATAAATCCCCCTGCCTGCTTTACCGTATTATCCTTTTCCATTAAAACACCAAGGCCTACGCTGGAGGGTACCTGCTCAGAGGTTGCAAAATAATAAGTAAGGTCTTCTGCTATCTCTCCGGTCTGTAAAGTAGTCTGCCCCACATAAGGCTCTTTTAAACCCATATCCTTGATCACCCGGAGCATTCCCTTCCCTACAGCCCCGCCTACATCCAATTTGCCAAGTGCACTTGGCGGAAGCATCACATGTTTGTTTATGGCATACCCTTTCACATTTCCCTGGCTGTCTGCTGTAACTGTCATCCCCTTTATGGGACCATCTCCACTGACCTGCAAAGTCAATAAATCCTTTTCTCCTTTTAAGGTAGTGCCCATCATCACACCGCCTGTCAAAAGCCGTCCTAAAGCTGCTGTAACCACCGGACTTGTATTATGTGCCTTTCTTGCTCTCTCCACCAGTTCTTTTGTAGTCGCCGCAAAAGCTCTGATCTGGGCGTTTGCGGCCGTTGCCCTGACAATATAATCTGACATTTTTCCTCCATTCTATCTCCAAAATACCACACCCACTATTTCTTCTTTTCTTTCAAACATTCTCTTGCCAGCATATAAATACGCTGGCTTTCCTTCGTGGGTGCCTTATGGGTATCTGCATCCAGCGCTAATACCATTTCCATTCCTGCTTTTTTTACAAGGCTTTCCATCTCTTCAAGGCTATAACCCCTTTGAAAATGCGTTTCCGTAAACCGCCGGAACAATCCGCTTTCAGTCTCTTTTACAAAAATGGTCAAATCATACTCATTGATTTGCTCCTTTTCATGATAAAAGTTTTCCCATATAAAGCTGCATTCTTCCCGGTTTTCTGCTATGGTAGTATCTCCAATCACCTGCTCATATTTGTAAACAGTATTAAAATCAAAAACAAAAATCCCGCCCGGATACAGAAAATTATTGACCAGCTTAAATGTATCTTCCACCTCATCTGCTTCCAAAAGATAATTAATAGAGTCACAGACGCAGACTACCGTTCCCACAGTGCTGTAAAGATCCAGCTCCCGCATGTCCTGACAAAGATACAATATCTCGCTGCCTGAATCTTCCCTTTTCGCAAAAGCAACATTCAGCATGTCCTCAGAGCTGTCCACTCCCACCATATCAAATCCTTTTTGGTACAAAAGCTCTGTCAGGGTGCCGGTTCCACATCCTAAGTCCAGCACCAGATTCTTCTCGGAGTTTAAAATCTCCTCCTGTATGGAACCGCTGCCTGCTTCATCTGCGCCCTGCCTTTTTTTTGATATTCCGTATTTTTCAATTAATTCCGTCAGAAAATCCGCCCATTCCTGATAAGGGGTATTATCCATAAAGGTGTCATATACACCTGCAAAATCCGTATAAGCTTCCAAATTAATCTCCCAGTTTCATAGCAATCACAAATCCAACCCCGAAGGTAATCACACTGACCAGCACGCCTGCCACTGTAATGGTTCCCACATCTCCCAGTAAAAAGATGGCAAAGGGAGAAGCCACTATCAATCCAATGATTGCCCAATAAGCCTGCAGAGGGAATTTTTCAAAAATAAACTCAATCATTTTTGCAATTAGTATAACGCCCACAACAATTCCCAATCCCATTGGGACTAAGATACCACATCCCTGCAAAATACCATCTATATCAAAAGCCGCCAGCGCTGTAACAAAATTTTTGATTGCTGCTACGATAGGGTTGTAATATCCCATAAGAAGCAGCATCATAGAGCCGCTGACACCAGGAATAACCATAGTAGCAGAAGCAATGATTCCCACTACAAACAATTTGATCACTGACCAAAGACTAAAAGAAAGATCTGCTGCCGCACCTTCCTTTTCTCCTATAGCCGCCATGCCCACTACCAATGCAAAGAATACCAGAAAGGGAAGGATATAACTGATCTTGATGCCTTTTCCTTTCACCTTGTTGATCACAGCCGGAAGGCCTCCCACGATCAAACCAATAAACAAGCAGTTTGTCTGCAGGGGAAAATTAGCAAAAGCCGGTTCTATGATAAAAGATAACCCCACCAACGCAATTCCAATTCCCAGAAAAATGGGAATCAAAAATTTCATGCTCTCCTTAAACTCCTTCAATAAATGGGTTACGCTGTGAATCAATTTGTCATAAATTCCCATGGAAACTGCCATAGTTCCACCACTGACACCGGGAATAATGTTGGCAATTCCCATTACCATTCCTTTTAAAAGATTTTTAATCATGTTTTCCTCCATTTTAAAGCATTTATGCTAAATAATTTTCTAAAAAATCTACCAATACCTGCATCTGTTCATCGGTTCCTATGGTGATGCGCAGATAATTGTCAATTCTGGGCTTATTCCAGTATCTGACATAAATATTATTTTCCTTTAAGGCAAGAAAAATATCCTTTGCCGGAACCCTTTTATGCGTAACAAACAAAAAATTACTTTTAGAATCAGTAAGTGCAAATCCAAGTCTTTTTAACTGTTCCTTCGTCCACTCTCTTGTCTTTATGACTTTTCCAATTGTCTGCTTAAAATAAGCATCATCCAAAACTGCTGCTGTTCCTGCTAAAATAGACGGCATATTCATCGTATAGGAATTAAAAGAAAATTTTACATCCTTTAAGCAGCGGATCATTTTTTCATTTGCAATGGCAAATCCAATCCGCATTCCTGCCATTGCCCGGGACTTGGAAAAGGTCTGTACCACCATCAGATTATCGTACTGGTCCACAAAAGGCACCATGCTTTCTCCCCCAAAATCTATATAGGCTTCATCTATAATCACTACAGAATCAGGATTGGCCTTTATAATATCCTCAAACAATGCAGTCTGCTCCAATACCCCTGTGGGTGCATTAGGATTCGGAATAATGATGCCTCCATTAGACAAAAAAAAGTCTTCTTTTTTGATGCGGAAGTTTTCATCAAGGGGACACTGCCTAAAAGGAATCCGAAACACATCCGCCCACACATCATAAAAAGAATAGGTAATATCCGGAAACAAAATTGGCTGATTTCCATTAAAAAAAGTCATAAATGACAGGGCCAGCACATCATCAGAACCTACTCCCACAAAAACCTGCTCTGCTTTCACATGGTAATAGTCTGCCAGGGCATCCACCAGTTTTTTTGCATTCATATCAGGATAAAGCCGAAGATCAGATATCTCAAGCTGCTTTACAGCGTTTGCCACCGCAGGAGATGGCGGATAAGGACATTCATTGGTATTCAGCTTAATAACCCCTGGCTGCCCTGGCTGTTCTCCTGCAACATAAGGCTCCACCCTTCTTATATTTTCTTCCCAGCTCATACACAGTTTCCTTTCTACAGAATCTTTTTTATGGTAACATTATCCTGCAAATGATGCAAGTACCGTTCCAGTAACATGTTATTAACTTGTGATAATGT
>DKUR01000056.1 GCA_002490775.1 Lachnospiraceae bacterium UBA7199 | reverse complement strand
ACATTTTCAAAAGTTATTGACATTCCCACTTAATTCTTCCCCCTTAAACAAATACCCCGAACAGCCTATATACAGCCATTCGGGGCAAATCACTTTTCCATTTTCTGTTATCTTTCAGTTAAATATCACTGGTTTATCCACAAACTCTGTCTTAAGGACAATATAGGGATAAGATGGCGTATTCTTTTTAATTCCCGCGCTTTCAGCCGGATCTGGTCCTAGCAATGTGGTATCTACATAAACAGCATTGTCCGTCAAATAAAGATCATTGACTGTAATACTGTATCCGCCGCTTACCTGCTCCCCATAACCAATGCAGATATATAAAAATCCATTGTCCTGATATGTGACCTTAAAAGTATTTTCCTTTTTTTCATCAATGATCGTTTTGAGTTCCTCTGGAATGTTATCCTCCGCCAGAACCGTAAACTCCAGATCCTTTATCTTTTCAAGCGGATTTTTTTCCTCCTTTGCGCACCCTGGAAGAAAGAAAAATACCATCATTCCAAGAATGCACAAACCATATTTTACAAGACGCAAGCCTTTACCCTTCATTCAGCCACCATAAATTTATAGTATCTTTTTACTAATTTTATGAATGAGTGGGCAAAAGAATGCCAAAAATCCATACTATTTTATCGTGTTCTGCTTTGACGTCCCAGTTTAATTTCCACAGTTTTTGCCTGATATCCGGTGGGGCTTCCCTGCATGATCGTCACCTCTATGGTTGTTCCTGCTTCATAATAGCTGAGTTCTTCTTTAAGCTCATCCATTGAAGAAATCTTTTCTCCATTAATGGCTGTAATAATATCGCCTCTGACAAGTCCTGCTTCATCTGCACCTGTTCCTTCCATTACCGATGAAACATAAACTCCCTCCGGTGCATCATAAAGCTCTACATATTCCGCTACCACATCTACACCTGTGATCCCAAGATATCCCTGCTTATCCTCTGCCACTTTAAGGCGTGTCTGTTTGTTCATTAAATCCTCAATGATTTCATGTACATCTGAAATAGGAATTGCATATCCCATGCCTTCCACGGACGAAACAGCAATCTTATTTGAATTAATACCGATTACTTCACCACGAATGTTAAGAAGTGGTCCCCCTGAATTACCAGGATTAATTGCCGCATCTGTCTGGATAAAGGTATTGATTTCCTTATCCTGCCCCTGAAAAGCAACCTCTGTAGAAGATGCAATCGCCCTGTTAAGAGCACTGACCACTCCCGTGGTAACTGCCTGCCCATAGCCTAAAGCATTGCCAATTGCAATTACCGGTTCCCCTACCGTAAGGTCATCTGAACTTCCCAGCTTTGCAATTGCAATTGCATCCAATGTCTCACTTTCAATTTCACTTAAAGGCACTACGATCACTGCCAGATCCTTATCTGCATCACTGCCTTTTACCTGTGCCTGTACCAGCTCTCCATCTGCAAATTGAACCGTAAGCTCCTCTGCGGATTCAATCACATGATAATTGGTAACTACAAGTAATTCTGTATCATTTTTTCCTGCTATAATACCGGAACCGGAACCTATCGCTTCCTGGCTGTATTCCTGCCCAAAGAACGACAGTTTTTCCACATACTTATTATTTACGGAAACTACAGCCGGCATAACTGTCTTTACCACCTCTGATACATCTGTGACTGTAGTTGTTAGCAACTGGCTTCCTGACAGCTCTGTAGTGCTCTTTAGTTCTTCTTTCACCTGGCCTGTGTTTTCCGCACCTTCTGCTGCTTCCTCAATTGCCCCGCCGTACTCTTTCTCCTGTGTAATTTCCATCTTATCTTTCATCAGGTCTGTTGCTGTAGTTACCGCCTGAAAGCCAAGTCCGGCAAAAATGCCGAAGCTGAGTCCACAACAGATCCCTATCATAATTTTCTTTCCAAAGCCTGAACTGTTTTTCGGCTTTTTGCCCGGCTTTTCATTATTCTCCGGGCCTGAACTTCCATAGTTGCTGTTGTTTTCATAATAATAAGTATTTTCATACATCACAATCACCTGTTCCTTTCCTAACATACATAAAAATGATTTCTCCCTGAATTTGTTATGTCATTTACTATAATTAAGTATATCTGTGAATTGTGTATAATTTGTGATAAAAATTTGTTGATTTTGTTATTTATCCCAATAATTTCTATTCATTGAAAAAAACCTGACTATTTTCTTTGGAAGACATCGATATCTTTTTCCAAAAAAATACCCCAAATACTTGCAGCCGCTTAACCAAAAAAGCTTTATGATCAGATAAGGCTTTCCTATTTTGCTTAAATGGGCACAGGTTTTTTTCACCAGACGAATCCCTTCTGACTCTGTGGATAGTCCCGAAAACACCTCCGGATGATCTGCATGGGATACCCCCATGTCGAAATTTCTTTTGAACTGTCCTCTTCCATTATATTTGTGAGAATGTTCCACTTTGGCTTCTGCTGCATAAAAAATCTTATATCCGGCATCAATCAGCCGCCTTGCATAGATCATATCCTCATTAAAAATTGCATGATCAATGAATCCGCCCAGCCGGTCAAAGGTTTCTCTCCTATATGCCGCACACACATCCGATGCAAAAAATGTCTTGATTCCCATATGGCCTAAATCTTCTCTTGATTTCATCAAGGATTCAGCCGGGTAATTAAACAAACGGGTATAGCTTTCAATTGAATCACTATCCTTCCCCGGAAGCTGTCTTGCATAGCTCATACCCACTTCTTTATCTTCAAAAGGCTGAAGAAGTTCTTTTACCAGCTCTTTATCCACAGGCAACGCATCATCTGTCATCATGATAAAATAAGGGGCTTTTGACAAGGATACTCCATAATTTCTGGTTTTCCCATGATTAAATTCTTCTTTTGTAATATGCTTTATCAGCACATTGTCATATTTTCCCCAAAAATCCGTTTCCTCGGTCAGCCGGTCAAAATATTTCTTTTCCGTGTTAATCAAAATAATATTTTGAATTGGAATACTCTGTTTTTCCAACTGGTCCAAAAGCTGTATAAACTTTTCTGCCGGCCTGTAAACCGGAATAATCACATCTACTTCAAACATTTGTTTCTCCAAGCAACGGACGACAGGCCCTGCCTGTATCCTTATGTTAAAAGAGCCAGCTTTATACGCTGGCCCTTTATCCTCTATGATACCAAATATCAAATCTTATTTGTTAATATATCCGCTTGTATCAGATTTTACCTTTTCACTGTACTCTAATACTGCATCAGATGGCGTATAAGCTTCATCCTTAAAGAGGAATTCATGCAGCCACTGTACATTATCAGCTAAAGAAACTGGTACAACGCAGCTTCCCTTTGAACCAATGGTTCCTGTAGCACGCATGCTGTCCTCAGGGAATCCTGCCTGATCTACAATTTCGTACTTGGTAATCTCACCAAGCAGCTCAATGATTTCTGTTACATCCAATGATGTATAAATTTCTTCTTTATCAAAAATCGCATTTGCCACAGAATTCAGCGTGGAAGGTGATGCGGTTTTTGCTTTGTCTGCAATGGCCATCAGCACTTCTCTCTGACGTTCCGCACGCTTAAAATCATCTCCTGCTGTATAACGGATCCGGCAGTATGCGGTTGCCTGAAGACCATCTAATAACTGATATCCGGTGCTAGTAACCGGTGTATAGCTTCTCTTTAGATCCTCTGCCATACAGATCTGGTAGTTGTTGATATGCTTTAGCTCTGCCTCGTCTACATCAATCATAACACCGCCTAATGCATCAATGGTATCACTTAATCCGGCAAACCCTACTGTCACAAAGTCAGTAATATTCAAATCCAGATTCATATTCAGCATATTAATTGCCTGCATAGGGCCGCCCTTTGCATATGCTGCATTACATTTATTATAGGAATCATTACTTAAATTCAAATAAGTATCACGGTATACGCTGACCAGCCTGCACTCGCCGGTATCCAGATTAATGGATGCAATCATAATGGTATCACTTCGCGTATTCTTGGTAAGCGCTCCCGTTGTGGAGTCCACGCCAAACAGTGCAATATTCCGGTATCCCCTCATAGTGGTCTCAATTTTTTCTTCCACCTCAGGGTTAATTACAATTTCTTCTTCTGGAAGATCAACCTTGCCCACCTTTTCCACTTTAAGGACACCGTAAAGAACTACCCCCATAATAATCAAAATAAATATTTCTATAATAAAAAGGAATATTTTGGTTCGTTTTTTCCTTGCTTTTTCCCTTGCGGAAGCAGGAACTTTTTTCTTCTTTTTTCTTACGGGTTCCTCGTGTTTTACCGGTTTTTTCTTAACAGGTTTTTTTGTTGCCATAGTTATCATCTCTCCCTTAATTTACTTCGATAAACAACGGATGCCGCATTTTATGCCTCACCTTCATGTTAAAACTGCAGGGCTTTATCCTCTGTGAGTTCTCACAAGACATTATTTTCGCACAAAACAACCTATTAGGCAAGCCCTCCGCCGCATTTTTTATGGAACCTTAATAAATGTAGTGTATCCGTTAATAAGCATTTTTATTAACAAAGCCCTTAAATATGGTGAGAAACATAATTTTAAAATCCATTGACATGGTCCAGTTTTCAATATAAAACAAATCATATTCAATTCTTTTTCGAATGGAGGTATCTCCTCTATAGCCATTGATCTGCGCCCATCCTGTAAGTCCCGGCCTCACCTGATGCTTTATCATATAACGGGGAATTTCCTCCTTAAACTGTTCCACAAACTGGGGGCGCTCCGGCCTTGGCCCTACCAGTGACATTTCCCCTGCCAAAATATTAAATAATTGGGGAAGCTCGTCCAGACTGGTCCGTCTTAAAATTTTTCCAACTTTGGTAACTCTCGGATCATCCTTCACTGTCCATGCTTTTTGCTCTGCGGAAGGCTTCTGCATTGCCATCGTCCGGAACTTATACATTTTAAAGGTTTTATTGTGAAGTCCTACTCTTTCCTGCTTAAAAATCACCGGTCCCCGGCTTGTAAGCCGCACTGCCAGCGCTGCAAGCAGCATAATGGGTGAAGATATTATAATTCCTGCGGCAGCGCCTAAGATGTCCACCGCCCGCTTTAAAATCCAATTTAATGTATTGGTAAGAGGTACATACCGGATATTGATCACTGGCAGCCCCATCAAATCCTCTGTATAAGGATGGCTGGGCACCAGAGAATTATAGTCAGGAATAAATTTCGTATGAACGCCTGATTTTTCACATAGATCAACAATCGCCTCCAGGTGATCGTAATCCTTAAGCGCCAGGGTAATCGCAATCTCATCCAGCTTGTTCTCGGGAAGAATATATCTGATGTTTTCGATTCTGCCAACTACCTTTACTCCCTTATAGAGCGTTCCACTGGGAATCCGGTCATCTAAGATTCCCCGAACCACATAACCCCACTGGGGATTTGCATTGATTCTGGTAATATATTCTTCAGCCGACCTTGAGTATCCTACCAAAAGGATATATTTCAGGTTATATCCCTTTTTCCTGAAATACAGCAGCATATTCCGTATCATGGTCCGACAGATGGTGGTAAATGCAATATTGATCACATAAAACAGCCCCATCATAGTACGGGAGAAATCCGGCTGCTTGATCATATAAAGGAACACAATGAAAATAACAATTCCCACGGTATTTGCTTTTAAAATACCGGAAATCTCATATTTACGTCTGGTGGCCCGCTTCGGTGCGTACAAATGGAAAAAGTAGTATAATATGATATATTCAGGCACAAGAAAATAGAGGAATCCAAAATAGGTCCCCATATCAAGCGCACCTGCACCAGGCTCCGTATCTGCAAGAATCGTACAAAACTTCAAATACCATGCAAACAAATAAGAGATTGCCACTACAACAGCATCTATCAGCAAGTGCAGTCTATTAAAATACTTTTGATTGTCCTTGATCATATCCTGCTACCTTCTTGCAAATATTTTACAATATTATTACAAAAAGTACAATAACATTAACTTAAAAGTCACATATTCGTCTTACCATGTTAAACCACAATTGTATTTGTATCCAAAAATAGTTTTTCAAATTCTTTAGAGAAAATTTCACCTTATTATTTCTTGCCTCAATTGTTTTACAAAGGGCAAGCCCGTCTTTGAAAGCCCTGTGATAATCGCCGCCCATTCCTTTTCTGGAAAAAAACATGTATTTAATCCCAAAGCCAATGGCCAAAAATGGCAGATTTATTAAAATCTGTAAAAAGGGCATGTTTTTATAAATCAAATATACATTATTTCTGGCTGACTGATTTACTTTAAACACATTATATCTGGAACCGCTGGCGGCGCTTCCCGCATGAAACACCTTTGCTTCCGGCTCGTATCTATTATGATAACCATAAATATTGGCACGATACCCAATATCCATATCTTCCAGATAAGCATAGTGATTTTCATCAAAATATCCAATTTTTTCAAAAATTTCCCGTCTGTAGATTGCGGCACCTGCACAGGCGGAAAAGGTCCTTGCAGGATGGCTGAAAGCATCTGCCGGCTTATCCTTTCCCCTGGAAAATCCCCAGCCAAGGGCACAATAAAAATCTCCTGCCCCATCTAATTTATTTTGGTCATAGAGACTGATCATTTTTGCACCGGAAGAAAATGCTTTTGGATGTCTGTCAAGTGAAGCCTCAAGCTCCTTCACCATATTCTGATCCACCACTGTATCATTATTTAAAAGAAGCACAAATTCAGTTTTTGCCGCCTTGATCCCCGCATTAACAGCTTTGCAGAATCCGGTATTACATGTAAATTCTATTACCTGAACTTGGGGAAACTTTTCTTTGACCAAAAAAAGGCTGCCATCCCCTGAGTTATTGTCCACCAAAATCACGTCTGGAATCACTGTTCCCTGATAGAGAGAGGCCAGACAAGCTTCAATGTATTTAATTCCCTGATAATTAGGTATTACCACTGTAGTTCTTGCCATAATATCAATCAACCTTTTCCATCATATCCGGATCCCATACAATCCTGTATCCCAACTGCCTGATCCGCTCACAAAATCTGCGGCTTAAATCAAGATAATCCACTTCACTGTTTAAACTGTCGCGCCAGTCAAAACGTCCGTTTCCCGGATGCGGCAGATAGGGCAGCCCGATCAATTCCTCCAAAACTGCTTCCGCAGGATGGGAAACCTTCATGCAGCGCACGTCCACCAGCTCTGCTTCCTGCTGTAAGACTGCACGATGCATATAGCCGCTGAATTCTTTGTGAATCCCTTGATAAAGAGGCTCTCCGTCGGCATTATATATACCACCCGTTATTTTATTTTTGCTAATCAATTTTCCCCCTACCACTGCTGTATCCGGTCTGTTAGACAAGAGATCTGGCTGGTACTCTATTCTATAAAAGCCAAGATGTCTTAAGTCAGATACGATCCCCTTCCAGCCTCTGGCACGCAGAAAATCTTCTAATGCCCGTTTTCCTGCATCATATGCATATTGCTTGCTGGCCGGATTTTCTGCCGTGGACTTTTCATGACATCTCCAGTGATACAAAACTTTTCCTACATGTGCCACCGGCAGCTCCACTTTACTTGTCCGCAGCCTGTCTTTTCCAAGCATTACATTCACCGCCCGCAATACCAGATCATAGTCCTGGGCCCCGTCACATACACTTCGGAAAGTCAGCTCCTGCATCAGTTGACGTTTCATTACCAGGAAATGGCAGATATAATTATTGGACAAAATCAGATCCAGGTTAAAGTCAGGCTTTTTGTTCACCTCATAATAGTGTGATTGTGTTTCGTCACATTTATCCTCATCTGAATACAACATCTGCAATTGTATGTCTTTTTTCTCATATTTATCAATACAGGCCGCCATTTCAAAGAGAGCATCCGGCGTGAGTATATCGTCATGATCAAGTAATGCAGCATAATCCCCAGTGGCATACATTAGCGCCTGATTTGTATTGGCCGAAATACCTGCATTCAGCTTAAGTTTCCTGTACATGATCCTTTTATCCGAATACCCTTTTATGACATTTTCCACCTGATCTGTAGCAGATGCATCAGCTATGATCAATTCAAAATTGCCATATGTTTGAGATAAAACAGAATCAAGCATGTTCCGCAGATATTCTTCTTTTGTCTCAAAAGCAGGCACAAGAATGCTGAACCTGACAGAAAACTTATTTCCTTCCTCTATCTGCCTTTTAAGCTCAAGCGCATCCGGCGCCACATAAGCATAGTCATCCTCTTTTTCTTCCTGCACCCTTTCTTTCATGGCATAATATGCCCTGCATATCCCATTTTTCTTTAAATACCGCAGCGTCTTTTTTAGGTTGCTTATCTTAACAATTCTTCCCATTTTACTCCCCATGCATATCGCAAATACTGCCGCCTTTTTGTGTATAACCCAAGAATCGTCCTGCTTTAACAGGACGATTCCAAATACACAGGTTAAAGTTTCCAGTCCTTTTTCGTTTGTCAATTCTAACTTAAAGATAAGATTTCAATGCTTCCGTAAGCTTTTCCACCTTATCCTGAGCATCCAGAAGACTGCTTCCTTTCACTCCCATATAAAATTTAATCTTGGGCTCTGTACCTGAAGGACGTGCGCAACACCAGGAATCATTGGTGAGATCAAAATATAAAACGTTGGATTTTGGCAGTCCGGTAGGTGTTTCTTCGCCAGTCGACATATTCTTTGTCACATCTTTGTCATAGTCCCTCAGTTCCTTTACAGTCAATTCACCAAAATTCTTAGGCGGATTGCTTCTTAATTTGTCCATCATCTCCGCGATCTGCTTTGAACCGTCAATGCCCTTTAAGGTAATGGCATATTGAGTTTCTTTAAAATAACCATATTTTTCATAAAGCTTCAGCATCTGATCCCATACTGTGATCCCATTTTTCTTACACCACGCAGCCACTTCACACAGACACATAACTGCTACTACAGCGTCCTTATCCCTTGCATGTGTGCCTGCAAGACATCCATAGCTTTCTTCCAGACCAAAAACATAATTGTTGGAGCCGGTCTGCTCAAATAACTTGATCTGTTCTCCAATGTATTTAAAGCCGGTAAGCACTTCTATAAACTTCACATGATACTCCCTGGCAATTGCTGATGCCATATTAGTAGTAACAATAGTGGTCACTAACGCGGGATTTTCAGGCATTGTTCCAGTAGCAGTTCTCTCTCTTAAAATATATTCTGCAATCAGCATACCTGACATATTTCCTGTAAAAGGAATATATTCACCGGTCTTTTTATCCAAGGCATAAATGCCAAGCCTGTCTGCATCAGGATCTGTTGCAAGCACAATATCTGCATTTTTCTCCTTTGCCAGCTTAAGAGCGAGGGTAAATGCTTTGGGATCTTCCGGATTAGGATAATCCAGTGTGGTAAAGTCAGGATCCGGCAGTTCCTGCTCAGGAACTACATACACATGCTTAAAGCCCAATTCGGAAAGAATTCTTCTAACTGGTATATTTCCAGTTCCGTGGAAAGGAGAATATACAATTCGTATATCATCTGCCACTTCTTTAATAATTTCCGGATGAATGATCTGTTTTTTCAATTCTGCCATATAAGCATCATCAATTTCTTTTCCAATTACCTGATAAAGACCTTGTGCCAAAGCCTCCTCTTTGTCCATTGTCTTTACCTGATGATAATCCGTAACCTTTTTGACTTCTTCAATAATTTCTTTGTCCTTAGGTGCTGTAACCTGCGCGCCATCTTCCCAATATGCCTTGTATCCGTTATATTCTGGCGGATTGTGGCTTGCAGTGATCACAATACCTGAAATACAGCCCAATGTGCGAAGCGCAAAGGAAAGCTCCGGCGTAGGGCGGAGTGCGTCAAACACATATGCCTTAATCCCGTTTGCTGCAAGACAAAGCGCTGCTTCATCAGCAAATTCGGGGGACATTCTTCTGGAATCATAGGCGATGGCAACCCCTCTGTCCTTTCCACCCTGACTGATAATATAATTTGCAAGTCCCTGTGTAGCCTTTCTTACTGTGTAAATATTCATACGGTTGGTTCCCGCGCCTATAACGCCTCTAAGGCCCCCCGTACCAAATTCAAGTTCTTTATAAAAACGATCTTCTATTTCTTTTTCATCACCTGCAATACTACGCAGTTCTTCTTTTGTTTTGTCATCAAAATATGCATCTTCCAGCCAAAAATCATACTGTTTTTTGTAGTCCATACAAATCCTCCTTACTATATACTTAATTTTATATTTTATCCTTTGTATATCTTACCATAGTCTTCCTATATTTTCAAAGCAAAGTCGCTTCTGTCCAAAGAAAAATTTGCGTTGTAATAGGGATCACCTGCCGCAAGCACGTCTTTCCACTTTTCCCGAAACTGCTCCGATTCTTTGTTATATCTCTGCGCTTTTTCTCCGTTATCATCAAGTCCTCTGGATATGGACTCGAAGTGATACAGTTCGGCAAAGGGCGTAAACACATTTAAACAGCCCTTTTCCCTAAGTTTTAAGCAGAAGTCCACATCATTTAGGGAAACAGCAAATGACTCATCCAGCCCGCCCACTTCCTCAAATAACGTCTTTTTAACCAAAAGGCACGCTCCGGTAACCGCGGAAACATTCTGAGCATAGCAGAGCCTGCCCATATAGCCTAAATTGTCCCTGTGCTGCTTATAATGGCTGTGCCCCGCTGTTCTGTGGGCTCCCAGGCCAAGCACCACCCCCGCATGCTGAATGGTCTTGTCAGGATAATAAAGTTTTGCCCCTACTGCCCCCACATCTTCCCGCTGGGCATACATAAGCAGTTCTTCCATCCAGTTGACCGTAATTACCTGAGTATCATTATTGAGAAGCAGAATATATTCTCCCTTTGCATTTGCCGCGCCCAGGTTATTTACTGCTGAATAGTTAAAATCCCCATCAAAGGTAAGTACTTCTATTCTTTCATTTTCCTTTAATTCCTCATAATAGTCAAAAATCTCCTGCTGAGTGCTATTGTTTTCCACAATAATGATTTCATAATTTTCATAAGTTGATTTTTCTAAAATAGAAGTAATGCATCTTTTTAAATCTTCCTTATGGTCTTTATTGGCAATTACAATAGAAATTTTAGGACTGCCTATGATCTGGTAGCGAATCTTAAAAATAGTGTCAAAAGCTCTGGTGGAACTAATCTGAAAATGTTCAAATCCATGCCTTCTTAAATGATCTGCCACTGCCCCCTTGGCAGCTTCTATTGCATATGGCTTTGCGCTGATATCCGCCGCCGTGCTTCCCGGATGGGAACGCCAGTAATACAGTAATTTGGGTACATGTACCACTTTTTCCGCCCTGTCTGTAAGACGTAAAATCATATCATGATCCTGACTTCCGTCAAATCTGGAGCGGAACAGCTCCGTTCCGTCCAAAAGCTTTCTTGCAAAGACACTGAAATGGCAGATATAATTATTAGCCCGCAGATTGTCAATGGCATAATCTGGTTTAAAATGCATAGTCAGCATCTTATTAATGTCCCCGCTTTTAAAGGTGGTCTCATCACAATATATGTAATCTGCCTGTTTTTCATTGATCACCTTTACATATTCATACAAAACACTGGGATGAAGAATATCATCATGATCAAAAAGACCAATATATTCTCCTGTTGCCATCGTTAAACACTGATTTGTATTTCCAGAAATTCCTTCATTTTTTTCCAGCTTTAAATAAAGGATTCTGCCGCTTTTTCCCAGCGCTTCATCCTTTCTTTGGTATTCCTTTACAATTTCAGCCACAATCCCATGCTCTGTATCTGAACCATCAGCCAGACATAATTCCCAGTTTTCATAGGTCTGATTTGTTACTGACTCTATCATTTCGCGAAGAAAATTCTCCGGTGTATTATAAAGAGGCACTAAAATACTGATCTTAGGCATTCTTTGAAACTTCTGCTCCCTTTGCTTTTTTGCCTCCTCCTGTGTTGGAAAGCTGCTGCTTCCATAGCGCCCCATTGCCTGGCGTTCAATCTTCTTATATTTTATTTTTGCTATAACACCCTTTAAATTCCCGCAATTTTTTATTCTGTCTTTCTGCCGGATCACAAAATGCATGCACCGGCGTAAGGGAGCAGACATTTTCCACAAAGGATTATTTTTAATTCTATTCAGCTTAAAAGTTAAATCGTCGCATTTTGCCTCCAGATCCGCCACTCTTCCTGCCAGATCTGCATTCCTTAAATGCTCCTTTTCATAAGCCTCTTGATAGTTCATTTCCTGTTCCATAATATCCTCCATCTTGCCAATGCCCGCAAATTTGGACGCTCATCCGTTCATCCTTCCGCTGAATCATCAATCTGAATTACCCAGTTGCTCCAGTTTACCAGCTTTTGTCTGGAGCAGGTATCTAAAGCCAGCATACCAAACTGATAGACTCCGGCAGGAATTTCCCTTTTCCGCATTTTTCCAGCAAACCCTGTCAGGTCTACATGAACTTGATCTTTCAAATTTATTTTGATATCCTGCCTGTACCTGTCTTCCACAGGAATCAGCCAAACCTGCCCATTTTCCTGATTTTTCAACAGCAATTTCTTTTTATAACATGCGTTATCTGAACCTATAACAAAAGAATATCCTTGAAAATAATACCCCATATCCTCCGGCCTTACTTTCACTTTGCCTTTTTCAGGGGAAACGCCATACTGCCATTTATAAATATCCATAGCACACTCCATCCCCACTACAAGGCACTGATCCTCCCTTGCATTTTTCAAGCTGCCAGAATCCTTTTCCACAAAAGACCATGACATATCCAGCGTCACCTGGTACCGGTAGCAGGGGGAATACTCTGATTCCAGCATATCAGTAGTCAGATATGGATGATAAAAAGGATCTTTCCCATAAATATCCTGATGTCTTTCATAGAGCACATCCTTTTCCTTAAGCAGGCGGAGCTGCTTTTTTTCAGACTCCCCATCCTTCCCCCTGCTTAAAGATTCATGATGATAAAGAACCACATCATTTCTTACTATATTATAATATCCCTTCTCATATATGGTATAGCAAAGATCCACATCATTAAAGGCAACTGCAAGATCTTCACAAAATCCACCTGCCTCCCAAAACACCTCTCTTTTTACCATCAGACAAGCGCCTGTAACAGCCAGCATGTTGTGCACTCCTCTGTTCATTCCAAAATAATGCACTTTTTCATCGCTCAAAAATTGCAGCTTATGTGCAGGTCCCACACGCAAATTCGTGATTCCTGCATGCTGAATCTTATCGGATTCGGGGTACAAAAGCTTGGCTCCCACAGCGCCGGCATAAGGAAGAACTGCCTTCTCGGCCATCAGATCCAGCCAGTTTGAAGCAATAATTTCCATATCGTCATTTAAAAACAATAATATTCTGCCTTCTGCCGCCTCTGCTCCCAAGTTACACATTCTGGAAAAATTAAATTCCATAACTTCATACAAATATCTTATTTTTTGAAATCCAGCCTTCGAATTTGCAGTTTTTAAGCCAAGTTCCTCTATTTTATTCCTGATCCTGTCTTGATTTTCTTCCTTACTTCCATTATCTATCAAAATAATCTCATATCTATGGTTCGCAGCCGTTCGCTCAATCAGAGAATCAAGGCAGTTGAAAAGCACATCCACATTATCCTTAGAGGGAATAATAATGGAAATAAGCTGATTCTCCGCCTTTTTCATTTCTGACATTGCCACATCAGGAAGATTATGCCCTTTTATTTGATCATAACCATTTTTTTTACTGTGAAACAGCACCTGAGGAATATGGCAAACCGGCATTTGAGATTTTTCATGCCGCTTTTCAAATGCATGATGCATTTTCAACAATTCAAATAGGAGAAAATAGGTCTTTTCCAAATTTCCATAACTATTGTTATTTAATATGCCTTTTTCCCGGCAGACTGCATATGCATCCCGAAGCGCATCCTTTCTGACTGCAACTATTCCTCCGAAATAAAATGAGGATAAAAATCTGTCAGGAGACCAGTCTGGCTTAAACCAAGGTTCTTCTCTCACGTCATTTTCCTTTATATCCTCATCTCCATAGATCAAAATTGTATTTTTATGGTCTGAAAACTGTCTGCAAATCAAGCTTAACGCTATATTGCTTATCTCTCCTTCATATATTGATAGCAGACTTATCGCATTTCCGTCAATATCATTCAAGTCAAAGGCTTGAAAAGGGTTGCATAATATGACATTTTTTGAATTATTTCTTTCATTTTCGACCTTATCCCCATCATTAACATCTGTTTCTAAATCATTTGTCAGAAAATTTCCTTTTTCTTCCAATTTATATTTGTCAACTTTTACATTTTTTTCCTGTTGCGCAATCCATTCATCGTAGGTCAAATTTTGAGATAATACTCTTTTTTCATATAGTTTATATTGTCGATTTATCAATAATTGCTTGAGTTTCCTTTTCAAGAATGACACTTTTTACCTCCTTCGCCTAAAAAAACCTCTTCACAGCCCCCATCATATCCTGTGCCATGTCCTCTGGCAGAGGTGTCAGCTTCATTTTGAGTGAGAGAATATTTTCACCAGCCATTGGAAGCTCTGTCATTTTAATATTGATATTAGGATCTGAGGTGTCAAAGACATAGGTTCCAGCTTTTACTGCCCTTCCATTGGTCTCAATATATTTCTTTTGAAAAGGAACAGCCTTTCCATTCAGGCTTATTTCCGTAATCTTAACCATGCAGGCATGATCTGCTGGATCTACCCTTAATGCCTTTACATTACCATCGGCAAAAATCTCTGCTTCAATCAGATACCTATCCACGTAAACATCTGGCAAATAAATAGAATCCTCCTCACAAAATCCATTTCCTCTGTCATAATAAACTTGAATTCTTTGATCCAGTATTTTCTGCAGATGCTGCTCCATTAAATCCTTTGGATCAACGCAGTAAGTACCAAGAGATGCCCTGATTTCCCCCATAGACTGGCGTTTACCGGTAACCTGTTTCTGGAAACGTCCTTCCTTTTCCCGATAATCCTCTGCCTCCTGCTGGGAGATACCCATTTTATCAATTAATAAATCTAAATTTAATTTATTTCGTTTTTCTTCTTCCAGCACATAACAATATAGGGCCCTGAATGCAATTTCTGATGTTGGAATCTGCTTTTCCACGGTCCATTCATAATCAATCACTGTCCACTTATCGCCATCTACCAAAATATTAGCAAAAATAAGGTCATAATCTGTTACCTGGCATTCCTCTCCATAAGAAATTAATTCCAGATACTGGTCAAACAACCTGTAGAATCCTTCCATATCGTTCTTTTCCAGACGCTCATCCAAAAGTTCCTCCAGCGTAATTCCTTTTTCATAAGGAAATTCCGCATATAGACCATCAGCAGAAATCTCACAGGAATTAATCAAAAGCCTGCTCCCCTCATAACGCTTCTTTAAAAGCTCATAAGATCTTTTCATGCTTTTGATATGCGCTTTTGCCTCTTCGTTTAAGGGAATCTTGCGCACTACGCGCCCTTTAAGCGTATCTAAAATCTCCGTCCTTAATGCATAGTCTAAAGCCCTGTCATTGGAATACTTTACATAATCTATATTAGGATCTTCGCCGATCACTACCAGATAGGAATTAGAAAAAATGTCAAATAAATGATCTTTTATAATCCCATCAAACACATACTTTTCATTGAAGAGCACCATTCTGTCTCTGTCAAAATTACGGATATTATCTGTCAGCTCACCCGAATTCGGCAGACGCTTGTCCGAATAAATCGCAGTTGGAAACTTATAATCAGGATATGGATAATAAAAAGAATAGTTTTCCACGCCACAGCTTTTCAATATTTTCTCTAAACCCGGACGTGTAAATGTACGTGCGCTTCCACCTTCGGGATATCCTTCCAAACCAGAAAAATAAGTACCCAAGTGATCTTCTTTACATCCTGCCCAGTATTTAAGGCCAAATCTATTTTCGATTGCAATAACAATACGCCCGTTATTTTTAACATGTTTTCTTATTATATTCAGGAAATCTTCATAAGGCGTCTTTGAATGAATATAGGACTGTCCATATTCAAACACTCCTATCATACAGATAAAATCATAATCGTGATCAAGAGAAGGTTCTATATCCGCAAAATTCCCAACATAAATCTCAATATTATCTTTATCCTGATTTCTATATGCATTAATGTGACTTCTTTTGGCAGACAAGTCTACACAGGTAACATTTTTTGCTTTTTCAGAAAGCTTTTCTGTGATTGCGCCGCAGCCAGAGCCAATTTCTAGCACCTTATCTCCGGATTTTATAGGAAGCCAGTCCACAATATTTCCCCGAAGCGGTGACAAATGATACAAAACAGGCCAGCTTTTTCTATCTTCTATAATAGACGGGTATTCCACCCTGGAGGCGTCCTTCACGATCTTTAATATCTCATCTTCTACTGTACCGTCGCTATAAAGGTCTTCCCCTGGATAAAATTCATAATTTAAGGTTACATTTCCTATTTTTTCAGGCAGCTTCCCCAGCAGTTCTCCTTCTTTTAAATGAATTGGCGCCGGTCTTTTTATTTCTTCCCTCATGAAATGCTTCCTTTCTTTTATGCATCAATTACTGTAATTTCTGAATTTGTATCATAATACCCCACTGTATCCTTGTCGGAAATCACCGTAAGGTTCAACACATCATATAATCTGTGATATACCTGAAAATCTTCGTTTTCATATCCGGTCACTCCCAAAGAAAGCAGATATTCACCACCCTGAAGGTCGATACGCTGGGTAAAAGTGATCTGCTTTTTTTCACCAGCCTGTACAGGCTCTAAAAAAGCTTTTTCGACCATAGTATTGGTTCCTGTAATCTCTACACCCTTAATATTTTTAATGGTAAATGCAAAAATGGGCGCCTGAATGTCATTTTCAAAATGTACCTTCATATGTACACTGCATTTTTGTCCTTTTATAATTGCGCTGGTTATTCTGCCCTCTGCATCTGTCACATAATATTCTTCAATCGTGGCAGCCTTTGTCCCATACTCAAGGAGCTCAGGATTTGTAAGGCCTTCCCTGCCGGCCTTTTCCTTTACGGACGCCTGAGCAGCAGCCCTGATATCCTTATCATGAAGCAGCTCACTACTGTTTTCCTCTCCAAAGGGATACTGTCCCACCAGTACCTGCTTATAGGCATCTATCATTTCCTTGGGAGAACCCTCCCCTAACTTTACGCCCTGATTTAAAAGTACTACCCTGTCACAGTATTTGCTGATACTGCTTAAATCATGACTTACAAAAAGAATTGTTTTTCCCATTTGTTTAAATTCATCAAATTTGTGATAACATTTTGCCTGAAAAAAAACGTCTCCAACAGACAAAGCTTCATCCACAATCAAAATTTCCGGTTCAATATTGATGGCAAGCGCAAATGCCAGCCTTACAAACATACCGCTGGAATAAGTTTTCACCGGCTGGTAAACATAGTCTCCAATATCTGCAAACCCCAATATATCCTCCATTTTGGCATCAATTTCTTTTTTGGAAAATCCCATCATTGTACCATTTAAATAAATATTTTCAATTCCATTGTACTCCATGTTAAAGCCTGCTCCCAGCTCTAACAGTGCTGATATTCTCCCATTTACCTGCACCGAACCTTTTGTTGGGTTGAGAACACCGGTAATGATTTTTAAGATGGTGGATTTCCCGGAACCATTGGTGCCTATGATACCCACAGTCTCGCCCTGAGACACACTTAAATCTACACCCTTTAATGCATAATGCTCTTTATAACGCTTCTTTCTGCCAAACCCCAAAGCTTCCTTAAGCCTATCCGAAGGTTTATCATAAAGCTTATATGCCTTTTCCAGCTTTTTTACTTCTATGATGGTCTTTTTTTCTTCCATGTTGATCCCCATGCATATCGCAAGCACCGCTTACAATACTGCTAACAAGTGTAAAAATTTATTTTCACACTATCCTCATGTTTCTACTGCAAAATATTTCATTCTGACGCGCTTTTTTACAGCACATCTGCAAAGTGTACCTTTAATCTTTTGAATATCAATGAGCCTACACAAAACAGTGTAACCGTAAATATCCAAAAATAAGTGGAGGAATAAAAGTGCTCCCAAAACCATTCATCCCCATAGATTGCATTTCGGAAGCCATTTACAATATAAACAAGGGGATTTAATTTGAATAATGTTATAATATTGTCATCATTCAGCATACCAATATTCCACAAGATTGGTGTCGCCCACATCAAAACCTGAAGGCCGATATTGATAATCTGCGCCAGATCCCTGAAAAATACTACAATTGCGCAGGTACAGTAACTCATAGCAAGTACCAGCACAAACATACAAAAGCTATAGTAAATAATCTGCAGGGTGTAAGGCGTGGGGAAATATCCGTAACATGCAGCAACGATCAAAAGCACAGCCACAAAAAAGACATGGATAAAGGTTGCTGCAATTAGTTTGATAATAGGTAAAATGCTGATATTAAAAACTACCTTCTTTACCAGATAGCTGTACTCCAAAAGTGCATTTGTCCCATTCGTAATAGCTTCTGAAAAATAAAACCAAGGTACCAGTCCCGACGTAAGAAATAATACATAAGGAACCTCAACCCCGCTTGAAACCATCTGTGAACGTGTCTGGAACACTTTATCAAAAACAATCCAATACATGACCACCGTTACCACAGGCTGTACCAGCGCCCATACAAACCCCAGATAAGAGCCTGCATAACGCTTTTTAAAATCATTTTTTGCAAGCTTCCAGATTAATTCCCTGCTTTGAAATAATTCTCTGGGGATAATAAACATTCTGTCGTAATATACGCCGAAAATAATAGCTGCCAGTGCAAGCAGCGCACAGGCGCAGTATTTTTTCAGATTTTCCGTATAAGGATCAGGCGCCAGAGGATTATTATGCATCAGTACCATAATTGCAACAATAATACAAATGCCCCAAAAGATGCCAATTCCAAGAATTTTAGGCGGTTTTTTCATTTGAAAACGCTTGTTATTTTTAACATGGCCATCCATATTGCTTATCCGTTCTTCCTACTTTTCGTATATTCTTTAAAGCTGCCCCAGTTTTTATCCTTATCGGCCATTATCAATTCAGTTCCTTCTTCAAAAGGCCACTTCACACCAATATCTGGATCGTCAAATTTAAGCCCGCCTTCGTCACCCGGATGATAAAAATCAGTACATTTATATGCAAATTCCGCGTAATCCGATAAAACCACAAAGCCATGTGCAAAATTTTTAGGAATAAAAAATTGTTTCTTATTTTCAGCAGAAAGGACCACACCAAACCATTTTCCATAAGTTTTTGAATCCTGCCTTAAATCCACAGCAACATCAAACACTTCTCCTGAAATTACTCTCACCAGCTTGTCCTGAGGATGATTGATCTGGAAATGCAGTCCCCTCAGCACGTTTTTTACGGAAGCTGACTGATTATCCTGAACAAATACCTGATCTATTCCTGCCTCTTTAAAATCATTATAATTGTAGGTCTCCATAAAATAGCCCCTTGCATCACCAAAAACGGCTGGAGTAATTACCTTTAAACCTTCAATCTCACATGTTTCTACTGTTATCTTTCCCATACGCTTTTCCCTTCTTATCCTTTTTACTTATCATTCTTAACATTATAATCCGTCGGCTACTTCCTTCATATATTTGCCATAATCCGTCTTCATCAATGGCTCCGCAAGCTTAAGGAGCTGTTCTCTGTTAATAAAACCTCTCTTGTATGCAATTTCCTCAATACAGGAAATATACAACCCCTGTCTTTTCTGGAAAGCTGCCACAAAATCTGCTGCATCCAGAAGAGAATCATGATTTCCCGTATCCAGCCATGCAAATCCCCTCCCTAAGGTTTCCACATATAAGGTTCCTCTTCTTAAATATTCATTATTAATACTGGTAATTTCAATTTCTCCTCTTGCAGAAGGCTTTACATTTGCTGCAATCTCCACCACATCATTGTCATAAAAATACAGTCCAGGCACAGCATAGTTGCTTTTAGGGTTTTCAGGCTTCTCCTCAATAGAAAGTGCCTTTCCTTTCTCGTCAAACTCCACTACGCCGTACTCTCTGGGATCCCGCACGTAATATCCGAAAATAGTGGCTCCCTTTTCTCTGGAAGCCACTTCTCTAAGTACTCTGGAAAAACTCTGTCCATAAAAAATATTATCCCCTAAAACAAGCGCAACATTATCCTTTCCAATAAATTCAGCACCGATAATAAATGCATCCGCCAGTCCTCTGGGGCTTTCCTGCACTGCATAAGAAAATGACATGCCAAGCTGGCTGCCGTCCTCTAAAAGCGCTTCAAAAACAGGCAGATCTCTGGGGGTAGAAATAATCAGCACCTCTCTAATGCCTGCCAGCATAAGCGTTGATAAGGGATAATAAATCATAGGCTTATCATAAACCGGCATAATCTGTTTGCTGATTGCCTTCGTAAGCGGGTAAAGCCTTGTTCCCGAACCTCCCGCCAAAATAATTCCTTTCATTCTAATCCTCCATTCTTTTTGTCACAGGACGGAATTTTTAACGATTCCTGTACATATCATCATAATACTTCTGATAATCTCCGCTGGTTACATTTTTCATCCATTCTTCATGCTCAAAGAACCATGCTATGGTACGTTTGATCCCTTCCTTAAACATGGTTTCCGGCTCCCACCCAATCTCAGCCTTAATCTTGTCAGGAGCTATGGCATATCGTCTGTCATGTCCCTTACGGTCTTCCACAAAAGTAATTAGTTCTTCGCTTACCAGCTTCTTTCTGGGATCTCCTTCTGGAAGCATTTCCTGCAGGGTATCCAAAATAATATGAATAATCTCTATATTCTGCTTTTCATTATGTCCACCTACATTATAGGTCTCAAAAAGCCGGCCTTTTTCCTGTACCATATCAATTGCCTTGGCATGATCTTCCACATAAAGCCAGTCACGAACATTCTTGCCATCCCCGTAAACAGGAAGCTTCTTTCCCTGAAGCGCATTATTAATAATCAGTGGAATCAGCTTTTCAGGAAATTGGTAAGGACCATAATTGTTAGAACAGTTTGTTATATTTGCAGGAAATTTATAGGTATCCATATATGCCTTGACTAACATATCCGAACTGGCCTTGCTGGCCGAATATGGACTGTGGGGCGCATATGGCGTGGTTTCATAAAAATATCCTCCATCTTCCTCTAAGGAACCATAGACTTCGTCTGTGGACACATGTAAAAACTTCTTGTCCGCCTTAAAAGTACCATCTGGATTTTCCCAGGCTGCCTTGGCACAGTTTAACATAACTGCAGTTCCTAATACATTGGTCTGTACAAAAATCTCCGGCGTCTTAATACTTCTGTCCACATGGCTTTCCGCCGCAAAATGCACCACCCGGTCAATTTCATTTTCAGCAAATATTTTGGCAATAGCATCTTTATCACAAATATCTGCTTTTACAAATGTATAGTTTTCTCTACCTTCCAAATCCTTTAAATTCTCAAGATTTCCTGCATAAGTAAGTGCATCTACATTGATAATTCTGATTTCATTATCATATTTTTTAAACATATAATGAATATAATTCGAACCGATAAATCCGGCTCCACCTGTCACTAAGTAAGTTCTCATTTTCCCTGACCTTTCCATACTCTATTCCATATTTTTCCAAAATTTCTTTGTTGTCTTAGTATCCCATATAACTGATATTCATGTCAACTTCTTTGCTGATGCCAGTTATTTTTCCCTTGGATGAATACTGCCACATATCATATTTCGTTCTCGTATAGCTTGGCGCTGCCGCGTACTGGGCCAGCCAAATCTTATAACCGGTAAGGCTGGGAGTGTCAATGAAACTATTCAGCCATGTTTTGTTTGCATAAATTCCCGCCCGATATCCCGAATTTGAGATAGTCTGACAAAAAGCCTTACACACCGCTGTTCTGGCTGCTACACTGATACCGTCTGCACGTCCGTTATTTCCACTTGTGGCTTCCACATCCAAAAATACAGGATAACTGATATTATATCCACTTATCAGGCTTAATACCATAGAAGCTTCCTCAACTGCTTCCACTTCATTTACTGCCTGGGTAAAGAAATATATCCCCACTTTAAGACCTGCCTTAGTTGCACCCTGAATATTGCTCCTGAACATGGGATCTTCTATCAACGCGCCGGTAGTTGATCCTCTATAGCCGCAGCGGATGATCACATAGGAAACACCACTGTTCTTTACTGCGTTCCAGTCAATATTTCCATTCCACTTTGAAACATCAATTCCCAGATGTCCGGAACTGTTATTTAAAGAGCCATCGCTGTTAAAGCTGTATTTTGCTCCCTGAATCACCTGATCTCCCGCTACCTTGTTTCCATTTTTGTCGAAGAAATAGGTTACGCCATCAATGGTCTGCCAGCCTGTGTACCGGTATTCACCGGTGGTTTGAGTAACCTTTCGGAAAAATTCCGTTGCAGTATAATAATCGGCATATTTTGCCTCTACATAATTACCATCTTTTTTAATATAAAGGGTTTCTCCGCTGGTGGACTTTAAGATACTCTTCGTATCTGTCTTTGCCCTGTTAGGCGTTGCCGTGGGAGTAGCGCTTGGAGTAGCTGTAGGCGTCGCCGAAGGGGATACACTGGGCGTCACGGAAGGAGACACTTTAGGGGTAACACTGGGCGTCACAGATGCCGATGCCGTAGGAGTGGCAGTGGGCGTCACCAATGCCGATGCTGTAGGAGTGGCAGTGGGCGTAGCTGCCGCAGTAGGCTCTGTGGTAGGCGCCTGTGTGGGTTCTTCCGTTGGCTCTGCTGTGGGAGAAGGTTCCTGGGTAGGTTCCTGATCAGGTTCCTGGGTTGGCTCTTGGGTAGGGTTCTCCCCGCCTGGATTATCCAAACCACTCTGCGTTGCCGAAAGCAGCCGGAACCCTAAAGAAGCGCTTTTTTCCGGATCAGCAATCTGGCTCTTGTCCACTTTCTCATAGCTGTATTCATCCTTTTGCGTTCCATCAATAATCGTCTTAGTGGATTCCACCCATTCTACTGTATCCGTATTGGTAGATTCCACCACGGTCTCATTCACCTTGGTATCTTCCACCGCCGCATTTACCTGCGCTTCTGTTTTTACTTCATCAGCAACGTCGACCTTTTTATATTCAATGGTGTCTTTTACTGTGATTGCAATTGCTTCCGTAGAAATATCATATTCGCCATCAGAGGCTGGAGAAATGATTTTCACCTTATATTTTCCTGCCTCAATATCTGTCAAATAAATAATCCCATCCTTGTCATCATCCACCTTGGTATAGGTACCACCTGAAGGTTTTTCAATTTCCACTGAAAACTGAATGTTTGGGATCAGCTTTCCGGTCTTTTTATTAATGAATTTAATCTTTAAATCCTTTTGTATAGAAGTGAGGTTCATTGTAACCCCGATCTTCCCGCTCTCATCCTTCTCATTGACAGGCTCCTCCACCTGCTGCTCCATTTCTGCCACCATAGCTTTGGCTGCCTGGGCATCTGAAATGGCCAATAATCCAGCCTCTCCAATCACACCAATATCTTCCATGCCAGCGCCAACCTCCGCAAAGGTTTCGATCTGCTGCTTACTGCTTCTTGCACTCAGGTACAAGGTGCCTGTAACCACTGCAAGCACAAGAACTGCTGCTCCGGTAAGAGCCACAATATGATCCACCGCAGACATATGAGTAATCTTGTATCCGATTTTCCCAAAAAAGCCCTCGGGAACCTCATCATCTTCTTCATCGTCGTCTTCATAATAATCTTCATCCTCTAAATCATCGTCATCGTCTCCGTAATAATCCTCATCGTCCTCATAATAGTCTTCTTCATAATATTCTTCATCCTCTTCCTCGTAATAACTCTCTTCTTCGTAATACTCCTCCTCTTCGTCCCCGTAGTAATCCTCGTCCTCTTCTATTTCATCCTCTTCATAGTATTCTTCATCCTCTTCCTCGTAATAATCCTCTTCATCCTCATAGTAGTCCTCGTCCTCCTCTATTTCATCCTCTTCATAGTATTCTCCATCGTCTTCTTCGTAGTAATCCTCTTCTTCTATCTCTTCTTCCTCATAGTAGTCTTCTTCATCTTCATATTCATCATCTTCAAAATCCACCCATTCCAATTCTTCGTTTTTTCTTCTTCTATAATCACGTCTTTTTTTCTTCTTGCCTTTTCCCATCAAATGTCCCAATTTACTCATTTATGTAAACCCTCCGAATTTAACATTTTTGTAACATTTATGCTTCCCAAAAATTTGCATTTCTTGTTATTATAACATTTATAACAGATTTACACAATTGTTTTGTTTTTTCTGTGTCAAAAAGGCTTAATATTTAGAAATCTGACAGTTAACATAATTTTTCCTCATTTTATGTCGTTAAAAACCGACGAATATCACCTATAAGTTATTGACTTTTTTTGCATTTCTTGTAAACTTAAATACGACTTGACCATTATGTTTGTTTGTAGAAAGAGGTAGCCTATATGATGTACATGCATTATTGCAAACGTTGTCACCGTATTTTCATGTTAAACGGACATAAGATGATCTGTCCAAAATGTGCTGATCCTTTAACTGAGCTTCAGATTTCTTATCTGGATTATGTAAATTTGGATATGGCTCAACGTGAGGCTTATAAAGATGCCTGTGCAGATGAACAGCAGTTAAATAAACTTAAGACTACATATCGAATGTATAAGTACAGCAAGTGGTATAAGGAACTTCAGTCACAAAACACTGCTAACCTTCCACTTACTACTCTATTGGCTTCCAAAGCACAAAGGAATATGGTGGAATTGTAACATAACACAGGCACAATGACTTCAGATTTTCCCTTATGAAACATCCAAGCAAAAAGTCCTTCTTAGATTTGCCCGGCATTTCCAGGAAGGACTTTTTGCATACTTAAGCGATACTGTCCACAGTTCTTTTACAGTCTGCATGGACAAAAGAGCTTCGTCCATTCTGGTATCTTAATTTTTTCTGAATATGTGGATTTTTTATTCAAATAATAGTAGAATAATGTTTAATTGCTTTAACGAAAGGATAGATCACTATGAAACCAAATGAAACTATGGAGGAAACTCCTTCTCCCAAAAAGGCCGGTTCACAAATTATTTTACATTTGATTCTTCTTGCAGCAATTCTTGTGATTGCAGCAATCGCTATTTACAGATTATATAAGTGGAATCAAGGTACTCCTTTAGATACGAATACAGAGGATGTTGATACATCACAATTTGATATTGAAACCCTTGACATGATCATTCCAATGGACGCTTCGCGCTTAGAAGGGCGGGAAGATGACGGGGTAACTACCATCCTTTGCCTTGGAAACAATCCCTTCTCTGATGACAGAGGAAGTACCGGTCTGGCCGCACAGATTGCATCAAAAACCAATTCAACCGTTTATGACTGCGGTTTTCCTGATTCTTCGGCTGCCTGCAAGTATCCTGTCTACAATCCAGAATATACAAAAGATCACTTCAACCTGTTTTATGTGGTAGAATGCTTCCGCAACAATGAATTTACTGCAATCTCATCTATTGCAAATGATGAAGCAGATCCCAGGTATGCCGAGACGGTAGAAATCATGAAAACAGTAGATATGAATAAGGTGGACATTATTATCATTATGTATGACAGCACTGATTACAACATGGGTACTCCTTCCGATAATCCTGATAATCCTAATGATGTTACTGCATTTACCGGCGGCCTTCGGACAACCATTGAAAACATAAAAACAACATGGCCCTATATCCGTATTTTTGTAATGTCTCCTACTTATGCAAGATATATGGATGAAAACGGAGAACTTCACAATGGAACTACTACAGATATGGGAAATGGTACTTTAAATCACTATTTGGTAAAAGAATCAGATGTAGCAATGGACTGCGGCGTTTCCTTTATTGATAATTACTTCGGAACCATCAACGAAGATAATTATGAGGAGTACATGACCGACCATCTCCATTACAATAATGCCGGACGCGAAAAGCTAGCGGAGAGAATTGCAGATATCATCAATAACCGGATGGGCACTGTAACTTCTACCTCTGCTGAATGATTTTAACCCATAATACAAAAGATTACTGGCTGCCGCTGCAAGGGTTATTTCACCTGCAAATACGTCAGCCAGTAATTTCTATCCTCTGCGTGAGAGCAGCTCCTCATAATCAAAGTTTTCTGCAATCTCCTTCATATGTGCCAAATACTCATCTATGGTCTTACCTTCCCCAGCGCTCACTTCCCCTTCCTTTTTTACAAGACATTCTCCATATGCAAAGCACTCTGTCATATAGCGGTTAAATTTAGGATGGTAATGACTGTAATCAGCATAATTGTTTAAGTCACAAATGATTTCTTCCTGATCCGGGAAAAAATAAACCTTCACATTTTCATAAGCATTTAATCTGTCTGCAATATATCTGTACTCCTCTATGGTAGCGTCAAGATGGTTTTCCACGATCACATCATTCCAGAACAAAATGCTGTAAGGGGGGAAAAATATGATAAACTCTGTCTCCGGATTTGCTTCGATATAAGGGCATATATTGATATCAAGGTTCTTTTCTGTTGATGCAATATATGCATCCGGCAGCGTTTCTTCGTCAGCCTGCTGAGGGGAAGCGTAATTGTGCAGCACCCACTGCTCGCTGTAATATTCTTCTGTCCACCAGCTTGCATACACATTAGATAAGTCAGTAGGATCTGGATCAGCTATAGGCCGAAGAATATAGTTGAGAATTACATCCTTGTTTAAAAGGTATTTTATATCATTGAAATAACGCTCATCATACAGATATTCCGGTATGGGATATTTTGTTTCTTCCACACCCCCTGTATAAGTGATAACATCCACGCCCAAAAAAACTTTTTTTATCCTTCTGTCCCCTTTGTTGTTATCACTTTTAAAAATAATGTCCATGATATTGGCCTGATCCTTTGGATAAGCTCCGCTGTAGCTAAGTTTGATGGTATTTAATCCCATTAGTTCCTGAAACCATGTAGTTTGGAAATTTACCGTCATGGAAGAGCCAAGAATTACACTATCATATTCCATATGGGACGCCATTCCCGGATTTTGAGACAACTGATTATCCACCAGATATGGAAATCCCTTTAAAGGGGCATGATAATGAAAAAAAGGATCTACATAGATAACCAGCACCGCCGCTAAAATACACGTCACTATTACCAGAGCCGCAAAACCTGATAATGCATGCTTAAATGAGTTTTTTTTCATATTTCTTTTAACCTTTTCATTCCTCTAAAAATTAACGTACAAAAATGTGCTTACGCCTGAAAAAGAAAGAATGCTCCATACAAAAAGCACTGCCAAAAGAGTAACATAAAATGCATTAGGCTTCACCTTTCTTACAAAATCTACTGCACTGCGCCCGAAAAATACTAATAGCAGTACAGCCGCCAAAATAAGGACCATAAGAAGATAGTGCCCATACTGCCAGCCATCCAGCTTCAAAACCTTGATCACATACCAAAACTCATCTAAGTTAAAACAGCCGGCAAGGTTCCAGTTGATTTTCCCGAAATGAAAGGAAACTATTTTTTTGATCAGTTCAAACGCCTCTTTTAAAGAAGGGGCACGAAAAAAGATCCACGCTATATTGACATACAAAAATGTAAGCGCCACACAGGCTGCCTGAACTATCTTACGCCCTGTGCGCCTGATCTTACTTTCTGCTTCGTCTGAGGTTTGTGCACACATCTGTCTGCCTTTTATCGTCTTTTCCTTCTTTATATCCATCTGCATTTTCGTGAGCACATAAAGAATTCCATGCAGCATTCCCCATACGATAAACTGCCAGCCGGCGCCATGCCAGACTCCGCTCACAAAAAAAACAATCAGATAATTCACATAAGTCCTGCCCCTTCCCTTTCGGTTGCCGCCAAGGGGAATATAGAGATATTTGGTAAAAAACCTGGTCAGGGTAATGTGCCAGCCCTTCCAGAATTCAACAATGTTTGCCGCCTTATAGGGTGCATTAAAATTAAGGGGCAGTTCAAAGCCAAGGATTCCTGCCAATCCCATTGCCATATCACAATATCCGCTAAAATCAAAATAAAGCTGCAGGGTATAGGAAAGCATGACAATCAACGCATCTCCTGAATTTAATGCAGGCAGGTTTGTATAGCCAAAATCAACTGCCTTTCCAAAAGTATCTGCAATTAGCACCTTTTTAAATAATCCCAGTGTAAATAAATACAGATTTCTGTAAACACGCTCCCAGTCAATTTGTTTTTTCTCCCCTGTAAACTGACACAGCATTTCTCCCGGCAGGGCAATAGGCCCCTGAATCATTTTAGGGAAAAAACTTACGTAAGTTCCGTAAGAAAGAGCTGTTACCCCTTTTAAATTTCCTCTATAGCATTCCATCAGAAAAGCAATCTGGGTGAAAGTATAAAAGCTGATTCCCAAGGGCACAAAGCTGCCCATTCCAAGGTATTTAAAAAAAGCAAGGCATCCAAGATCAAATACCAGTCCTATATAAAGATACTTCTTTTTCTTATCCCTTTTTTCCATCTGCCAAAAAAGAGCATAATTAACTGCCATACTCCCAACCAGAACCGGAAGATACTCTGGATGCAGCCATCCATAAAAGAGCAGGGAAACAGCCAAAAGAAATCCATTTTTAATGGCAGCGCAATCTATGCCGCTTTGAAAAGACACTGCAATTTTATTCACAATGTAATATCCTGCCAGCGTCAACGGAAAAAAAAGAAATACAAATTCATATGAATTAAACAGCATTACTCTTCCTCATTTTCGTAATATTCCAGCCATTGCTCCATCACCTGGGTAGTAACCGGATCTTCATAAATTCTGTAACCGTCAATTGTCTCGATCAAGACAAGCCCGGCGTCTTCCGGAGACATGTCCGTCTTTTTCCCTTCTGCCATAACGATATACCGGCAATAATCGGCTCTTGTAGCTTCTAAAAGCGTTTCCATATCCACCACCTCAGGCTTTTCCATTGCCTCATAGACCGCATTGTAATAATCCCATCTTGCCACCAGCATTTCCCTTCCATAAGGCATCCGAATACCCGCATCATACTGCCTGACAAAATGAATCAGCTCCGGCGGCATAACTGCTGAAACCGTGGCATTAGGATTCTCTGGTGTGATTTTGTCACATATTTTTATTACCGTGTCCGGTATATGATAAAGGTTTTCCGCCTTGGAAATATATTCGCTTTTATACACATAGCTTCCACATAAAATAACAAGCGCAGACGTAACCACCAGCCCGATTCTTTTGTGTGCTGCAAATATCCGGCAGGCTCCATAGGCTGTAATAACTCCCATTGGAATCGTCCACAAAATCCGGTAATAGGTTTCTCCATCCAGTCCTGCCGCCACAAATGCCTTTCTGCTTACCGGAAAGAAAAACAATGCCAAAATAAGTATCGGTGCATAAACCAGCAAAATACGCACCCTCTTATCCTTTTCTTTCAAAAGCAGATAGATCCAGGACAGGGCAGTTAAGATCAAAAGCAGTTTTAGTCCCGTATATAATTTAAAAATTACCAGACTTTCCATAAATATTCCATACATAACAGAACTTCCTTTCCTCAAAGCCGGATGATTCCGTGGGTAAGACACAAATACAAAAGTACATAAATGGCTCCGGCAGTACAACTGAAGCCTGCCTTTACTAAAATACCAAATCTTTTCTTTCTGACTGCAAATAATACGCCAAATCCTACACTCATCAAACAGCTTAATAAGACAGCCAAAGAACTGCTGGCACCGCCTGCAAAATTAAGACAGGCCAATAGCAGCCAAAATCCGGTTTTTCTTTCTTCCGGCTCATTTAATATTGCAAAACTATCTAAGGCTTCCTGTTCCTCATCAGAAGCAAACAAACATAAAAATATCCAAATCACAGCCGGAATGACAAAGCTGCCCGCAAACGACTTTCCCTGCCAGGTTCTGGTCAGGAAAAAAGTTTCCGGTGTGTAAATGGAAATATTTCCAAAAATCTGCCACAGCGCAATCACCACCATAAACATGGGCAGTAGATCTTTCCTTTTCTTTAACAGGATCTTTCCAATTTGGTAATATAAAATATAAGTAAGCGGTATTAATAAAAGGGGGACTATCGTATGGCTTACAATGGTTGCATGTACCCCGCTCATCCTTCCCAAATATGCCTCCCATATGGGGAAAAGCGCCAGTCCGTGGCGCACATCTAAAGGCGCGCTCCGCCCGGTATATGGATTTACACGATATAAAGTATCAAGCTGCTGGGCTGCCACTGCATGGGCGCCATAATAAGCATCATCACCGTCAAAAGATGCCTGTGTAAAAGCCATATAAAGCTGAAATCCCAGCAAAATCAAAAATAGGCCAAATACAATTTTCCCCTCTAAGGAAATTTGTTTTCTGGTGTTGTCCGGCCTTATCGCTGCACGGGACATTTCATAAATATAAGCGCCGCTTTGCTTTTTTCTATACAAAGCAAGTATAACCCCTGCTGCTGCTGTCAATAAAATGCAGGGAGTAAATAGATTCACAAACAGGGTAAACCCATTGTAAACTGCAAGAAGCACTACCGGAATACCAATCAGTTCAAGAAGTGTAAACATAAAAATATATCCCGCGATCAATGCAGCTCCCGGTGTTCGAAAGTTTTTTCCCACCAATGGGAAAAAAAGCATTCCCATACAAAGGGGTATCACAATAAGTCCTAAAATAAGACATACTATTTTTACTACTATCATTTACCTTTTCCTCATTATCCTTTCATTTCCTACCATTTTACACTAATTTTCTCATTCGTACCAGTATTACATAACAGTTCTTCAAATGTGGACACATTTTTTTATCTATGTTACAATATTAAAATGTACATGATAGGGAAAGGTGGAAACACGGCATGAAGAAAGCGCTTGTCATAGGTGCAGGCCCAGCAGGCCTTACAGCAGCTTATGAACTTTTAACCAAATCAAAGGATTTTGAGGTTACCATATTTGAAGAAAGCGATTGTTTTGGCGGTATCTCCAAAACTGTAAATTATAAAGGAAACCGTATGGATATGGGCGGCCACCGCTTTTTCTCCAAAATCCCCGAGGTAAACGACTGGTGGGATAAAATGCTTCCCATGCAGGGTGCTCCCACTTATGATGATATTCTATTAGGCAGGCCCATGCCTATCAAAAAGGGGGGACCGGATCCCGAAAAAGAAGACAGGGTTATGCTCACGAGGCACCGGGTGTCGCGTATTTATTTTGATTCCAAATTCTATGATTATCCTATTTCCTTAAAGCTGGAAACCTTTAAAAATTTTGGCTTTCTGACCACCATGAAGGTAGGCTTTAGTTATCTTGCTTCGCTGCTTTTTAAAAAGCCTGATGATAACCTTGAAAATTTTTATATCAACCGTTACGGACGTAAGCTGTATTCCATGTTCTTTGAATATTACACGGAGAACCTGTGGGGGCGTCATCCCAGCGAGATTGATGCTTCCTGGGGTGCACAGCGGACAAAGGGGCTGTCTATCATGGCAATCCTGAAAGATGTATTTGAGAAAAAATTTAAAAAGAAAAACCGTAAAGTGGAAACTTCTTTGATTGAAGAATTTAAATACCCCAAGTTAGGCCCCGGCCAGCTCTGGGATGTAACCGCTGCTGAAATCGAAAAACTGGGCGGAACCATCATTAAAAATGCGAAAGTAACCAAAATCCATAAGAATGAAGCTAATCTTATTACCTCCCTCACCTATGAAAAAGATGGACAAGAGCATGTAATGGAGGGAGACTATTTCATTTCTTCCATGCCTGTCAAGGATCTGGTGGGCGGAATGAATGATGTCCCAGATGAACAAGCAAGAATCGCTGCCGGACTTCCCTACCGCGATTATATGACCTTAGGCGTCCTTGTGCCTAAAATCAATTTGAAAAACAAAACAAAAATAAAAACAGTCAGCAATATCGTCCCCGACTGCTGGGTTTATGTGCAGGACCGCAATGTAAAGCTGGGACGCTTTCAGATTTATAACAACTGGTCTCCTTATATGATAAAAGATTTAGAGCATACCGTATGGATTGGATTGGAATACTTCGTAAACGAGGGAGACGAATTCTGGAATATGACAGAAGAAGAATTTTCCAAAGTAGGTGTGGCTGAAATGATCAAGCTGGAGCTGATCGACAGTGCTGATATTGTAATAGATACTCACATGGAAAAAGTAAAAAAAGCGTATCCAGCTTACTTTGATACTTATGATGAGATCGACACTCTTGTGGCATATTTAAGCACTATCGATAATCTGTACTGTGTGGGGCGCAATGGCCAGCACCGGTACAATAACATTGACCATTCAATGGTCACTTCCTTTGAGACAGTAAAAAATATTTTGTCTGGCAGGAAGGACAAGTCCAATATATGGAGTGTAAATACAGAACAAGAATATCATGAAGATACCAGGAAAAATGAAGCTGAGGTGGATTAAAAGCCAAAATACCATTCCCTGAATAATCCCCCGCTGCAAGCAGCCGCCTGGCTCGTTGCTCGCGGGAATAAAATCAGCCGCACAACTGGAAAGTAGTAGATCACTTTTCAAACTGTGCGGCTGTTATATTCTATTTTCTAAACAACGATTGTCGTGCTCCATGATTTACTGCTCTGTGTTTTAACGTGTCATCCACCACATCCATACGCAGCCCTGCATCTATAAAGTCACAGAATTTGCAGAAATGATAATCCCCCCGGCTTGTCCTGATTGCCTGCCTTAGCTTCTTATATTCCCCACTGTTCCATGCTTCCTTTAGGGGTGTTACATTCAGGTCTGCCAGCGTAGTTGCTTCATAGTTATCGCAACAGCAAATCCCCATTCTTCCATCTGGAAAAATAAACATATCCGTATAAGGCATCAGACAGGTTTCTCTGATAATCTTCTGTGTATTCTGCTTATTTGGTGCGCTTCCCGCACGATTCGTCAGCACCGCATCCATATACCGCATCTGAATCAAAAGTTCCACATCCTTAAATTCTTCCGGATGAGCCTTTGCGTAATCATAAATTTCCTGCACGTTTCCATGCAGCTTCATGTCTCTGCAATAATTATTAATAATAAGCTGATTTACATAAGGTATAATTTCTTTCACCTTATCCACAGTAAGCAAAAGTCCGTTGGAAGAAAGAAAAATAAAACTATCAGGAAGCTTTTCCCTGCAATATTTGTGAAACTCTACAATTCTGGTATCCAGAAAAGGTTCATTGTTCCCGTAAAGGGTTAAATGCCCTTTATACCCCCAGTCATGAAGCTGGTCAATAATGCTGTAAAACAGATCCTCTTCCATCCTCTTATAAGGTCTTTTTTCCGCATTTTTGTTTGCTGTACAGAAAGAACAGGTACTGTTACAGCGATTGATCGTCTCCAGATTGACTACCAAAGGCTTGGGAACCTCTCCTCCCTCCAAAAAGTACTCAATATATTTTTTCTGTAATTTATTTCTGGTCAGGAATTGAAGCTTTAAATAACTTTCCGAAGAAAGCTTTGGAAATCTTTTCTGCAGATTCCATCCAAGTACCCCGCCAAAATTATGAAATTTAACTGACATATTACTCCTCACTTCTACACTGCTTTTGTTTAAAAATTATTTTATACCGACTTAATTACCTTATCATTTTACAGAAATATCGTCAATCCTCCACCTGCGACAAACAAAAAGAATCAAAGAAATCATCAATGCACCAAACAAACCGCACCATAAGCCGCTGCTGACGATCCCTCTTACATATTCCACCGTTACAATATTCCCTTCCACCTTCTGCATAGGCGTCTCGGCATCCTGATAGTTTAATATTTTCCCCTCAAAGTCCTCCGGCAGATGCTCAATATCTAAGTACACGCTTTCCTCTTCGATCTGTGTGGAGGAACGAAGTGCATAATAACATGCGGGCATATCAGCCGCCAGTGCAAATATCCCTCCGGCCATAACCGAAATCCCTATTGTACACATTAGAATAAACCTTTTCTGCTTTTTTATAACTTGTAAAAATTGATTCTTCCCACGCACGACTTTTTCCAAAGGAATTGTTATCTCTTTTTCTCCTAATGGTAAAAGTATAAATTTTCTATTTAAAAAGTGTTCCGGCTTCTTGTCTGCAAACTCTCCAAACTTTTCAAAAAGAAAGGCTCCCATAAATAAAAGAGAAATATTTTTAAAAGAAGGATTTACAAAGAAAGGCTCGGTGATAGCAGCCACAGACAATCCAATAATAATTGCAAGCTCCTGATATTTTTTCTTTTTCAGGCAATGCCAAACCAACGCAATATAACCAATACATAAAAGAAGAAACAATACTGCGCCATAATGCATCAATGTAAACACATAAGCGCAGTCAATATTCCAAAGCCCCTCTGGAATTGCATCTGAGGGCCTTGCACCAAATAAGGTAATGGGATCAGTGGTCAAATGGACTCTTGCAATATTAAACCGGGTATTCAACACCTTATTACAAATTTCCCAAAGCCGGTCAGGAAAAGTTAAAGGCCCCAATACAGAAAATGCCGCACATGCCGGAAAAATCAGCATTACAAGCACCCTTTCCAGCTTACTTAACTCCTTTCTAAAAGAAAGATATAAGTTTCCAAATAAATATACCACTACCACAATTAGTCCTGTGTAGCTGACAGAATAAAAGAAAACGTAGAGATTAGCAACCAGCATGATCAGTGTGGCATAAATCAGCTTTTTCCCCTTCCAGTCTGCCAGATATAAAATGAAGGCACATAACATCATAGCAGTAATCTGCAGCACATTGGGATGCGGCTGTCCTAAAGACCAGCGTATGATATACCCCAGCCCCAGCTTGGCATGAATCACAAAGATATCCTGCCTAAGACCTGTCAGCGTAAGAATCGTCTGTGCAATAAAGGTAATCCCCCAAACCACCAGGCCGATGGAAAACACACGCCTTACCGGCACATTTTTCATTGCCACGATCATGGAAATATAAATCAAAGCGCCTTTTTCCCCCGAGTTATGCCATATCAATATGCCAAGGACAAGCAGGCCAAGAACAAGCAGCCACTCTGCCAGCGTATGCTCCGTAAGGGCAAGCTTACATACGATCAGCACAGCCCCAAGAACCAGCGCCGCTGTATATGGCCACATTCCATCATACAACCCCATTCCTTTTGCAAAGGCCATAATAAAAAAATACAAATAATAAACAATTTCCGCTATATTGAAAACCAGCTCATTCTTTTTTGCCTGTTGCATCATTTTTTTCCTTTCTTATTACCATTAAAACCACTGTCTTTCCGTAAGACAATAGTACCTGAAACTCTTCCCGCCTAAAACTATATATCAAAAATGCCACACCAGAAGCCAATACACTGATTATTCCCTTGATTAAAACACCTGCTATCCCGCCAATACCAATCAAATTTGCCAAAGCTGCAGTTCCCAGCGAAATGCAGGCAAATATACACAGACGGATCACAAAACGGATATAATACTCCACTGGAGACTTTTTTGTATAATGCTTATAAACTACTACCGTTCTTCCCATGAAAATCAAAAGATGCCCTGCCACCGTTCCTACCATGACTCCCGCCACTCCCATAGGCAGTGCAAGCAGAAGGGTAAATACCACATTTACTACCGCCGCCGCAATCATATAATTTCTGTCACTTTCAAAATGCCCCAGTGTATTTCTAAAATAATTCATTGGATTATTGCAGATGGACACGAACACATTGAAAGACAGCAGGAATAAAAACAAAAATGGCAGCTGAAAATCCTTATTTTTCAGCCACACCAAAATAAAATCCTGTCCCACGACTACCATTCCCACTGCCGCCGTCAGTCCCAGATAAAATCCCACCAGATCTAATGCATAGAAGAAATCAATCCCTTTCTCCCTGTCCTTATCCTTATCATAAACCATATTTCCAATACTGGCCTGCAAAGCCTGAAAAATCGAAAGAATAAACTCCTGAATTTTGGATGAAATCATCTGATAATTGTTTACCAGACCAACCGTGCCAACGCCCAAAACTGCTGTAATAATGATACTGTCAGAACTCCCGTAAATGGTACCTGCAATTTTAGTCGCCATCATGTTTTTTACATCATACCAAAGGTTTAATTTCTTAAAGTCTTCTTTTGTCACCTTTGTCTTCACAATATCAGGAAAACTTTTTTTCGACTGCCATGCAATGATCAGATTAGAAATTACATTGTTCAAAATAGCTACAAGCAAATAGGCAATATAATTTTTCAAAACCACCAGCACTGCTATTTTACAGCAGGTGGAAATAATAGTCATGATCGTGTCCACCATCGTGCAGAAATATATTTTCTGATGAGTAACAAAAAGGATTCTGCGGTATGCAAAAAAATAGGTGCAAAGGGTGGCAAAAAGCTGCAAAAAATAAATGGTATAGATGAATTTCCAGCTCTCCGTATTATCTTTTAAGATCACCGGAAGAAAAAAACTGACCACAATTCCCGCTGCCAGAACAAAAGCTCCCACCACTTTATAGATCAGTTTATACATGTAAAGAAGCCTGCAGATCTGCTCTTTATTTTCTGCTGCAATCTCACTGTACATATGATAAGTGATAATGCCCGCAATTCCCATTTCAGAAAGAGTTAAAAAGGAAAAAATAGAAGAAAACAGGCCATCATATCCCAGGTAATCTATTTTCAGGGAATCCAGAAACAGACGTCTCGTCACCAGACTAAGCACTGCAATCAAAAGCGCTGAGCCCCAGATATAGATTAAATTTACAATGGAGTTTTTAATTCTCATTTTCTATGCCTTTCTCAAAATCCCTGATAAATAAATTCTGCTGCACTATATCCCGGCCCATAATATCCAAGCAGTATCGTATAAAACAAAAGTGCATACCAGATCATCCACCTGACGGGAAGCTTTCTTTGACTGATGCTTTCCCTGATATGAATTCCTTTTTCCTGTAAAATAGAAATTACCAGTAAAATTACCAGTGAAACCACTGCAATGGTCATTTCTATCCAATCAAGCCCCAACATAAAAATTCCATTCAAAATTCCCCCCAGATGAACAGAAGTAAACATACTTTTTAACATGGAAAGCGCCATTCCCACGTTGTCCGCCCGAAAGAACACAAACCCTATATTTACAAGGAAAAAGGTTCTTAAAATCCTAAACCCATCCACCCATCTGCTCTTAGGATTTATATGACACTTTTCCATAAACTTTTGAAAGAAAGGCATTAATAATTCGCCCATCACAATATAAAACCAATGCAGCAGACCGGAACCAATCACATACTTCCAATCACCGCCATGCCATATTCCCACCGTAAACCATAAAATAAACATGGCAAGAAAAGTGGTAAGCTGTTTTCCCCGCTTTTTTCCAAAACGCTGCTTCATGTTTTTTCCAAACTTCGTAAAAGCGCTTGTCCGAAGCAGCGGATAAAAAACATACTCCTTCATCCATACACCAAGGGTAATATGCCATCTTCTCCAATATTCTGAAATATTTTTTGAAAAATATGGCGTTTGAAAATTTTCCGGCATTTTCAGCCCAAAAGTCTGGGACATACCAAGCACAATGTCCATGCTGCCGGAAAAATTCGTATAAAGCTGAAAAGCAAAACAGATTGTTGCAAGCCATAGATAACCCCCGCCAAATTGCTCATAGCTTCCGTAAACCGTACTTACCACCAGATTCATTCTCTCGGAAATTACCAGCGTCTTAAAAAATCCCCAAAGCATACGCTGCATTCCAAAAGTCACCTGTTTATAATCAAACACATGAGGCCCGAAAAACTGCTCCCCATCCTCCCGGTAGCGTATGATCGGCCCTGATAAAATAACCGGAAAATACATTCCATACAGTGCAAGCTTAAAAAAATTTTTCTGGGGAACCGCAATGCCATTATATACATCTATCACATATCCAAGAATGGAAAAGGTATAAAAGGAAATCCCAAGCGGCACCATAAAATGAAAGCCGGTGATCACATCCTTCTGCCCTCCAAAAAGCATTGAAAGTCCGTTTATGGTATTAATCCCAAAGTTCACATATTTCAGTAAAAATAAAATGCCAATCTGCAAAACAATAACCATAACAAGCGCTGCTTTTCTCCTGCTGCCGGAAATTTTATTTTCTCCAGGCTTTTGGCTTCCACCATTTTCACGGTTCTTTCCAACCTTTGCGCTTTGCCCCGCGCCTTTCTCATCCCCCATCAACCGGGTTCCAATATAAGCAGATAAGCAGGAAACAAGAGGATATAAAATAAGTATTCCATTTCCAGAAAGCAGATAATATGCTATACTTGAAAAAAGAAGCACACACCATTGTACCTTCTTAGGTACAAGATAATATAAAAAAAGCAGGCACACATAAAAGCATAAAAAATAAAAGGATGTAAATGTAGCTCCCATAAGCGGAACCCTTTCTTAAACTAATAAATGCATTGAGCTATTCTTAAAAATCCAAAAGGAGATTCACATGAATACTTTAAAAATACACCATATTGGCTATTTAGTCAAAAAAATAAATGCGGCAGTAAAGGAGTTTGAACACCTTGGGTTTACCCTAACCCAGGATATCACCTATGATGACTACCGCAAAATTGATATTTGTTTTCTGGAAAAAGACGGATATACCATAGAACTGGTCTCCCCCACGGATGATACCTCCGTAGTAGCCAGCCTCCTTAAAAAATACAAAAACAGCCCCTACCATATTTGCTATGAATCAGAACATTTTGAGGAAGATTTTGCAAGACTACAAAAAGAGGGATATACTGCAATTGATCTCCCCACTCCCGCACCTGCCATCAATTCCCTTCCGGTAGTGTTCCTGATAAGCCCAAAGCTTGGCATGATAGAGCTTTTAAAAAAACCTTAAATCTGACTTAAAATGATATCCACCATTTCTCCTACATTTTTCATGGTGACTACCTGCCCCATGTTAAATTTCATGCCAAATTCCTGCTCCACTGCGGCAATTAAATTAATATGCTCTAATGAATCCCAATCCTCAATATCCTCAGAGGTTGTCTCATCATTCACTTCAATGCTCTCATCATCAAACACATCCCGAAACACCTCATTTAAAGTTACATACACTTCTTCCCTTGTCATTTTTCCTTCCATCCTTTCTTACTTATATTTTTTCTAATGAATGATACCGTTGCCGGAAGATTCTCACACACATCCATCTACCAAAATCACATCATTTTTCTTTTTATAATCATCTTTTATCTCAAACTGCCATACCGTATTACCTTCTGCATCCTCTTCCACCTTAGTAAATCCCTGTATTTCATAAAAATTTTTAACCATAGCATTTTTAGGTGTAGGATAGTAATACCCCATAATCCGGGAAATTCCCTTTTCCCGGCCTGCTTCCACCAGCGCATCCATCATGGCAAATTCCATATCCCGTTTCAGCACCCGGCAGCTCATCAGCCATAATTCTACGTAAAGCACTTTTCCTTCTATCCGCCCAATCACCAGAGATACCACTCCATTATCTCCAAATTTATCGGTAAGTCTCCCATACAAAGTAATATACGCAGAATCTTGTGCAATCTGTTCAATTTCCGCCTGGGTAAAGCGTTTGGTGGTTAAATTAAACTGATTGCTTTTGTTGGTAAGCTGGGCAATCCTTGAAAAATGTACCGGATCAAAGTTTTTAATCACTGCCTTCATCTCCAGCGATTTCAAAAACTCCCTGTAATCTCCAAAACTTTCTTCCTGACTTTTTCTAAGGGCATTTGCCTTATACATTTCATTTCGTTTTTTATCGTCCTCAGAAAGACTAATCACTTCAAAATAGCCATTCTTATCTAAAATCTTTATAAACTTATCAGGTGCAAGCTCTTCGCCTTTTGTGATCTCTGGAACTGCCGCCTCGGGAATCTGCATTCTCACAATTTCCCGCTCTCTGGGATTATCATCCACAAAAACAAGTGCATCCTTTCCAATGTTAAGAATAGACGCAATCTCTGCCATGTTCTGGCTTTTGGGCTCCCAGTTTGCTTTGATCACAATAAAATCATCCGGCTTAAGCACTCCGTCCGGATGCTGTAAACCTGCAATGGCATTTTCTTCATCATTTTTGGAATTCACGTTCAGCAAAATTCCCAAATCTTTATGAGCCTTGATATAAGACTGAAACTCCTGATAAACCTGCCCCATAGGAGTTTCCTGGCCAAGCTCAAGATTTTCCGGTCCGTCATCTCCCACAATGCCGCCCCATAGGGTATTATCCAGATCCAATACCAGCGCTTTTTTATTTTTGCCAAAAACAGCCTTGATCATGTGGCATAAATTGTAAGAAAATTCGGGAATTGCCTGCATACTCATGGCATACTTATACATATGCCAATAGGAGGAATCCGCCCATTTGTCCAATCCATAAGAAGCCGCTGCATAATTAATATCATGTAAATAAAAATTTCCATGAGTTTTCGCATACTCTGCAAACATCAAATTTAACTTATTTATAAAAGCAATTTTACCATGAAAATCTACTGCTTCCCTATTTCCCAAAAGGCGGTATCCGGGATATTCAAAATTATTCTGAATAATAGGACAATGATAAACTGCCGCCAGCTTCTCCCACATTGCTTCAAAGTGCCGGTATTGACTTTTCAGCTTGTCCACGACCTGCTCTCTTCCATCATCAAAAGCCGGATACATGGTAATGTTCCGGCTGGTGGTATGAATATAAATCAGATCAGGTGCAAATTCTCTAAGTTCTGGATTGTCAAACATGGCATCCTGCCAATACTGCGCGTATTCGGATTCATAAAATTCTGCTTCAATCCCCTGGTCTAATAAAAACAAATCCAAAATACGGATAATATCATGGGTAGTACTGCCTCCAAGGACAGCTATTTTTTTCTTTAAAAACTGTTTTCCATCCGCTCCGGCTCCTCTGCCCTCAAGCAGTTCCCGACGGATGCGTTTGGATTTCTTTAAAATATAATCACTGTCAAATGGATATTCCAATTCCCGCAAAATCATATTCCTCTCTTTGCCTATACATCAGTTCTTTTATTCTAACACCTCTCCTCTAAGTTTGTCTATGTCTTTATCATATCAGTTCAGCTAAAAGTATATGCATTACATGCATCAATTACCATCCCAATTTCTTCTTCTGTCATTTCAGGGAACAAAGGAAGTGTCACGCAATGCCCCGCCAGGTATTCTGCATTAGGACAGTCTCCTTCCTTGTAGCCCAAATCCGCATATGCTTTCTGTAGATGGCAGGGCACCGGATAGTGTTTATTACATTCCATCCCTTTTCTGTCCATATACGCAATAAAATCATCTGGATTTTCCACGGTAATTACAAATAAATGATAAACCGGATCTGTATTTTCCGGATGTGCCTGCATTGTAATCAATGGATTTTTAATTTCACTGATATAGCGTTTTCCAATCTGCCTGCGCTTATGCGTCCATTCCGGCAGGAAACCTAAACTTACGCTTAAAACTGCACCCTGAATCCCTTCCAGACGATAATTATATCCCACCACATCATGGTAATATCTTACCTGACAGCCTTGATTTTTTATGGTAGTGATTGCATCATAATACGCTTTCTTATAACAGGTAACGCTGCCGCCCTCACCAAAAGCATACAAATTCTTTCCGGGATAAAAGCTAAAACACCCTAATTCTCCTAAACTTCCTACCATTTTTCCCTGGTAGCACGCTCCATGAGCCTGGGCACAGTCCTCTACCACATATAAACCATATTTATCCGCAATTTCTTTTACCTTTCCAAATTCAAAGGGCTGTCCATATAAATGTACCCCCAAAATCGCTTTCGTCCTGTCTGTAATCTTTTCTTCAATCTTATCCGGATCTATCTCCCAAGTGTCTTTTGTACAATCTACAAATACCGGAACTGCACCCGTATAGGTAACACCCCAGGCTGTTGCTATGTAGGTATTGGCTGGCACGATCACCTCATCTCCCGGGCCAATTCCAAGAGCCATCATCGCACAATGCAGCGCACTGGTTCCATTGTTAACCCCCGCTGCATAAGGAACGCCACAAAAGTCCGCAAACTCTTTATCAAACTGGTCGGCAAACCTGCCGCCCGAAAAAGCCGTCTCTTCACAAACTGCTTCTATCGCCTCTAAATACTCTTTTTTATGTTTCCTAAAATCTCTTGATAAATCTATCCTTTTCAGCATTTTTTCTCCATTCTCCCTACTTTACATCTTTGTTCTTTTCTTCTTCCTTAAAGGTCTTTCGCAGCTTGTAGATCTGCACTAAATAATTTTTAATGGTCTTCCACACTTTTACGGTAGTATTGTAATCCTCCTGCCATTCCACCGGCATATCATAGATCACAACCCCCATCCGCTCGGCCCGAAGTAGAAATTCTATGGTATAAAACCAGCCATTATCATTGCCGCATGCCTTAACCAGCCTTTCTGCCGTTTCTTTACGCAAAAAAGTAAATCCGCAGACCGCATCCGTTGCTTTCATATGAAAAACTGCCTTCAATAAAAAGACAAGCCCCATAGAAGTAATTTTGCGGTACCATTTTCGTCCCTTTGTATCAGATTCTTTAGCAAATCTGCTTCCATTTACATATTCAAGCTCTTTCCTTTCCTGAAACAGCTTGATGGTGCGCCCCAAATATTTAATGTCTGTAGATAAGTCAATATCCATATAACCAACCAGCGCACATTCGTTCATTTCAATCCCTTTGCGAAAAGCAACACCCACTCCCCGCTCTCCCACTCTTACGTAGGAAACCTCTGGATATTTTTCTGCCAGCGCCATGCCGATCTGGGGCGTTTCATCCTCGGAACCGTTATCTAAGATCGTAACCTGATAAGGAATAGAAACATTTTCCTTCAGATAGCTCATTGTCCGGTCAATTCCGCTTTGCAGCCTTAAGCGCTCATTTAACACTGGAAACAACAAATGAATGGTTAATTTTTCTCTGCTCAATTTTTTACCACCTTTTCTATATCTGAAACCAGATATCTCTGCTGTCTGAAAATTAAGTTTAACGTTACAGATAAATATTTTAATATAATCGTAAGAAGCGCAAACACACCAAAAAAGCCAAACGCCAGAAAGCTCATAGTAGAAAGCCACCCTTCTACCGTACTGGTGCCTTTCAATATATCAGAAGCAATATAAATTCCCATCCCCACAGTGATCAGTAAAAATATCCCACAGACAATAGCAGATATACGCTCCAGCGCATTGGTAAAATAAATAAAGGAATCCAGTGCCAGCGTAGTCCTCTCTGATGCCACTGTCTTATTCTTTATTCTTACATTTACATCTTTACTATTATAACAAATGGTTGCAGTATTTAGCCCGCAGTTCATATAAACAGCTTTCCTGTAAGGAATATACTGACCTACCGACTTAATTCTATTGATTGCCCGCCGGGACACGATCCTGAAAGTCTCCGGCCCAATCTTTCCTTTCCCCCTGCTTGTTCTGTTATAAAGGGAATAAAAGACGCGTGATGTCAAACGCAGCTTCCCCTTGCTGCTGGCGGCTACTATATCATTCCCTTCAATCAGTTTGTGGTATACCTCCATGATTACTTCCGGCTCATAGTCCACAAAAATATCATCAAATTCATACACAAAATCCCCGATTGCAATATCCCGCCCTGCATTCATGGCACCCTCCAGCCCATGAAAAAATCCCATGTGCACCACGCTGACCATTGCCTTTAGCGTTTTTGTTTCCACATAGTTTTTTAATACCTCTACAGTCTCGTCGCTGCAGGCATCATCCACACATACCAGTTCAAACTGTTCAAAATTTTCTTCATACACTGGAAGAATTGTGTCCAAAAAGAATTTCAAATATGCTGCCGCGTTATGAAGATATATTACGATAGAAATAAATTTCTTTTCCATATTTTTTCGTGCCTTTCCCCAAATTAGTAATTATTAGGTTACGTTTATAAAAGCAAGTACTCGTCTAAATCATACACTGTATTAATCTTCCCAGACAGGACGCTTATAAAGGTTGGCTCTTTGCTCATTACTTTGATGGCGGTAGGTCTGGAATCGTCCACTTCCGAAGCTTTTAAAATCGGTTTCATAGAATACAACGACTCTACATAGGAATACGCATATTCCGGCTTCATGTATTTATCAGCTAAATGGGACATATAGGGCCATGCAGAATCTGGCTTACAGGCACATCCGCTGCAGTTTCCAAGATTGTCCGGTGTACAGTAACCGGTGCCGGCAAGGTTCTGGCAGGAAAACACTGGTTTTTGATCGTAACAAGTCATATGAGGTGTAAAGGTTACTGATGTTAAAGAATGCAGACCTGTTTTTCCAAAGGGCATAATGGAAAAAAATGGGCCATCCATAACTGTAATACCTGTATTTTTCAATTCTTCCGATGGTTTACATAAAATAATTTCACACAACTCATATTTAATGGGAAACAGCTCTTTTTCTATCCCGTCCACTTTATCAAGAATTTGATTCACTGAGGCATAAGATGCATTCAATATATAAGGTGCCTCATAGCTGCTGCCATCCTCCATTTCCACTACGAAGCTTTTCTTCTGTTTCACTATTTTTTGGATGCGGGCGCAAAACAGCAAGTCCACATTTGTATTTCCTGCAAGCTTTTCCTCATAAAACTTCCGCAGAATTCCTGCATCATAGGTATATTCCTGGGTTAGGAATGCACCGTCGCACATTCCGGGATTAAAGTATTTTGAAACAGGTGCCTCTTCGCATTTAATTCCCGCCGCTTTGCAGAATTCCCGAAACTGGCCTGCACTGGTCCAGGAAAACTTATCCGACGTAGCATAAATCTGCTCAAATTTATCATGAATGCAAAAACCAAAATCTTCCACGAACCGTCTGAAATATCCTGCCGATTTTACCGCAGTTGTAAGACTTCGCGGATAATGGTATCCCATATGCACTCTTGCCTGGTTTATATAAGTGGCCCGTTTAAAAGGCGCGTCATCATACTCTAAAACTAAAACTTTCTGCCCCCTCACCGCGCAGAAAGAAGCAGCATAAAGCCCATACAACCCGGCGCCTATAATAATTTTATCATAAAAGTCAATCATTTTTATTCAACCTTTCACTCTTTCGCCTTGAATCCATCTTTAATTTCATTTCCTATCAATGTACTTCTCTCCAGCATAGGCTTATAGCAGGTTCCTGGGAAAACATGGTAATCATTGATCTCTCCGCTCTCAGGATAATAAATAAGATTCCCGTTTATCTCACAGCTCCCCACTTCCGTCCTGTCATAGTCCTTCTGAATCAGATAATAAGGTTGTGTTAAATTTTGTTTCACAAATACGCCTGCATCTGTAATATAATGATCCCAGTAAGGGCTTACTGATACCAGAATACAAAAAATCAATCCTCCGGTTACAATACTATATAGTCCCCTTTTTTCCTCACCAAGCCATTCTCCTGCTGGAATCATAATAACCGCAAATAAAAAGGACAGTCCATAGCGAATAAAAGGTGCCATAAAAAACCATGCCGCCATGCACACCAATATGGTCATTTCCAGCGTAAACAAATCCCATCTTATTTTTTTATGCTTCAAAAGCTTTGCTGCCCATTGAATCACAAGTAATGCACATCCGAGACAAACTGCTCCAAGCAGCATCTGCTCATAACGTTCCTGTCCTTCCCACCAGATGGAAAGCCACTTAGACACTGGCCAGTCTACCTTATCCACATCATAGAGACATCTCCCCCACACTTTGATCTGATTAGCATCAACCAACAAATATTCTTCCGGGATCTTCCACTCCACCTGAAAAAGGTCAATTCCATTAAAGGGATACAAAAGCCAGCCAGAAATCAAAAAGTTCCTGATGAAAAAGGGAAGAAGAATCACCAGCCCGCTTCCTAAATAAACTCCCGTTTCTTTCCAGCGTTTTTCCTTTACAAGAACAACTGCCGGATAAATAACAGCCAGCACAAGCAGACAGGCCGAAAACTTTAAAGTAGCTACAAACACCGCGGTAACAGCCAGCAGCGAATAAACTGCCACATCTTTATCCGCCTCCACATTCTCACACCATGCAGTTATGATAAACAGAACAAAATACATAGTAACATAATCGGAAGCCGGTGACATGCTTCCTGTTATAATCACTAATGTATAAAATAAAATAGCCGCCCGCATCATATCTGCAATATGGCTTTTATGCAATTTAAAACTTTTCAGTCCATGAAATGCATAAAGGCACATGAACACTTCTATAAAACCTGTGGTGGTGTGAAGAGAGCGTCCAAACAGCCAGTTGAAACTAAAAATAGATGCAAAGGCAAAATAAGCGCTGTTATAAGCAAAATGAAGCTGAAGGTTTCCCATCCCTTTAATGAATCCATATTCTTCATACAGCCGGATTGCCTGTGCATGATAAATATTTGTATCTGTATGGAAGGAGCCTCTGGAGGTAAAAAATGCAATTAAAACAAGAAAACACAAGTAAAAAAAGCCTTCCCACGAAAACAAAACGGGCTTATATTCCTTCCAAAGTTCAGCCAGCCTTTTTCTTCGAAAATAGCCAGACAAAAATACTGTTGCCAGCATCACCAGATGAGCAATCCATCCAATCTTTCCAATCAGGCTGAAAAACTCCGCATACACAGTAATCACTACAATTCCTGCCACAAGACACCATGTCATGGAAAATTTTTTGTTCTTACAAAACCCCAAAATGCCTGTTCCCACTATAAAACATATGAAAAATATATAGATCCAGCTTAAAATTACTGCTAACATTTCCACGCTCTCCTTTTTCATTTACATGCCTTCACAAAGTTTAGACACATCGTTGGGAACCGGCCATAAACTCCATATGCTTCCGGAAAATTCACTTTCTGTATTTCATTACTCCAGCACAGAAAAATTATAATCAGAGGTATAAACGGAATACTTGCCGATGGAAACAGCAAACTGCACTTCCCCTCTATGCTTCTCAAGGAAAGAAGCAAAGCTTTCTGCCTCTGCTTCCGTAATAATATAGGCTGTTTTATCTTCAAAAGGCATATTGGGCACATACCAGTCTGTACTGGATATCCACTTACAAATATCCATTTTTTCCACAGAAGCCACTGCTGCTGCCTGCACTTTTCCATTTGTCAAAACTGTAAGGGTATTGGCATTTTCAAAAGTTGCATAGGCGGTATGATAATTATTTTCTTCCAAATACTGTCCTACTGCATACAATTCTGATGCAGGCGGTTCCTGGGACCTGAGAATCGGCAGGTATACCGTATAAATATTGACTACTGCAAAAATTGCAATCAGTATTCCGCCAATAACTTTCCATCTCTGTTTCAGCCTGCGTCCCCCAAAAACCGCCGCAAATGCCATTGCAAAAATCAAAAGAAAATAATACCTTTCACTATCTCCAAAAGTAGTAAATGCCACAATCAATGCTGTTACCACAGGTGATGCACATATAACCAGAAATCCCCATTCTGATGCCTCAATTTCTTTCTTTTTCCACATACGGTACAGGATATCCGCTAACAGATACAAAATAAGAAGAATAAAAATCACCAGGCAAGCCTTACCAAAAACATTCACCTGATCAAATGACATTGCCCTTCTCATATTGGGCAGTACTACTGTAACCAGCTTTTTCAGCCCGTTTCTGATATTCCTGGAAAGCTCCTGTCCCGTTGAAAACGGAAAACAGGTACCAGCAAAGCTAAAAAGCAATAGCGCTGCCACCCATACACTTATGTTCCAGTCAGCTTTTTCACCTTTTATCCCGGAGAGTACTGATTTAAGTATATGGCCCCTCGTCGCTGCCTTTCGGCTGATTCCCCGATAAATCACCCTGATTGCTTCCATTCCAAACAGCGGCCCATAAATTACCAGAATCCCTCTTACTCCCTGTATTCCTAAACACAAAGCAAACGCCAGACTAAAAAAAGCATCTGCCCATTTCAACTTTCTTTCACGGATTCCTTCTACATAAATCCCCAAGGTAAAGAACAAAATAGACGTATGAATTGCATAATAACTGGCAAACAAATATAGCAGCTCTAAAATAGCCATATTGGCAGAAAGGGCCAGTCCTAAAAAGGCAAGCAGCATGGTCTCTGTTTTTTTCAGTTCTGCCTTTTTTCCAAAGTAAAAAATGCTTGACAATATAAAAATTGTCATCAGGGAACATGCCAAACCTTCTGCTAATACCATGTTTCCAGTCAGTCCATAAAACAATGCTCCAAAATTAGGCGTTCCGATGATTCTTGTTTCAGCGGCAATATACCATGTGTCAGGGATAATTTGCCTGCTTGTCCAAATCAGTTTTCCTAAAATAGCATCTGATGCAAGATCTGCATTCATTATATAATTAAAATGAAATAGATTGGTACATATGATAAGTATCAAAAATGTAAATATACCTATTGCCAACAATAGCTCTGCTGCTTTATTTATTTTTTTATGCAAATTCATATTATCTACCTGTTTACCTATTTATTTTCCACCAATCCTAACCATTTTCGCACAGCTTGAAAAAATGCAAAATTGTATAATGGTAGATAAGCTGCCATCAAAATACAATATAATAGGATTCCTAAACATCCAAAAATTCCTGCAAATTTAAAATTATACCATTTATTTTGTTCTGCTGCTAATGGAAGAACACCAATCAACTCAGGCGCAGAAATATCATCCTGCTGCAGTATCTGGATATCTCTTTCGGTAATTTCCGGCAATGATTCCTTACTTTCCTTTCGCGCTCCCAGCACACTTCCAAGCATTGCACAACCCAGCACAATCAAAATGCCCAAATAAATTTTTGCTTGAAGAAATTTAAAATAATTTTTCATTGTATTGCCTCATCATCCAATTCATAAACTCCATAACTGCCTCTGCTTGCCAGCAATTTATATTCCTTTCCATTTACATATTCCATTGGCGCATAAACAATCAATCCACTATCATCTTTACGTCCCATCAAGTCTTCCTTCGTAATACCTTTCTGCTGAAAATCTGTAAGCGGGATCTTCTTGAATTCATCATAATCCCCAAATTCAAACCAATATCCCTGAAATAAATTATTTTGATATTGTTCAATAAAAATGCAATCATACTGCTGATATTCCTGGGCTGTATTTCTTAAATTAACGACAATATTATATTCCTTTAGATAAGCCTGTGCCCAGTCTATAACTGCAGATATTGAAAGCACAATAATAATACATATTACAGCAGTTCCGCTTGTCAATGCTTCTTTCCTTTTTTGTGGCACAATTCTTTCTATAAGCCCTAGCAATATCATGGAAAACCATAAAATAAATGTTAAGAATAAAGGAGTCATGTAATACCAAATCGCATCATCCAAGGTAAAAATAATCAATGAATATATGAAACCACTTCCAAATACCATTACATGAAACCGCACTAAATTTGATGTCTTGGGCTTGGCAGTTTTTTTTAATAAAACAACACAAATGCAAAGAACTGCAATTATTCCAATCGCAATCATACCTCTTCCATTGAATAGCTTATCATTTAAAAATTGGACATACTCATTAAATTTTTTCAAAGACCATGACTCAATTTCTGTATGCTTTGACATTTGATTGAGAAAAATATGCCATATAATCCAGGGAAAAAGAATCCATGATACTGCAATTCCAATAATCCCCGAATAGACATACCAAAATAAATTATTTTTTCTGTGCTTAAAAAGCAAATAAACGATTGTAAATACAGTCAGAGAAAATGCATATACATAAAAATAATAATGTGTCTGCGTACCCAGAAATACACAGACTGTCATTTTTACAAGATCGGACTTTTTCCACTCTTCGTTTGAAATAAAATTCCAATGCATATATAAATACCAAAAGCAAAAAAAAGCCAATGCCATATACATACGTGGCAAAACATACAGTTCCTGCATGACCACCATCAAAAAAAGAAATGCAAATGGAACAACCGCATAACCTGCCTTACCATATAATTTCCAAAATAGTCTAATAATTAGAATATCCACCGCACATAAAAAAAACAAATTAATGATCATTGTATAAAGGTTGGAATATGAGTTTGCAAATATGGAACAAACTGTATGCACAAGAGTATAGTACAATAAAGGATGATTATCAATTCGCTGATGAAAGTATACAGAAGAGTAATTAAATTTGTCATAGTCTTCAATTATATAACTCTCCCTTAAGATATGCGCACTTATCCATCCGTTATTTTGCGGCAGTCTTTTATAAGTGTAATCAATATACTCAAATGAATATGGATTGTTCGCAAGGGTATAAGTAAAAATTCCATCCCCGCCAATTTGTGCATGAGTTTGCAGCCAAAATGTCAGCCCTATGTGAATGAACATGATTATTATCACATAGCGCATCCTCTTAAATTCTGCAGGGTTTCCATTATGGCCTACTTTCTGACCATCTTTTAAGTTTAATTGCATTTACTATACCGCTCCATATCTTTTTCTCACTATATTGTAAAATTATAACAAACCAGCCTTAAACATACAAGTATCCTGACAAAACGGATTTATACACCAACTGCACAACAATTTCTATTTTTCCCATATTTCTAATCCTAAATCGTAATCCGCTAAAACAAGCTGATAATTTTCCTCTAAAAATTCTTTTAATGCATCATCATATCCCATATGAATTTTCAAGCAGTATATCCTGTTAAAATTAAGTAATTCTTCTTCAGTGAATTGCTTATAATTTTTATAAAATCTGCTTTCTTCTTCCTCGTTAATCTTCCCGTCAATAATGTTTACAGGCTCTTCATAACCTCTCTTTACAAAATAATAATCTATAAATCCATCCAGTGCGCAATATCTGTTAGAACCTACCAATGCAGTATCATTACTCCACAGTGTTCCTTTGTCGATTAAATATTCTGACAAATATCTAAACTCCTGACGGGGCTTCCTTATGCTAATATACGCTTCCTTATAACAGATCAAAAAATAAAAACATAACCCTAATGCCACACCGCTTTTCACTATAACAGGAACACTCTTTTTTACCCAGTCTGAATTCAGATGCAGTACCATCTTTTCCGCTAAAGCAATCAAAGATTCGATTCCCCATGCTGTTATTATTAATATTTGTGGTGCAACCACCATAAAATAACGCTCTACATACAAGGAACCTTTCGGATTAAGATAAGCGCTGTAAAGAAATACCAATCCAATCACCCATCCAATTGACAAAGTGCATATACATCCTAAATCAATAATTACATTTCGCTCCATGCGCTTATAAAAAAAGCTAATAACTGCTTTAATACATAATACCCCCCCTGTCACGAGGCAGATATACCACAAAATGCGCCTTCCCCCTAAAAAGAATAAAATCGTCCAAGGCATATTTTTCCACTGAGGCACTTCGGCCCAAAAGTCCTGTAATTCACTTGACTTACTTGCAAAGGAAACAATAAGCCAAGGGCAGTATATCAGCAAACCTAATGGATAACATAGCAGCGCTTTCCATGAACATTTTTTTCGAATAATAAAATATAAATCCGCCAGACCATAAAAAGCCAGCAAAATACACGCAAACCAATGCGTCCACAAAAACAATACCACTGCAAGTCCATAAACAAACAGCCCCTTGCTGTTTTCATGCAATGTTTTGTTGATATACGCCCATGTTGCAAATGCTGATAAAAAAAACACCAAACTATAGCATCTGACTTCCCATGCCCCCTGCCAGATCACTGCATTTGAACTACAACCCAGGCAAAAAGCTATAAAACTTGCTCTTTCACCTAAAAGCCTTTTGACTGCTGCTGCTAAAAAAATAATTCCTCCCATACAAAACAAGATAGACGGTATCAGTAAAAATTGCTCTCCATATGGAACGATCCGGTACCAAAAATACAGTATTGCTGAATATAACGGCAGATTAGTATCCAAATACAGATAGGTTTGAAACATCTCCTTTAAACTGAGTCCATTTCTGATATACCCTATAGATGACAATTCGTCTGCCCATAAGGACTGCGCATCAGCATTCACAAATGTAAAAATTGCAAACCATACCAACAATATCGTCTCAATATATAAATATAACCGTCTCTTTTTTTCAGTCATTTTCATTACTCCTAACATTTTGTCTTAAACACATCACTGCTTTACTATATAATTTTATAAGAAACATACGCTATTATAGTAACACAAAAGTGCCAACACGCAAAGCGCATTGGCACATCTTTACTCAATTAATTATTCTTTGTTTCCTCATATTTTAATATTAATTTAGTAAGTGCATCTGCATAAAGCTGTCTGCCTTTATCCGTAAGGTGAATCCCATCCTCTAAATATTCATCCGCTGTATATCCATCTATTCCCAGATCCTGATAAGCATTAAAAAATAATACTTGTTGGTCATTTGCAACATACTCGCAGCTCCCTTTATAATCAAATAATGTTCCATAACCATTATTGATGCTGTTTCCATCTCCAATCATCCAATCTCCGTTATAAAACTGAGCATAAGTCGGGGAACACAAAATGATGGTTGCATCAGGTGCTATAGATTTTAATGTTTCTACTGAATAATTCAATGCACCCACATAAGATTTCGTACCTGAAGGCGCATCTTTCACGGTCATCGGATGAGTATTAAGAAAATCATTCATTCCATATTCAACCACAAAGTAGTCTGTCTTGGAAAAATCTATATTAGGATCATCCAAAATTGTCTTAGTTGCAGTGTCATTTGCAAAAATATCTGTTGGAATATATTCTGCCATTGCGTTTACTACACCCACTAAGCTCCTTGACGTCCACTCCTCATATCCAGTATGCTCATACCATTCGACCGACGCTGAAGTTCCTCCGATTGCCAAGTTATAACCATTGGCATCACATTGGGCCGCCGTTCGTCCCGGAATGCCAGTGCCATCCCTATGATTGTCAAAGATACTATCCCCTAAAAATACAATCTGTAGCTTTCCATCATCATATTCTATCGTCTCTTCCTGCACATCACTCTGCTCCACTTCCGGCTCCACAAGTAATGCCGGATCTATATTTGCGTTTTCCAGTGCCGGAGTTGGCGCTACTTCAGGCGTTGGCTGCTCTTTTTCAATGGTTTCACCAGTTTCCGTAATAATTACATCCTCAGATGCTGCGTCTTCCCCTACGTTAGTTTCCTCCATATGTTTGCTGCACCCACTTAGCTGCAATATAATCAACACAGTGGAAAGTAAGAAAAATATTCTTTGAGATAATTTCATCTTTTTCATATTTAAAACTCCTCACGCTTATTGCTTTTTTAATAATTTATAGAATAACATATTTTTTTCTTTAAAACATATTTTTGAGTCTATTTTAATATTTTTTATGTCAACCTTAAAAAAATCTTAATATCTTTTGCTTAATATATTTTATTCAATCCTAAAATGAATATTACAAA